>CAXMPY010000041.1:14777-15185 GCA_964195275.1 uncultured Paracoccaceae bacterium
AAAGGCATGGTCAATCCGGCATATGTCGTTAGGGCACCCTCGTATTTCGGGACAACGTCGTTAATATCTTTGGTTCGCGTCCGATAATAAATATCACAGTTAACCGGCGGCAATTCCAGTCCGGACACCGAAAGAGCCGGTACCATCGACAGGGCCCCGAAAAAATGTGCAAGCACCGGGCCGTTGCAAGTCTTGCATAAGCCTCGGATCAGCGGCGACGGACGCACAGTGTAAACCCATTTGATTTTGTCTTTGTCGGCAATTCGGACCTGTCCACGTCGGAAAACCAGAGCATCCCCATAAGCCGACTTGTACACACTCTGACATTTTGTACAGTGGCAGCGAAACCGGGCCCTCGGCTTTACCGAAAACCGTGCACTGGCTTGTCCGCAATCACAGCGGGTTTCA
>CAXMPY010000042.1:0-14962 GCA_964195275.1 uncultured Paracoccaceae bacterium
TCAAAGCCCCGGCGAGATCGCCGAGAATCCAGTTTGCGAGCTGAGCCGCAGAAACTGCCGTATTTTCAATGGCTGCTTCAAAATAGAGCGCGGTATCGCGACTGGCAACCAGCAGCTCGGCGTTGTAGTTCGACAGCTCAAATTCTGTTATGTAACGCTGCTTTTTCTGTTCCGGTAGCTCGGGCAAGGCAGCTCGAATTCGCTCGATGTCTTCTGCAGTGATCACGACCGGCAGTAAATCGGGGTCCGGAAAGTAACGGTAGTCATTGGCTTCTTCCTTGCTGCGCATCGAGCGGGTTTCGTCCTTATCCGGGTCGTATAACCTGGTTTCCTGATCGATCGAACCGCCATCCTCAAGAATGCCGATTTGACGGCGTGCTTCATGGTTAATGGCGGCCTGAATAAACCGCATTGAATTCATATTTTTGATTTCGCACCGTGTACCCAAGTGTTTGAAATCATTGCTTTCCCGGTATTTTTCATAGTCCCCGGGACGACAGACCGACACGTTAACATCTGCCCGCAGATTACCATTTTGCATATTGCCGTCGCAGGTACCCAGATACCGTAAAATCTGACGCATTTTCACCACGTAGGCGGCGGCTTCCTCGGGGCCGCGAATATCGGGCCGCGACACGATTTCCATCAAAGCCACACCGGTCCGGTTCAGATCCACAAACGACATGTTCGGGTCCATATCATGGATCGATTTACCGGCGTCCTGTTCAATATGAATACGTTCCACCCGCACCAGTCGCGCGGTGCCGTCACCCAATTCAACCAGCACTTCGCCTTCACCGACAATTGGTTGATATAATTGACTAATTTGGTAACCTTGCGGCAGGTCAGGGTAGAAATAGTTTTTGCGATCAAAGGCCGATTTCAGGTTGATTTTCGCCTTTAAACCCAGCCCAGTGCGCACCGCCTGTTCGACGCAATATTCGTTGATCACGGGCAACATCCCGGGCATCGCTGCATCCACGAATGCGACGTTTGAATTGGGCTCGGCGCCGAATTTGGTCGAGGCCCCGGAAAACAATTTCGCACGCGAAGAAACCTGCGCATGAACTTCCAGCCCGATAACCAGTTCCCAATCGCCGGTCGCGCCCGAAATTTTTGTGGGAACAGGTGGGGTAATTTCAGTGTCAAGCATGGCGATGGTCCTGTTGAATTGTCAGCGGGTGTTTACGGCAGCCCGAATTGCGGGGCAAGGGGGCGCACATATTTCGCTTATGATCCCACTGTAATTCTTGCCGTGTATCATTTGGATCTAGTTTTCTGGTGTTGGAAGGGTGGCACAGAATAGAAACAACCACAGCAGTCCGTGACCAAATTTGAACAATTTTACCCTTTCCAGCCCATTAATGCACTGTATATTGGCCGGGATCAGGGAACCAAAACATATGGCAAGACCGACAATTGGCATCATCGGGAACACCGCTTTACTGGATAACGAATATCCGGTTCTGACCGGGGGCACGATGAATATTGCCGCAGTGGCGGCGGTTTCAGGATGCATGCCGGTCCTTATCCCGGCCAACCCGGATTATGTTTCGGTGCCTGAATTAATGGCATTATTTGACGGCTTTCTGCTGACTGGCGCGCGGCCCAATGTCCATCCCGAAGAATATGGCAAGCCGGCAACCAAAGGCCACGGTGATTTTGATCGGGCCCGTGACGCGATAACTTTGCCGCTGGTGCGGGCTTGCGTTGAAACTGGCCAGCCGTTTTTCGGGGTCTGCCGCGGTTTTCAAGAAGTTAACGTCGCAATGGGTGGCACGCTGCACCCGGAAATTCGTGATCTGAACGGCGTCATGAACCACAGGATGCCGCCAGATGGCACGTTGGAAGAAAAGTTTGAGTTACGCCACCGGGTGCAGTTCAGCAAAGGCGGCGTATTTGACGACGTCTGTGGATCTGACAGTGTGATGACCAACACCCTACACGGACAAGGCATCGATACGCCGGGCATGCGGATTGTTGTGGACGGACATGCAGATGATGGCACCGCCGAGGCGATTTATGTACGCGACGCGCCCGGATTTACCCTTTCGGTACAGTGGCACCCGGAATGGAATGCCGCTGATGACCCCGTGTCGCGCCCCCTGTTTTCAGCGTTTGGTGATGCGGTGCGAGCGTGGTCAACCGGGCAGGTTTCGGCTGGATTGAAAATCGCCTAGCGCAGTATCGGCCTGTTTCGCGGTTCGGTTCAATTGCTGTCTTAAGAATGAAGTCATTGCGAAAAATGACGTGCCGTTCAAATTGACGGCTATTCTGGCCGGACTTGATGGTAAAGCAGGTTTTCCAATCGCTGCTAAGACCCTAATGACCGTAATAGTCCCGCCCGCTCTAGGTAACTCTGGCGATGGTCTTGAATTCAGTCGTGTCCCACAGATTTTTCGCCAGTATTTCAGCCAGAATGGCCGCAGCGCCGCGTACATCATCATGGTCAATGTAAAGCGGCGTGAAACCAAACCGCAGGACGTTGGGGGCGCGAAAATCACCGATTACGCCGCGCGAAATTAGCGCCTGCATGATCGCGTAGCCGTTATCATGGGTAAACGAGACCTGCGAGCCACGATGGTTCGGGTCTCGGGGTGATGCAAGGGTAAGCTGTGGGCAGGTATCCTGGACAAGTTCAATAAACAATTCAGTCAGTTCTATTGATCGCGCACGCACATCCTGCATTTCAACCTGGTCCCAGATGTCCAAAGATGCGTCTAGACTGGCCAATTGCAAAATTGGCGGCGTGCCGACCCGCATCCGTTCGATGCCACCACCGGGGCGATAGTCTGAATCAAAGGAAAATGGCGCGGCGTGCCCCAACCAACCGGAAAGGGCAGGGCGGGCCATTTCGGCATGTTTAGGCGCGACGTAGATAAAGGCTGGACCACCGGGGCCGGAATTCAAGTATTTGTATGTGCAGCCAACTGCAAAATCTGCTTTGGCTGCGGTCACATCCACCGGGATCGCGCCGGCAGAATGCGCCAGATCCCAAACGGTTAGGGCGCCGGCGGCATGGGCCTGTTTGGTCAATCCCACCATGTCATGCATGCGGCCAGTGCCATAGCCAACTTCGGTCAGCATCAGCACGGCCACATCTTCGGAAATATGGGCCGCGACGTCCTGGTGTGGCACGGTTTTTAATATATGTCCCTGGTTCAACGACCGGATCAGACCGTCGGCCATGTAAAGGTCGCTGGGGAAATTGCCGGTATCTGACAAGATCACCTTGCGCCCCGGGCGCATTTCTAGTGCCGACGCCAGTGCCTGATAGACCTTAATCGATAATGTGTCGCCCAATACCATCGTTCCACTGGGCGCCCCGATCAACCGGCCAACGCGGTCTGCCAGTTTGGTTGGTTGCGCCATCCAACCGGCTTTGTTCCAGCCGGTGATCAGCAATTCGCCCCATTCATCCTGCATTGTTATGCGCACGCGTTCGGTCGCGGCCTTGGGCAAGGGTCCAAGCGAGTTTCCGTCCAGATAGATCACCCCTTCTGGCAAATGAAACATGTCTTTAGTGTCCGCAAAATTCATCAAACTTGCCCCCCTGCAATTTCAACCGCCTGGCCATTTACGCTGTCTGACCCAGGCGCGCAGAGCCAAATCGCGGCTGCCGCCACTTCTTGGGGCGCAATCAGTTTGCCATGTGGGTTTGCGTCAACCATTCTGGCCCTGGCGTCTGCGTCGCTTAGGCCAGTGCGCGCCGCAATCAACGACACGTTTTGTTCGATAATCGGGGTGTCGACATAGCCCGGACACAGCGCATTGAACGTGATCCCCGTGCCCATATAGTCCACCGAAAGTGCCCGGATCAGGCCCAAAACGCCATGCTTGGATGCTGTGTAGGCGGCTGTTCCGCGCGAGCCGCGCAAACCAGAAATCGACGACACTGCAATCACCCGCCCCCAGGGCAAGTCATGCATCGATTTCATGCATTCACGAATTGTCAGAAACGCGCCATCAAGGTTTGTGGTCATGATCCGTCGCCAAAAATCCAGATCGGTTTTCGCCAATCCACGACCTTCGGCAATGCCAGCATTCGCAATGCAAATATCAATCGGGCCACGATCCACGACGGCCTGTTTGATCGCGGCCGAGACATTTGATTGTTCAGTGACATCCATTGTGTGTGGGTACAGATCGGACGTTGATTGCGCCGCCTGTTCCAATACATCAGCACGCCGCCCGGTGATGGTGACGCGGGCACCGGCATTCGCCAGAACCGACGCGATTGCCAAACCTATTCCTGTGCCGCCACCTGTCACCAGCGCGTGTTTTCCGTGCAATATACCTGACATCAAAGACTCCTGTTCGGGTATAAACTGAACCGCCTTCGTGCCAGCCGCAACCCAATTTTGAAAACCCTCGCGGTCCGATCAATATTCAAACTGCAAATATAACCACTGTAAAAAATGCGACCATTTCGACAACTGTCGCCAGCCTGTGGAAAATTGTGATGTGGTCATATCCGTGGCAAGTCTGTTAACACCTGAACAGGGCACCAATAGGTTACGTTAACAATAGGGCAGGAAAAGAATGAAAATACTTGATAGCCCACCATTCTGGTTGGCCGGGTTTCTGATTGTCGCCTGGGCTTTGTCGCGGTTTTTTCCACAAACGGTTGTGTCACTGCCATATTTGGGGGTGTTGTCGTTGATATTGGTGTTGGCAGGTGTGGTTCTGACGGTGTTGGCGACGGTCCAAATGGGGCGCGCCAAAACCACGATGATACCCCGACAGGACCCCGATGCGCTGGTAACAGCGGGTATTTTCCGGCGCACGCGCAACCCGATATATGTCGCGGACCTGCTGTTTCTTGGCGCCGGGATTGTCTGGTGGGGTTCGCTGTCGGCAATATTGTTATTGTGGATATTCCCGATGGTGATCAACCGACGTTTCATTGACGGCGAAGAGGAAAAATTGCGGGCATTTTTTGGCAAAGAATTCGACGATTGGTCGGAAAAAACCAAACGCTGGTGGTAATAGGTAATCTGCTTGGGTAATTGGTCGGCTTGCTGCCCGGACAACCCAAGTGTAAGGACCGCATAAGTGGCGGGCTCGTGCAAAATTATTCAAGGGAACTGAAACGTGAAAATCGGCACACCGACAGAAATATTTGACGACGAAGCACGGGTGGCAATGACGCCCGAAAGTGCGGCGCAATTGCAAAAACTCGGCCATAGCTGCGTGATACAGTCGGGTGCTGGCAAAGCGGCTGGCTTTGCCGACGCCGCCTATAAAGACGCCGGTGTTGAAGTGGTGAAAACCGCAGCCGCGCTTTGGAAAGCGGCGGATATTGTCACTAAGGTGCGACCGCCAGAACCTGCCGAAACAAAACGCCTGCGCAAAGGGCAAACGCTGATTTCGTTTTTCTATCCGGGTCAGAACGATGCCCTGATGGCCAAGGTAAACGCGAGCGGTGCCAATCTGATCGCAATGGATATGGTGCCCCGGATCAGCCGGGCGCAAAAGATGGACGCGCTAAGTTCGATGGCCAATATCGCGGGCTATCGCGCGGTGATCGAAGCCGGGAACAATTTCGGGCGTTTCTTTACTGGCCAGGTAACAGCGGCGGGGAAAGTTCCGCCAGCCCGCATATTGGTGATAGGGGCCGGGGTTGCCGGGTTGGCCGCCATCGGTACCGCCACCTCTTTAGGGGCGATCACGCTGGCGTTTGATGTGCGTCCTGAAACAGCAGAGCAGATCGAAAGTATGGGGGCAGAGTTTGTATTCCTTGAGTTTGAGGAAGATCAGGCAGATGGCGCGGCAACCGGCGGCTATGCGGCGCCTTCCAGCCCCGAATTTCGTGAAAAGCAACTTGAAAAGTTCCGGGCGCTGGCGCCTGATATTGATATCGTCATTACAACCGCGCTTATCCCGGGCCGGGATGCGCCTAAGCTGTGGCTGAAAGACATGGTGGCGATGATGAAGCCGGGTTCAGTGGTAATCGATCTGGCTGCCGAGCGGGGTGGCAATTGTGACCTGACCGTGATGGACGAAAAGATCGTCAGTAAAAACGGCGTGACCATCATTGGCTATACCGATTTCCCCAGCCGAATGGCGGCGCAATCCAGCACGCTTTACGCCAATAACGTGCGCCATATGGTGGCAGATCTGACACCCGATAAAAACGGTAAGATCAAGCATGACATGGATGACGATGTGATCCGTGGGGCGACCGCGACGTTTAAAGGTAAAGTCACGTTCCCACCACCGCCGCCAAAAATTCAGGCGATCGCGGCGCGCAAACCGACACCGGCTGCGCCCGAACTGACGCCGGAGCAAAAGCTGGCAGCAGAAAAGGCTGATTTCGCCAAGGCAACGCGGTCCCAGGTGACGCTGCTGGCCGTTGGTGGCCTGCTGATGTTGCTTGTCGGCAATTACGCACCGCCAGATTTCATGCAGCATTTGATCGTATTCGTGCTGTCGGTCTTTATCGGATTTCAAGTAATCTGGAATGTTAGCCACGCGCTGCATACACCACTGATGGCGATCACCAACGCGATATCGGGGATCATTATTGTTGGGGCTTTGCTGCAAATCGGATCATCCAGCGCGATTGTGACGATCCTGGCCGCATTTTCGGTTTTGATTGCCACCATCAACATTGTCGGGGGCTTTATGGTGACCCGACGGATGTTGCAAATGTTCCAGAAATCTTAAGGCGGGATTAGCCATGACATTCGGTATTCAAACCGCCGCCTATATCGCGGCTTCTGTGCTATTCATCTTGGCCCTTGGCGGGCTGTCTAATCAGGAAAAAGCCAAACGCGCCGTCTGGTACGGTATTTTCGGGATGGCCATTGCGGTGATCGCAACAATTTTCGGGCCGCAGGTCGATCTGAGCGCGCTGTTGATCATGATGCTGATTGGCGGCGCCGTGGTTGGCACGCTGGTTGCAAAACGGGTCGAAATGACAGGTATGCCACAATTGGTGGCGATCCTGCATTCATTCGTCGGGTTGGCGGCCGTGTTCATCGGACTAAACTCTGACTTTAATCCGGGGCATCTGGTAGGTGCCGAGAAAATCATTCACGAGGTCGAGATTTTCCTTGGGGTGTTTATTGGTGCCATAACGTTCACTGGGTCTGTCATCGCTTATGGTAAACTGGCTGGACGGTTGGACGGCAAAGCGTTGATCCTGCCGGGGCGGCATGTCTGGAACATACTGATGCTGGCCGCGTCGATCATCCTGTTGTTCCTGTATATGAACCAGGCTGGCAGTTGGACGCTTTATGTGATGACGTTGCTTGCGTTTGTGATCGGTGCGCATCTGGTCATGGCCATTGGTGGCGCAGATATGCCGGTGGTGGTCAGCATGCTGAACAGCTATTCCGGCTGGGCCGCGGCTGCGACCGGATTTTTATTGGGCAACAATCTGCTGATCGTGACCGGGGCGCTGGTGGGTAGTTCGGGTGCGATTCTAAGCTACATTATGTGTCGGGCGATGAACCGGAAATTCCTGGCCGTGATCCTGGGCGGTTTTGGTGGCCCAACTGGGCCCACAATGAAAGTCGAAGGCGAACAGGTTGCGATTGATGCCGGGGGTGTCGCGTCGGCACTGAATGACGCGGACAGCGTTATCATCATACCCGGCTACGGCATGGCGGTGGCACAGGCGCAGCAATCGGTTAGCGAGCTGACCAAGCGGTTGCGCGACAAAGGTAAAACCGTACGCTTTGCCATTCATCCAGTTGCCGGTCGATTGCCAGGGCACATGAATGTTCTGCTGGCCGAAGCGCGGGTACCCTATGACATCGTGCTGGAAATGGATGAGATCAACGCAGATTTCCCGGACACAGATGTGGCCATTGTTATCGGCTCAAATGACATCGTAAACCCAGCGGCACAGGAAGACCCCAACAGCCCGATTGCTGGTATGCCGGTGTTGGAATGTTGGAAGGCCAAGCAGGTGTTTGTGTCTAAGCGTGGTCAAGGCACGGGCTATTCCGGTATCGAAAATCCGTTGTTTTACAAAGAGAACACCCGGATGTTTTTTGGCGATGCCAAGGCCAGTGTCGACAGTTTGTTGCCGCTGTTGAATTAACGGAAAGCCCCCGACAGGTCGGGGGCTTATTTTTTTAAGCCCTGCGGGCGATTTGCACTGTCGCGCGGGCGGATATATTTAAAAAGAAGAAGGCGTTAGCGGCCCCGAATGCGGGGGTCCAGCGCGTCACGCAAGCCGTCGCCGATATAGTTCACACTAAGCACCGTTAGCGATATTGCCAGCCCTGGCCAGATCACCCGTTCTGGGTATTGTTGCAAATAATCTGTGGCATCAAACAACAGCCGCCCCCAGGTCGGAAAATCGCTGGGAAAACCAAGGCCAAGGAATGACAATGCGCTTTCTGTGATAATGGCGGTGGCAATACCTAAAGTTGCCGACACCATGATCGGTGACATCACATTAGGTAGAATATGCCGGGTAATCATGCGTCGGTTTGGCGTGCCGATCGATCGCGCTGCCAGAACAAATTCGCGTTCTTTCAGGGCCAGAACATCACCACGCACAATCCGGGCGGTTTGCATCCAGCTGGTGATGCCGATGACAAAAACGATCAGGATAAAAATACCGGTTTCTGGGCCAAATGCGCTGCGCAGGGGATCACGAAACAACAGAATAATAACCAGCAACAGGGGCAATATTGGAAGGGCAAGAAACAGGTCGGTAAAACGCATTAGCGGGCCGTCCAACCGTTTGAAATAGCCCGCCAAAACGCCAATTGTTGTGCCCAGCAGTAAGGACAATGCCATCGCCGTTAATCCAACCGCGACCGAGGTTTGCCCGCCCTTAAGCATGCGCGCAAAAGTGTCGCGCCCCAGTTGATCAGTGCCAAATGGGTGCGACAGGGACGGCCCCTGATTACGCGACCGTATATCGATATAAGTCGGTTCCAGCGCCCAGATCAGCGGACCAATGAACACCGCCAGAACGACGAACAAAAAGAAAGCCGCCCCAATCAATGCTCCCTTGTGAGTCTTGAATTGGTCCCACACATCCCACCATTGGTTACGGGGCGCGCGGTGGCCGCTGCCATCATCCTGGGGGGCTGAAACCTGCGTTGTATCAGTCATAGCGGATCCTTGGGTCAAGAACGCCGTAAAGAACATCGGCGATCAGATTGAACGCCACGATCAGTACGGCGAAGATAAACGTTATGGTCTGTACCATCGGGATATCATTTGCGTAGATTGACGTGATCAACAATTGACCGACACCGTTCACTTTGAAAACTTGCTCGGTAATTATGGCACCACCGAAAATCCCGGGCACCCCAAGCGCGATCACGGTGACCACCGGGATCATCGAATTGCGCAAAACATGGGTCATGACGACCACGCTTTCGGTTAAACCCTTGGCGCGCGCGGTGCGTACATAATCCTGATTAAGGTTGTCCAGCATCGAGGCGCGCATAAACCTGCTGATCTGGGCTGTGGTTTGCAGGGCCAATACCATCACGGGCATGATCATTTGTTTAAGTTGGGTGACGAATGTTTCCCAGGAATTCACGACCAGTGTTGTGTCGTAGATTGATGGGAACCAGCCCAAATGGACCGAAAATATGACAATGATCAGGACGCCGGAAAAGAACGGCGGTACCGAAAAGCCCACCATTGATACGAACGTGCCGACTTGATCAAAAACTGAATATTGCCGGTAGGCAGAAATAATACCGATCGGCAGCGCGATAAGCACGCCAACAACATACGACATGCCAACGACCCACAATGTCTGTGGAATACGCTGAACGACAATATCCATAACGGGCGAACGTGTTTGCCAGGATATGACGCGCTGTTTGCCTTCAGCGAAAGTACTGCCAATGGTGTTGTCCAGAAACACTTGCGGTTCGATGATGAAAAACTGCACAAGCCATTTGTAAAACCGGACATGGGTTGGTTCGCCCAACCCCAAGGCCTCGCGCATTTTTTCTTTGACTTCGGGGGGAACCGTTAAGGGAACCTGCGACATCGGATCGCCCGGCGCCAGTTCGAGCAACAGAAAAATGATCAGACCAATGAACAGAAGCGTCGGGAACGCGATCAGCAAACGGCGTATCGTGTAAGTGAGCATTAGCGGCGCCTCGGTTCAGTCGTCTGTGCAGAAATGGGGTGGATGCCCGCACAATGCGCGCGGGCATCCGATTATCTTTACTGACGGAACCAGTCAGCTGCATTCCACAGCTCGCTGTCCCATGTGTTCAACTTGACGCCACCCAAGCTGTTGGAATGTGCTGAAACCCGGCCGCGATAGACCAGTGGGATCATCACGAATTCCTGCATCAGCAAATCGTTCATCGATTTGGCAAGACGCGCACGTTCGTCGATGTCTGCAGTGACAGACATTTCGGCAACCATCGCGTCATACTCGGCGTTCACAAAACGAGGCATGTTGTTGCCCTGCCACTGTGTATCCGGGCTTGGAATTTGACCGGAATGCCAGTTGGCCATATACGCCTCTGGGTCGGAACCAGAAAAGTTGTTGGCATACATTTCAACGTCAGCCCACAGCTTTTGATACGTGTCAGGTGAACCTGGGTCTGACCCAAAGAATACCGACGCATCAATGTTGCGCAATTCGGTTTCAACACCGATTTCGCCCCACCACTGCTTGATCAGCGCCTGGAAATCCTGACGCACGGCGTTGGTTGATGTCTGATACAGCATGCTCAGACGCATACCGTCTTTTGTGCGGACGCCATCACCACCCACGGTCCAGCCAGCTGCATCCAGCTTAGCATTCGCTGCACCGATATCCTGCGTCATGCAGGCATCGTTGGCAGTGGATGCATAAATTGCCGGTGCTGGTAGGATATTACAGGTGACTTTACCTGCAACGCCGTAGCCGATTTCAACCAGCAATTCCCGATCAATCGCCATCGACAATGCTTGGCGCACGTTGATGTCGCTTAGGAACGGATGCGGGTGTGCAAGCGTTGCACGCTCGTCACCAAGATCAGCACTTGGATCTGTCAGATTGACCATGATCCGTTCAACCAGCGTACCAAAACCAGATACTGTCTGGCCTTTGCCCGCTGCGGCCATACCGGCCAGAACATCGGGTGCCAATTGCAGGTTCCAGGCATAATCAAATTCACCTGTTTCCAGCACTGAACGACCTGCCGCGGTTGCGTCGCCGCCACCTTTGAAGGTCACAGTTGCAAACGCAGGTTTAGCCGGGTCGCGATAGTTTGGGTTCGCTGCCAGCGTGATCACGTCGTTTGGACGGAAATCAGTTACGGTGAACGGACCGGTACCAATTGGGTTAAAGTTCGCTTCGGTACATTCAGGTGCCTTGGCGCCCAGACAATCGGCAAACTGCGCCGCTTGGATGATCGGGTTTTCATAGGCCACGAATGGGCCATATGGGAATGGCTTGGCCACGCCGAACCGAACGACCACAGTCAGGTCATCAGGTGTTTCAACGTCTGTGATGTCGTTGAATTTTTCCGCCTGGGCACAACCGCCACCGTCTGCGGTGCAATATTCCCAAGTGAATTTAACGTCAGCCGAAGTAACCGGCGTTCCGTCCGCCCAAAGTAGGCCTGGCTTTAGCTTCCAGGTGATCGACTTTAGGTCTTCTGCCACGCCGCCATTGGCAACGGTCGGAACACTTTCAGCCAGCCACGCGACAAGCGAGCCGTTTTCGTCATATCGTGCCAGTGGTTCGATCACGAGGCTAGCTGCCTCTAGATCTTTTGTACCACCGGAAAGATATGGGTTCATGATTGATGGCGCTTGCCAATAAATCAGTTTGACGTCGCCGTCCGAGCCACGCTCTGCGTTTGCTGCAAGCGGCAGCATCGCAACAGCAGCAGCTGCGCCCCATAGGGTATGTTTCAAACTCATATTAAGTCTCTCCTTGTTGAATTAGCTCGATTTCCTCGGGTGCCGCCATTGAATTGGCGAACTGGTTTTCGGTTTCATCAAGGCGGTGACAGGCCGCATAATGCCCTGTCGCCACTTCTTTGAATTCCGGGTCGATCTGTTTGCAAATATCCATCACCACCGGGCAACGGGTGCAAAAATTGCACCCCTTTGGTGGATTGGACGGCGACGGAACATCGCCTTGCAAAATAATTCGGTCTGCTGCGGCCTCGGCCGTTGGGTCGGCTTCGGGGACCGCTGACAGCAGGGCTTGGGTATAGGGATGCAATGGCGTGTGATACAGGGCTTCGCGCGGCGCTAATTCGACGATTTTACCAAGATACATGACCGCCACACGATCGGCGATATGGCGCACCATCGACAGATCATGGCTGATAAACAGGTATGTTAGGCCAAATCGTTTTTGCAGGTCTTCAAGCAGATTAACAACCTGCGCCTGAATGGATACATCCAATGCTGCAATTGGTTCGTCACAAACGATGAATTTTGGATTTAATGCCAGCGCCCGTGCGATACCAATACGTTGTCGCTGGCCCCCGGAAAATTCGTGGGGATATCGGTCGGCGAAATCGCGGTTAAGACCAACAGAATCCATTAATTCGTAAATCCGGGCTTCGCGTTCGGATTTTGTGCCTTTGGTATGTTCGCTAAGTGGTTCACCAATAATGTTTGCCACAGTCATCCGAGGGTTCAGGCTGGCCTGTGGGTCCTGAAAAACCATCTGCATGGTGGGACGCATTTGGCGCAATTCCTCGGGGGACGCTTGGGCAATGTCATTACCGTCAATATGAACCGAACCGTCGGTTAATTCGTACAGCCGCAGCAGCGCCCGCCCGCAGGTCGATTTGCCACAGCCGCTTTCACCGACCAATCCAAGGGTTTCACCTTCATAAATATCAAATGACACGCCATCCACGGCCTTAACGTCGCCCACATGGCGGCGCAGCAACCCCGCATTGATCGGAAAATGCATTTTCAGACCGCTGACTTCGACCAGTTTATTCCGTGAAACAGGACCATCAAGCATGACGTTCGCCCCCGCTGACCGGGTCCCAAAAACAAGCAACGTCGTGACCAGCGTCGACAGAAATTCGAGCTGGGTTTTCGTTCCAACATTTTTCAAAAGCCTGGGCACAACGGGCGGCAAAGGGGCAAGCGGTCGGCGCCGCGCCCATTATGGGTGGCTGACCTTGGATAACCTGCAATTTGTCTTCTCGCTGACCCCGAACAGACGGAATGGTTTCCAACAAGGCGCGGGTGTAGGGGTGCTGAGGATTTCCGAACAGTTCTTTTACAGTGGCCTGTTCAACAATTTGGCCACCATACATCACGATCACCCGGTCTGCGATGCCGGCTATCACACCCAGATCATGGGTTATCCAGACGATTGCCATGCCCAGTTTTTGGCGTAACTCTTTCACCAGTTCCAGAATTTGCGCCTGAATGGTGACATCCAATGCAGTCGTGGGTTCATCTGCAATTAGGACCTGCGGGTCACAGGCCAATGCGATGGCGATCATCACACGTTGTCGCATGCCGCCGGAAAACTGATGTGGATAATCGCGCAACCTTGCTGGTGCATCGGGGATGCCGACCAGTTCCAGCAGTTCTGCTGCGCGCGCGCGCGCAGCGCGTTTGTTCATGCCCATGTGTTTTAACACGGGTTCCATCAGTTGAAACCCAACGGTGAATACCGGGTTAAGCGATGTCATAGGGTCCTGAAATACAAAGCCGATCTTGGCGCCCCGAATGGCTCGCAAGGTGTCATCGTCGCTTTGCAACAAATCCAACCCGTCAAACAGAACCTGACCGTTGCGAATTTCTGCGGGCGGCATCGGCAGTAGGCTGATCAGCGACATCATGGCCACGGATTTGCCTGATCCGCTTTCGCCGACAACGCCCAGCAATTCGCCCGGCTTCAAGTCAAAACTAATTGAATTGACCGCGTGCACCTCGCCGGTGCGCGTTTTGAACACAGTTCTGAGGTCCCTGACATCAAGGACCGGCGCAGCCCCATCGGGCATATAAGTTCCCCCCAAGCAGTTCTTTTTGCTGTTTAAAAAGTATCCGGGTCGTTGCCCGACAGCAGGCATTGGGGAAACCTAGCATCAAAATTCGTCACGGCAACCTATATCTGGCAGCAATCAGATTTATTTGAACAAACAGTCAATAAACCTTTGCTGGGTCTTGACCATTCTGATTTGTCGGAACAGATTTACGCCGATTCCCAATTTATGGAGCTTTGAATGGGTCAACCCTTGACCGCCCGTGAAATTCTTGAAAAATTAGTGTCGTTTCCGACTGTCAGCCGCGATAGCAATCTGGCTTTGGTTGACTGGGTTGAAGATTATTTGTCAGGTTACGGCGTCATTTCGCACCGGGTATATGATGCCACCGGGCAAAAGGCGGCGCTTTACGCCAATGTTGGCCCCGAGGTGGCGGGCGGTGTTGTTTTGTCCGGCCACACAGATGTGGTGCCGGTAGATGGGCAGGCTTGGGATACTGATCCTTTCACAGTAGTCGAAAAAGACGGGCTGCTTTATGGCCGCGGCACCTGTGATATGAAGGGGTTTGACGCAATCGCGCTGGCGGCGGTGCCGCGGGCGTTAGAAAGGGGCATAAAGCGGCCCCTGCAAATTGCCCTAAGTTATGACGAAGAGGTCGGCTGCGTTGGTGCACCGCCGATGATCGACAAAATGGTTGCCAATTTACCCAAAGCCGCCGCCGCAATTATTGGCGAACCGTCGATGATGAAGGCGGTAACGGCGCATAAGGGTGGCACAGGTTTTGCAACGCATCTAAGGGGTTTTGAGGTCCATTCGTCCATCATGCATACCGGCGTGAACGCGATTATGTATGGCGCCAAGCTGATTGAATGGGCCAATCAGATGAATGCTGAAAATATGGCCAAAGAACCCGGCAAGCTGGGGGCGTTATTTGACCCCCCATACACCACGGTCCATGTTGGCGTGATTTCGGGTGGAACCGCCCACAACATCACGGCCAAAGACTGCCACCTTGGTTTGGATTTTCGCGCGGTTCCAGACGAGGACATAAACGATTGGCG
>CAXMPY010000043.1:0-13794 GCA_964195275.1 uncultured Paracoccaceae bacterium
AGATCAAAATGCGTCAATATATTTGCCAGCAAAATTGCTGTCGCGCCCTGGCCATTTGGCGGATGTTCAACCAGCTCGGTATCTTTATAGTTGCCAGAAATTGGGTCGCCATAGGTGCATTTGGTATCTGCAAAATCTTGCAATGTGTGAACACCACCAAGCGCGTTAAGTGACGCGACCATATCGTCGGCCACATCGCCCTCATAAAATCCGGCACGGCCTTGTTCCGCGATTTTTTTCAATACGGTGCTTTGCTGCGGATGCCGATAAATGTCACCGACATTCAACGGCTTTCCGTTGTCTGCGTAATAGTCCCGCGCGCTTCCCGACAGGAATTCATACGCATCCTGCCAGTCAAACGCGGTTCTTGGCGTCACCGGAATACCGGCTTTCGCATAGTGGATCGCTGGCGCTAGGCTGGCGGCCAGCCCAAGTTTGCCCCTGTCATTCGACAATCGGCAAAAGGCATCAACCGCGCCGGGGATGGTCACGGCCTCTGGGCCATTCAGCGGGACAGTTTTGTGCCCGGCGTCTCGCATCGCATCAGCGCTTAATCCGGCCGGTGCGCGCCCCGAGCCATTTAGCGCGATAACCTGTTCATCCCCGGCAGGCTTAAGCAATACAAAACAATCGCCCCCGATACCGGTTGATTGCGGTTCGCAAATGCCAAGCAATACAGCCGCGGCAATGGCCGCATCGACGGCATTGCCGCCATCGCGCATTATTTGGATGGCAGTTTGCGCCGCTAATGGATGTGACGTTGCACAAAGACCATTTGTGGCAAATACCGGTGACCTACCGGGCAGCTGAAAATCACGCATGTTTCGTCCTTACAGGTTCAAAAAACCATAGGCGCGAAACAGGCAAGTTCCAACAGATTTTGGGATGAAGTCCTCGACGTTACGCACTGGGTGGGGGCTGTTAAACGCAACGCCGAGGGAAGCTATATGCAGCTACAGGTTTGTTTTGGCAATGCAATTTGGCCCGACTATGGACGCTTTGCGGCAATTTGACGGCATGCCAGTTTTAAGTGAAATCTATAAAACCGCATAAGGCATTGATAAAAATAGTTATTATGTTGCCAACTCTAATATCCAGGAAATATCAACGTTGGAAACAAACAATTTGTTGGTGACGACCCATCAATTGTGACGACAAAGGACAGGTGGTTTTCGCCATCGCGACGGATATATTCCAGATCGCTGGAAAGTTGCCGGATCAATGACCAGCCAAATCCACCTTCGGGCAAATCCTCTATATCACATTTTACCACCTGCTGCGTGCCAAGGGGCAGCGCCCCACCCGGCAATTCAGTCCCGCAATCTACCAATTCAAAGGCTACTTTGGAGGCCTTCTTCTCAGCCAAAATTTCAATCGGTCCGTTATCAGCACCGCTATAGGCATACTCATTTATGTTGTTGATCACTTCGCTAAGGACAATTTCAATGTTTGAAACGGCACCGACGGGTAGGTGGAAAACCTGATATTGATCTGTCAAAGCCTCTATTACAGATGCAACAGCAATTGGGTCGCTGCTGAAATGTCGATGAAATACAGCAGTATCTTCAGCCAGAAATATGTTTTTAACCAAACTTATATTCCCACATAGCTAGCCGATTTTACGCTGCCCTTCAAACAGCGCCGCCGATGATTGGTGAATGGTAAATACAGTATCCATTCGGGTTAACCGGAAAACTTTATCCACTGTCGGTGTTAGCGATGCCAGTTCCAGAACCTGCCCAGTTTTAAGTTGTTTCATTGACGCAACGAATGCGCCCAACCCACTGCTGTCAACAAACCCGACCTGTTCCAGATCCAGCAAAATCCTGTCCGGGGCGCTGGCGGTTAGTTCGCGCATCTGATCCTTGAACTGAACGGCGCCCGCGGTATCAATGCGTGCGTGGTCGACCCTGATCAAAAGGCCATCGTCAAAATTTTCCGAAATAAGCTGCATGGCGATTTCCCTCACAATTGTGTTGCGGGCAGGCTAGACGGCAAGTGTTACAATTCGGTATGCAACACGCAGATCGCACCAAAAGGGGCATTCATGACCGACGTATTCATCACCGGCGCCGTGCGCACACCAATGGGCGGATTTCAGGGGGTATTTTCGGCGGTGGACGCGCCAACCCTGGGCGGTGCGGCCATTTCAGCCGCCATAAGAAACGCAAGCACCTCGCTTGATCAAGTTACTGAACTTTTGATGGGGTGCGTGTTGCCCGCCGGACAGGGCCAAGCACCTGCACGCCAAGCCGGGTTCGCCGCCGGTTTGGGGCCAGCTGTGCCTGCCACGACGCTAAATAAGATGTGCGGTTCAGGTATGAAATCTGCGATGGTGGCGTTTGACCAGATCGTGGGTGGCCATGATGGCAGTATCGTTGCTGGTGGTATGGAAAGTATGACCAACGCGCCGTACCTGCTGACAACTATGCGCAGTGGCGCCCGTATTGGTCATGGGCAAGTGGTCGACAGCATGTTCCTGGACGGGCTGGAAGACGCCTATGACAAGGGCCGCCTAATGGGCACATTCGCCGAAGATTGCGCTGAAAAATACCAGTTCACCCGCCAGGCCCAGGATGCCTATGCACTGGCGTCACTGGAACGGGCGCTGACGGCACAGCAATCTGGTGCGTTTGACGCAGAAATAGCGTCAGTTACCGTAGCATCGCGCAAATCCAAAACCATCGTAGATATTGACGAACAACCGGGCCAAGCCCGGCCTGACAAAATCCCGCATCTAAAACCGGCTTTCCGCAAGGATGGCTCTGTTACTGCAGCTAATTCCTCTTCTATTTCCGATGGCGCTGCGGCCCTGGTGCTCACCGGTTCCAACATTCGAAAATCTGCGCGTGCCCGCATCGTTGGCCATACGTCGCACGCCCAGGAACCTGGCTGGTTCACAACCGCGCCTGTGCCTGCTGCCAAGGCCTTGCTGGATCGCATCGGCTGGTCCAAATCCGATGTTGATCTGTGGGAAGTGAACGAAGCGTTTGCGGTGGTGCCGATGGCGTTCATGCGCGAAATGGACCTGGACCACAGCATCGTTAACGTCAACGGCGGGGCCTGCGCGCTTGGCCACCCCATTGGCGCATCCGGTGCCCGGATCATGGTGACGCTTTTGAACGCACTGGAAACACGCGGCCTGCAGCGCGGCGTTGCCGCCATTTGTATCGGCGGCGGCGAAGCCACGGCCATCGCCATCGAACTGGTCTGATGGATTATACAGCGCTGGGCACGCACATCAAAAGCCTGACGTCGTGCGAAACCAATGAAATCGCGCTGATGGCCACAGTGACGTGCGAAGTTCACCATTCCGACGACCGTTTTGACTGGACGGGTTTCTACCGTGTTGTGCAGCCCGAATTGCTAAAAATCGGCCCCTATCAGGGTGGGCATGGCAGCTCGGTTATTCCATTTGGCAAAGGGGTTTGTGGTTCCGTTGCCCAAAGCGGACAGGGGGCGATAGTTGCCGATGTTGAAGATTTCCCTGGCCATATCGCCTGTGCATCAACCACCCGATCTGAACTTGTCTTGCCGGTCAGAAATGCGGCCGGCGACCTGATTGCGGTGTTTGACATCGACAGCAACTGCGCGGCTGCGTTCAACGAACAAGATGCGGCTGAGCTGGGCAAAATTTTGCACACGGTGTTCAGCCGTCAGCATTTGGATGGCAACCGATGAAACCGGCAAAGTTGGATGACGACCTAAATAAACCCCACGGCCCGGCGTTTGGTTCAGATGTTTACGCTCCGCCAACCGATCCGTTGAATTTCATTCACCACGATCATCAGATTTTGTTGGTCGATAAGCCGTCGGGCCTGCTGTCCGTCCCCGGCAAAGGCGCCCATCTGGCAGATTGCCTGATCATGCGGGTGCAACGGGCCTTCCCCGAGGCTTTGCTGGTGCATCGCCTGGACCGCGATACATCCGGGATCATGGTGTTTGCCCTGACCAGACCCGCCCAACGCCACCTGGGGCTGCAATTTGAAAAACGGCAGATTAAAAAAACCTATATCGCGCGGGTTTGGGGCAATGTGACGGAAAAGACCGGGACCGTTGACTTGCCGCTAACGGTCGATTGGCCAAACCGCCCGTTGCAAATGGTGTGCCATGAAACCGGCCGCGCCGCCCAAACCGAATGGCGGGTGCTGCGCCGCGATGAAAACACCACCCGCATGCGTCTGTTCCCGAAAACCGGACGGTCCCATCAATTGCGCGTTCACATGCTGGCCATCGGCCACCCGATTTTGGGTGATCCATTCTACGCAAACGGCGAAGCGCTGGATTTCCCCCGCCTGATGCTACACGCCGAAAGCCTGCGGATAAGGCACCCGGATGGCGGGAAAGGGTTGACGTTTAAGGTGGTGTGTGGGTTTTAGGCGGGCGCCGAGCATCAACAGAGAATCTCAGGATCAAAAACCTAATCTATGAAAACTGAAATGATCATATCGACGTACAACAATCCTGTTGGCTAAATTTGTGCCTGCATTCAATTCGTCATCAAAACATCCTCCATCCCTAAATCAGGGAATTTACAGGAAGTGTCCCGAGAGTCCGTACCTATCTACAGGGCCGGCCTTAGAAAAGCCGTTTGGTAAACCAGTTACCGCAGAAAGTATAAGGCGGCGTTTCCGGTGCAGCGCGTGTAGTCGGCTTGGTGCAGAGGTTCGAATAATACATGTTGGGTATACAGGGATGCAGGGGTAGGGGAATCGTGGGTCACTCTGTTTCGTAACCTATTGATATCATTTGGGTGGGTTTCATGTCCCGCGTTTTTGGAAAATTTATATTTATCAATATCTTACAAGATAATTGGTAGGCCCGGCAGGACTCGAACCTGCGACCAAAGCGTTATGAGCGCTCTGCTCTAACCAACTGAGCTACAGGCCCGCCTAGTGCCCTATTAAGCAGCCCAACCGCGCCGGTCAAGCCATAGGGCGTGGACTTTGGGCAGGCACTGGGCTATCGCAGCGCCAAGTCAATTGGGGGCAGGCATGACCAACGGAAAAAATGGGCTGACTTATGCGCAGGCGGGTGTTGATATCGATGCCGGAAACGCCCTGGTTGACCGTATCAAACCGGCCGCAAAGCGCACAAACCGCCCCGGCGTGATGGCCGGGCTGGGCGGGTTTGGCGCGCTGTTTGATTTAAAGGCGGCAGGATTTGTTGACCCGGTCCTGGTGGCCGCGACAGACGGCGTTGGCACAAAATTAAGGATCGCAATTGACACCGGGCATGTCGATACAATCGGTATTGATCTTGTGGCTATGTGTGTCAATGATTTGGCCTGCCAGGGCGCGGAACCTTTGTTTTTCCTGGATTATTTCGCAACTGGAAAGTTGGATGTGCAAAATGCTGCAACAATAATCGAAGGCATTGCGCAGGGCTGCGCGCAGTCTGGATGCGCGTTAATCGGTGGTGAAACCGCCGAAATGCCCGGCATGTATTCTGACAATGATTTTGACCTTGCTGGGTTCGCGGTTGGCGCGATGGAACGCGGAACGGTGCTGCCGGCAAATGTAAAAGCAGGCGATATACTTTTGGGCATGGCCAGCGACGGTTTGCATTCAAACGGCTTTTCGCTGGTGCATAAGGTCGTTGAACTTTCTGGTCTGGGTTGGCAAGAAGACAGCCCGTTTGGGGGTGGCACACTTGGCGCCGCGTTGCTGACCCCGACACGGCTGTATGTCACCCAAGCTTTGGCCGCGATCCGGGCAGGGGGCGTACATGGCCTTGCCCATATTACCGGTGGTGGCTTGACCGAAAACCTGCCCCGGGTGATGCCCGAAGGGCTGGGGTGTGACATCGATCTGAATGCCTGGGAATTGCTGCCGGTATTTCGGTGGTTGGTTGACACCGCAGGCATTGCCCAGGCCGAGCTGTTAAAAACATTCAACGCCGGTATTGGCATGGTTCTGGTGGTTGACCCCGATCACGCCGACTTAATCACCGATGTTTTGACAAGTGCGGGCGAACAGGTTCATGTGCTGGGAACCGTCGGTACCACACCCGGGGTGCGATATTCAGGGTCACTTCTTTGAAGCAACGGGTTGCCATCCTGATTTCTGGCGGTGGGTCTAACATGTTGGCGCTGTTAAACAGCATGCAAGCCGATCACCCGGGTTGCCCGGCGTTGGTTCTATCAAACGTTGCAACTGCCGGTGGGATCAAAACTGCCGCTGCCTGGGGTGTCGCGACGGCGGTAGTTGATCATCGACCGTTTGGTGCAGACCGGGCCGCGTTCGAGGACATTGCGCATGATCGGTTGATGACCGCACAGGCCGATGTCATCTGCACTGCCGGTTTCATGCGCATTTTGACGCCGACCTTTATTGAGAAATGGACTGGGCGGATTTTGAATATTCATCCGTCATTGCTGCCCAAATACAAAGGTTTAAATACCCACGCCCGGGCAATTTCAGCTGGCGACACCGTGGCGGGGTGTTCGGTGCATGAAATGACCGCTGAACTGGATGGCGGGCCGGTGCTGGGGCAAACCGAAGTGCCGATATTTGCGGGCGACGATGCACAAGACCTGGCAGCACGGGTTTTGGTACAGGAACATCTGCTTTACCCCAAAGTTCTGCGGCATTTTCTGCAAAATCGCGCTGCAATCAAATGATTGTAGCGCTTTTCATTACCTGTTTGCGTCACTATTAGGTGCACACCACTCACGTGACTAAGAATTGACCGGATGATTACAATAACAACCACACAGGCACTGGCAGATTTCTGCGCGCGCGCCCGATCCCACGCTTACGTGACGGTCGACACCGAATTTCTGCGCGAACGCACCTATTATTCAAAGCTGTGTCTGGTGCAACTTGCTGTTCCTGGCGATAGCGAGGAAGACGCGGTTTTGTTGGACCCTTTGGTCGATGGCCTATCGCTGGACCCGCTGTACGAATTATTCCGCGACACCAGCGTGGTGAAAGTTTTCCATGCCGCGCGCCAAGACCTTGAAATATTCTATGTTGAAGGCGGTGTCATTCCAGCCCCACTGTTTGATACACAAGTTGCGGCGATGGTTTGTGGATTTGGCGAACAGGCCGGCTACGAGACGTTAGTGCGCAAAATCGCCGATTCCCCACTGGATAAATCGTCGCGTTTCACCGATTGGTCGCGTCGCCCGCTTAGTGACGCCCAAAAAACCTACGCGCTGGGGGACGTGACCCATTTGCGCGTGATCTACGAATTTTTGGCTGACAAGTTGGAAAAAACCGGCCGCCAAGGTTGGGTTGAAGAAGAACTAAAGATACTGACCAACCCAGAAACATATATTGCGCGTCCAGAAGAAGCCTGGAAACGCATCAAAACCCGGACAAATTCAGGGAAATTTCTGGCTGTGGTCCGCGAATTGGCCCAATTTCGTGAAGGCTATGCCAAGGATAAAAATGTACCAAGAACAAGGGTTTACAAAGACGAAGCCCTGCTAGAATTGGCGTCTACTAAGCCTGGTAGCATTTCGGACCTGGGACGGTCGCGCCTGTTGCAGCGTGAAGCACGTAAAGGCGAAATTTCTGAAGGAATACTGGCCGCAGTTGCCGCGGGTTTGGCCTGCAAAATCGAAGACTATCCCAAATCAACCGGAAAACGCGATTCTTTGCAGGTGAACCCAGCACTGGCGGATCTTCTGCGGGTGCTGTTGAAAGCCAAAACTGAAAACGTTGGCGTTGCGTCAAAGCTAATCGCCACCAGCGCGGAACTGGATGCAATCGCCGGTGGAAATCGTGATGGGCGGGTGTTGACGGGTTGGCGCGCCAAAGTTTTTGGTGATGATGCAATCCGGTTGTGCGACGGTGAAATCGCACTGGTTGCCAAGGGCAATTCGGTGGACGTCATTTCGATCTGAGCAACAGGATCAGGGCCGGATACTGCGGCTGTTTCTGGCTGCGATAATGTTGATCCGGCGGATGCCGCGCAATTGTGCCTGGCTTATTGCAAATCCGACAACAATTTCACGCAAATGGGTTGGGCCAGTTCGGAATGGTTGCGCTGGTGGTCGCGCGCGAAATTGAAATGACACCTCGCCCGCCTTGGTTGACGGCATTAAAACCAGATCGGCACTGTGATAACCTTGGGTCGGGGTTAGGGCCGTTGCGCGAATAATTGCGCCTGTCGCCGTTTTTTCGATGCTTAGTGCGGTGACCTGATCCACCATTGGCCGTGTTTCAGTGGCAAAACCGTACCCGCGGCCTGGCGCCAAAGTGCGAATTTCGTTTTGATTTTGGGCACGGTCGTTTTTGAACCAGTTAAACGGGTTTAGTTTACCCTCTGAACCACCGCCACCCGAACAGGACGCCAACGTACAAACGATGCCTAAGGCCAATAAATATCGCAACTTTGCCCCCTTTGCTTAGCTTAGTAGTGACTAGCGAAAGAAACCGGCTTTGAAAAGAGGATGTAGCGCTAGACCTTTTGGTAAACGCAGCTTAGATGATGCCCAGCCGCGGAGGGTGGAATGGCCAGCGAAGCCTTTGAAGACATTGCAGATACGTTTGAATTCTTTGACGACTGGGAAGACCGGTATCGCCATGTCATAGAATTGGGTAAAGCCATGCCCGAATTGGAAGACGCATTTCGGGTGCCAGCGACAAAAGTCGATGGTTGTGCCAGCCAGGTTTGGATAATGCCAACAATCGAAGGTTCTGGGCCGACCGCCCGGTTTTCGTTCCGTGGCGAAAGCGATGCGATGATTGTGCGCGGCCTAATTGCTGTGCTGCATGGGCTTTATTCTGATCTATCGGTGGCAGATGTACTAAAGGTCGATGCATCGGCTGAATTGGCGCGGTTAGGGTTGAACGATCACTTGTCCGCGCAACGTTCAAACGGTTTGCGCGCGATGGTGGTCCGTATTCGGGCGCTGGCCACAGAGGCGCATGGTTAAGCAGGTGGGCGATTTGCCCAAGTTTTCAAAGTTGTTTCCAAATCACCATAGCCGGTGAATTTCCGTTCGTATGCCAGCCCCAATTTTTGGGCGCATTCTTCCGCCTTTTGATCCAGATCCGCGTTGTTGGTCTGGGCTTGATAAATCAGCTTTTTGTAGTTCCCAAAATACATGTCGCGCAATTGCGGATGGCGATCCAACCCAAGTGGCTTCCACACAAAAGCGTCAAACTGACGAACCAGAAAATCGGTTAGGAAAAACGCATCAAATTCGTCTTCTGTGCGCACCGCGAACGCATCATTGCCTTCAAAAAACGAATAACAATGCGGCCCTCGAACCAATTCTACCCCCAATTTCTTGCACAATTCGAACAAATGTCCACCAGTACCGCAATCGGCATATGCCACAAAAATAGAACTGTATTTATCGCGGTGTTTTGCGACCGCTGCTTCTACCGCATCGCTAATTTTATCGGGGTAATTGTGCAGGATCGCCGGTAAACAAGTCAGGTCCATATGCGACCAGCCCTGCGCCTTGGTAACAGCCAGAATTTCACGCGCCAGCGCACCGCAGGCGATCACCAAAATGCGCCCGCTGTCACCCGTTGGCGACAGGCCATTTTCAGTCAATTCGGTGTCGTTAAGTCGGGTCATCTTATCTGTACCGCCCGGTGGTTAAGCGGATTGTCACTTGCCATTTTCTGCGTGATTTCGGTTATCCAAATGGCGGGAAATGGCGCGCCAGATCACATAGGTCGCCAACATCACCGGCACAAAAATCAACCATCCCGTCGCAGGTCCGCCGGTATTCGCCATAAATACCGCCCCAATCCAAACAGTAACACCTGCGGCGGTTATAACGCTGATCAAGATCAGTAAGAATTTATTCAAAGGCATCATATTCTCCCTTCCAATCCAATGTGGGGGCAGATGCGTGCGAATGTAAGCCCGGTATTAGCCCGCCATACGGTTGTGTTTGCGCGCAACATATTCTTTTGCGGTTTCAACGGCTACCGCAGCATCGCGGCAATAGGCGTCTGCACCAATGGCTTTGCCAAATTCTTCATTCAATGGCGCGCCGCCCACCAAAACGATGTAATCATCGCGAATGCCCCGTTCGATCATCGTATCAATCACAACTTTCATATAGGGCATCGTCGTGGTCAGCAGGGCCGACATGCCCAATATATCCGGCTTTTCTGATTCTAAAGCACCCAGGTATTTTTCAACCGAGTTATTAATGCCCAGATCGATTACGTCAAAACCCGCGCCCTCCATCATCATCGACACCAGGTTTTTACCAATGTCATGGATGTCGCCTTTCACGGTGCCGACAACCATTTTGCCAACCGCAGGGGCGCCAGTTTCTGCCAGCAATGGTTTTAGAATGGCCATGCCGCCCTTCATCGCACCGGCGGCCAACAGCACTTCGGGAACAAAAAGAATGCCGTCGCGAAAATCGATGCCAACAATTGTCATGCCCGCAACCAATGCCTTGGTCAGCACATCATAGGGCATCGATTTGCGGCCAAGCAGAATGTTAACGCCTTCTTCGACCTCTTCTTTCAGGCCGTCATATAAGTCGTCATGCATTTGCAGCACCAGCTCTTCGTCATCAAGCTCGCTTAGTATGATGTCATCTTCGTCGGCCATTGGGTGTCTCCGGGGCTGCGGAATTACAAATACCTTTTACCTTTCATGCGATTATTGGGCGATAATAACTTTGCAGATTGCGACACAGGCAGCGCTGCAACCGACTTTTGCGCAACAGTTGGATGGCATTTGTTCATGTTATGTTCTATTCTGGGCAGATGGACGAATATGAACCAACACTTTCGCCAAATTTGGCCGTACCTGGCCGGGCCGCATCATCCAATCGGGCAGGACGATTTGAACCCTATCGGCGCGTGGTTGTCGATGACGGCTGGGACATCCAAGAACCGACGCAAGTGGTGCGCACTGAAGTTAGTGAACAGCGTGTCACCAAAATTTTGGCCAAAAATTCGTCGCCAGATTTGTCTTTCGATCGGTCGATAAACCCCTATCGTGGCTGCGAACATGGCTGTATTTATTGCTTTGCCCGCCCAACCCACGCTTATTTGGGGCTGTCACCGGGGTTGGACTTTGAAACCCGATTGATCGCCCGGCCGGGAGCCGACATTGCACTGCAGAAAGAAATCTCGCGCCCCGACTATCAGCCAAAGACGATCGCAATTGGCACCAATACTGACCCCTACCAGCCGATCGAGGCGCGATATCAAATCATGCGGAAAATACTGTGTGTTCTGCGTGATTTTGGTCACCCGGTAACGATCGTGACCAAGGGTACGCTGATTGAACGCGACGTCGATATATTGGGTGAAATGGGCGCTGCAGGTTTGGTGAATGTTGGCATTTCGGTAACGTCGCTTAACGCAAAACTGTCGCGCACAATGGAACCGCGCGTGCCGGCCCCGATGCGGCGCTTGAAAGTCATCGAAAACCTGGCAAACGCAGGTTGCCCGGTGCGGGTGATGGTTGCGCCTGTTGTGCCAGGCTTGACCGATCATGAACTGGAAAACATCCTGTCAGCAGCGGCCAAAGCCGGTGCAACATCGGCGTCGTGGATTATGTTGCGACTGCCACTTGAGGTTAGCGGGTTGTTTCAGGAATGGCTGGCAAAAACCAACCCAGACCGCGCCGCGCGGGTCATGGCAAGGGTGCGTGAAATGCATGGTGGCAAAGATTATGATGCCCAATGGGGCAAACGCATGCGCGGTGAAGGAAAATACGCCGAAATGATAGCACAAAGGTTCAAGATTGCGGCACATCGCGCTGGTTTGGAACGGAAAAATCCGGCGTTAAGAACTGATCTGTTTCAAGTTCCCGGTCGGGCGAAACAGCTTTCGTTATTTTAGGCGCGGCGACGGCGGCCGCTGCGTTCGCGTTTCTTTGGGCCCATGCCGTCTGTTCCATCTGATTCAGAAGAAAACCCGCCCAGTGTTTCGCTGATTTTCTCAAGGGTAGGGCGTTCACCGGCGGGCCGTGTTTCCAAGGCTTTTCGCATAACGGACAGATGTTCAGGCGTAGTACCACAGCAACCACCAATGATGCGCGCGCCACTATCGCGTGCCAGCACCGCATATTCGCCCATCAGATCCGGTGTACCGTCATAATGGATATGGCCGTTAACATATTTTGGTATCCCGGCATTGCCTTTGGCGATGATCGGCCGTACGGGGCCTTGAGCGGAAAATCCCAAAATGGTGCGCAAAAGGTCAGCGGCCCCAACGCCACAATTTGCACCAAACCCGAGCGGTTTGTGATCCAGTTTTTCAACCAGTTTGGTCAAATCGACCGATGTCACCCCCATCATGGTGCGACCGGATGTATCAAAGCTCATGGTGCCGACCCAGGGCATGTTGGCCAGCAGCGCTGCCTCGGAGGCCGCGCGAAATTCGTCACGGTCAGAAATGGTTTCGACCCATAGGATATCGGCGCCGCCTTCTTTCAACCCCTCGGCCTGTTCATGGAACATTTCAACGGCGTTGGCATAGGAAAGCTGCCCCATCGGTTCCATGATTTCGCCGGTTGGGCCGATTGAACCGGCGACGACAACATCACGATCGGTTTTATCGGCGACATTCCGGCCGATTTCCGCAGCTGTCCGGTTCAGTTCACGCACCCGGCTTTGCGCATCGTGCAATTTCAGGCGGGCGGCGGTACCACCAAAACTGTTGGTCAAAAAAATGTCGCTGCCTGCGTCAACCGCACCCTGGTAAAGCGCCGCAATCCGTTCGGGGTGTTGGTCATTCCACAATTCGGGTGAATCACCGGATTGCAAACCCATATTGAACAGCGTTGTACCGGTTGCACCATCGGCCAATAGCCAATCGCGCGTACTCAATAGTTTGGACAAGGCGTTGCTCATGGGGCGGTACTTTCACCGGGTTTAAGGGCAGTAGAAATACCGCCTTGTTTTCACCTGCGTTTGCCACGGAAATGCTGGATCGACAAATTTATAATTTTCATAATCAATATGAGAATTCGGATATTTTGCGTTAGCCGCGCTGATTTACCCGCCGAAACGTTGCCAGCAGCCCCAGAACAAGCCCAACCTTTGACGGGGCCGCCGCATATAACGGCGACCAGTTTGGATTGAAACTGGCCTTAAACTGTTCCAACCCATCGGTATTATATTTGAAAATCAAGTGGTGGCGCAGATAAGCGATGATTTTAGTGTCGATTGACCCACGGCTTGGCACCGCCGCCAATGACAGGCGCGGACAGCGCCCCGTAGCTGCACTTTCGATGGCTTTTGGCACCAACATATGCATCGTTCCGGCCGGTGTGCCGGGCAGATGGCGCATAATATCCAGTGTCCCTTCATTCTGAACCTCGTGTAGCGAAATAAAGGCCTGCAACTGATCACCCTGATAGGCCAAGAAAACCCGCTGGCAACTGACATAGTCGCGGTCAAACTGACCCATTGAAAACCCGCGTTCGCTACCCTGTTCAGTCGTCCAGATATCGGACAGGTTCTGCATGTCATCCACGGGCAGGCTTCGGTCACCTTCGATTGCCTTAACATCTGCTTTGATCGCTTTTCGCAATTGGCGGCGCAGCTGGCGACGACTCGGCCCAGCCGTTTCAAATGCGTTGGGCCGAACCCAGGCTTCTTTGGCAATCGGCAGGACGTGCCGCTGCATATTTCGGGCGACCAGCGCAAAGCGGGCAGAACATTTGTAAACGATCGGTGCGTGCTGAACACGCCTGGCTTGGCTTAAAAAGATTTGCAATATTCTTGATGGATGAATTGCTGCGCTGATCGGGTCGGCCAACATCAGCAAGTTTTGGCCAGTTGGGGCAACTATCGCCAGTGGCAAGGCACGTTCGCTTAGCAGCCGAAACTGGCCCTGTCGGATCAGA
>CAXMPY010000043.1:13804-14315 GCA_964195275.1 uncultured Paracoccaceae bacterium
GATAGGGGCTGGATCGCGGCGCGTTCACTTTGGTCTGCTGGTTTTGATTTGCCGAAAATTGCCCCCCCACCAGCACGATAAAGGCAATCGACGCCGGCAACACATAATAGATAATGCGAAAAACGAGCACCGCCGCCAACACCGTTTCAGCAGGCAATGTTGGAAACATTGATATCAGCGCAACCTCAAACGGGCCCACGCCCCCAGGTGTACCGCCAACCAGCCCACACCCCACCGCCACCAAAAACGCCAGGTACTGCGTGTTAAAGCCCAGGTCGATACCGGAGGGCAATAATACGTACAGGGCCAAACCGGCGAAAAACGTATCGATGAACGCAAGCGCAACGACCGCAGACAGCGCGCGTAAACTGGGTAAATTCGGCAATAATTGTGGCTAATACAGAAAAATTGCGGATATCACAGCGGCCAGCGCCACGACCAGTGTTGCAATTTGACGAAAATAGGCGTGCCCGGTTCCAATGCTGAAAAAGGCAATCGCTGTCACCACAGT
>CAXMPY010000044.1:0-14185 GCA_964195275.1 uncultured Paracoccaceae bacterium
TCCGTTCAATAGCCACAGCGGCGTCGCGGCCAAAAGAGACCAAAACAACGCCAGACGTGCTGAATACCAATTGCCGTGCCCGCCAAATAAGCGCGCAACTATGCGTGAAAGCGCCGCCACCAGATAAAGCACTAACGGTACCATAAAAATCCACGCAAACAACGCACCACCTAGCCGCATCTCCAACGGCGTTGCTGGGTCAAGTTTTGCATCCCGCGCAAGTCCGGGCCATTGCGACACATAAATTAGAAAGCAGGCCAGCATCAAATACATGAACACCCGATCTTCACGTATGCCCTGCGCCAGGTGCAAGGACATTACCTGACGTGGATGGCGCCAACTGCGCAATATGTCTGTTGCCAACCCCAATTTGTCAGGCTCGGCGACGCAACAACCAGGCCTGCAACCGTTCTGTTAAATCAGCCGCAATCTCGTCGTTGTCAATTTCATCAATCGCTTGTGACAGGAAAGCCAATACCAATAGGTCTTGCGCCTGTTCAGCCGGTACACCGCGCGACCGCAGATAAAACATTGCTTCTTCGTCAATGGCACCGGTTGTTGACCCGTGCGAACAGATGACATCGTCGGCATATATTTCAAGTTCGGGCTTGGCCAAAAACTGGGCATCGTCGTCCAGCAACAGCGCTTGGCTGATTTGATAGCCATCAGTTTTTTGGGCCCCGGCTTTAACCAAAATTTTACCTTGGAAAACACCGCGCGCTCCGTTTCGCAATACTTTCTTATAAACTTGGCGGCTTTCGCAATTTTCGGCGTCATGGGTGATGAAAACTGTGTCGTCATGGTGAAAATCACCGTCGCCAACTGCTGCCCCGGCAACATGGGCAACCGCATTGTCGCCGGTAAGCTCTATAACCGCTTCATTGCGGGTCAGAACACCATTCGCCGTCAGCGTAAAACTTTTGAACAAGCTTTTGGTACCAAGCCTGGCAAATATATGGGTCAGTGCGCGGCGTTCATGGTCGCGCCCCTGGGTGCGCACATGTCTGAACGAACCATCGTCGGCAACGTCAACTTCTAGCACTTTATTCAAGCGAGCGGCGGCTGGGCCATTTTCCAACAGGGTTAGATCCGCGCCTTTTTCCACGCGAATAACATGGTGAAGAATGGCGTCACTGTCAGGGGATTTATGCAGGTAAATCAGCGAAACAGGCTTGGACGGCTTGCCCGTGACACGAATAAGTACACCGTCAGTCGCAAAGGCACTGTTAACCGCGGCCAGCGCGCGTGGTACCGGCGTCTGGCCACGCGCCTCAAGAACACCGTACAAATTCTTTACCCAGTGAATGTCGTGCGCACAGACGTCTGCCAGCCGGTCAATCTGGAGGCCTTCTAAGGCCAGATCATCCGAGGCGTCCTTGTCAAATACGCCATCGACAAAGAAAATTTTCAGCCGATCAATTTCCTCGAATACCGGCGTTTCCTGCGCATCAAAAACCGATGCCGTCGGTGTCTGGGATTGAACCAAAGTTGCCGGATTGGTAAATTTCCAATATTCGTCACGTCGGTTGGGCAAACCCAGCTTTCGTGCACGTTCCGACGCACTGTTGCGCGCAGCTGTCGACCAGGCAGCGCCCTGGGGCATTACCAGGTCACCAAGAAGACCATCGACCTGCATTGTGTTCGGGTCAGACGCTCCCATCATGCAACCTCGGACAATATTTCGGCATAACCGTTGTTTTCAACTTCCAACGCCAAATCTGCACCGCCGGTTTTTACGATGCGGCCATCGGCCATGATATGCACGACATCTGGTTTGATGTGGTCCAGCAGCCGTTGATAGTGGGTGATCACCAGAAACGACCGCCCCGCATCACGTAACGCATTTACGCCACCGGCCACCAATTTCATCGCATCGACATCCAGCCCGGAATCAGTTTCATCCAGAATGCACATCTTTGGTTCCAGCATCGCCATTTGCAAAATCTCATTGCGCTTTTTCTCGCCGCCTGAAAACCCGACATTTACCGGGCGTTTCAGCATCTCGGCATCGATCTTCAAGTCTGCGGCTTTGGCCCGAATTTCCTTTAGAAACGCAGCACCTGACAGTTCGTCCTGACCGCGTGATTTTCGCTGTGCGTTTACGGCAGTACGCAGAAACGTCATGTTACCAACGCCCGGTATCTCGACCGGGTACTGAAACGCCAGAAACAGGCCAGCCGCAGCACGTTCGTCGGGATCAAGATCAAGCAGGTCCTGGCACAGTAGGCTGGCACTGCCCTTGGTCACTTTATACCCCTGACGGCCAGCCAGAACATATGACAATGTAGATTTACCTGACCCATTCGGGCCCATGATTGCATGCACCGAACCAGCAGCAATGCTAAGGTCCACACCCCGCAAAATTTCTTTGTCTTCTTCTTCCAAACTGACGTGAAGATTGCTTATTTCCAGCATAATATTTGCCTTTACTGAACGTTGAAAACCCCGAATGCCGCAGCAGTCGGGATTTGGAATTGTTGGGATTGTTGAAACTGGGTCAGCGCAACTGGGCCGACCTTGCTGAATTGCGAATGGGTATAGTTTAGACGGTTCGTAATGATATTAGAGTCAACATGATCAGAGCCGCTTAGCGTTGTCTTCCTATACTTTGCGGTAACGCCATTTCTTGCATCCAAAAATCGTATGATCTGCCCGCGATCAGAATAGACTGTGGCTTGGTTGTAGACACAACCTGACTGACCCAGCGCACTGAAAATGCCTTTTCGAACAGGCCCGGTACGATATGTACGGCGTTGTGCATCAACAGTACTGCTGCCAGCACGCCGACAAATTTGGCCACGCCGTGCACTTTGGACTGAAATCGAAATATCACCCGCAATATGATAGCGAGCGTTAGCGCCAGCACGATATCGACGGCCATGAACAAATCTGCGTTCAGACCGGTCAGTTCGCCCAATTCCAACCGAAACCGGGTATTGCGCGCCATTACAGCGGCCCCAGCCCCAATCAGTACGCCGGAAATCAAATAAAGCGGCAGTCGCGCGCCAAATTTTGGTGTATCTGACACCATATCTTGTGTAACTCTGGTCTCGTATCGTTTGCGCATGCGCGGCGGTTCTGTTGTGCCAGCATAAACTTGGCTTGTGGTATTGGACCCACCGGATTTTACCCGTTTCAATCGATCTTGAAACTGTTGTTTTTGAACACCGCCTGCGATCATAACCCAGACCCCGTTGTTTCGTTTGGGGCGGTTTTTTCATCAATTTTGGGCAAGAATGGGGCCAAAGCGGTGCAAAATTTCGACACTCGGCCATCACTGCGCGCGCCAGTTTTACACTACATCCCTGCGAAACAGAGCAAAATTTAACATCACTTATCATCAGACAGGTTCCGGTCGCCCAACAAGTTTATGGGTGCATATGTAGGTTAAATTCATCCCACCGATCCCTCAAGTGAAATGGCCACCAGTTGCTGCGCTTCCATTGCAAATTCCATCGGCAGGGCCTGCAAAACCTCTTTCGCGAACCCGTTCACAATCAGCGCCAGGGCGGCCTCTTCGTCAATGCCGCGCTGAAGGCAATAAAACAGCTGATCATCGTCAACTTTTGATGTCGTCGCTTCGTGTTCAACGCGCGACGAATTGTTCTTTACTTCGATATAAGGAACCGTGTGCGCGCCGCATTTGTCGCCAATCAATAGGCTGTCGCATTGGGTATAGTTGCGGCTGTTCTTGGCCTTAGGATGCATCGAAACCAAACCACGATAGGTATTTTGTGCCCGTCCGGCGCTGATGCCTTTGCTGACGATCCGGCTTTTGGTGTTTTTGCCCAGATGTATCATTTTCGTGCCGGTGTCGGCCTGTTGCATGTTGTTGGCGATGGCGATCGAATAAAATTCGCCCTGGCTGTCATCGCCACGCAATATGCACGACGGGTATTTCCAGGTAATCGCCGAACCGGTTTCCACCTGGGTCCACATGACTTTGGACCGGTCCCCGCGGCAATCGGCACGTTTGGTTACAAAATTGTAGATGCCACCAACTCCGTTTTCGTCACCGGGATACCAGTTTTGAACGGTCGAATACTTGACCTCTGCATCTTCCAGCAGAACAATCTCGACCACCGCTGCATGCAATTGATTGGTGTCACGTTGCGGCGCAGTGCAGCCTTCTAGATAGGACACGTACGATCCCTTATCAGCGATGATCAGCGTGCGTTCAAATTGGCCAGTGTTTTCGGCATTGATGCGGAAATAGGTGCTTAGTTCCATCGGGCAGCGCACACCGGGCGGCACATAGACGAACGACCCAGCCGAAAACACGGCCGAATTCAGGGTCGCGAAAAAATTATCCGACGCGGGAACGACCGAACCCAAATACTTTTTCACCAGTTCCGGGTGGTTTTCGATCGCTTCACCAATCGAACAGAAAATGACGCCGGCTTTGGCCAGTTCGTCCTGAAAGGTGGTGCCAAGCGACACGCTGTCAAACACCGCATCAACGGCAACTTTGCGCCCTTCAGAGGGTGCATTTTCGGCCCCCTCGACGCCCGCCAGGATCATTTGTTCCTTCAAGGGGATGCCAAGTTTTTTGTATGTTTCAAGCAGTTTAGGATCAACATCGTCCAAAGATTTTGGCTTATCCACCATGCTTTTAGGCTGGGCATAATAATACAGGTCTTGATAGTCAATTTCTGGGTAATCAACCATTGCCCACGTGGGTTCTTGCAACTTGGTCCAGCGTTCAAAAGCTTCTAGTCGCCAATCGGTCATCCAGTCTGGTTCGCCGTTCTTTTCCGATATCAGCCGAACAATTTCTTCGTTTATGCCCTTGGGGACATAATCCATTTCAATCTCAGTTTCCCAGCCATATTTATAGGCACCGGAAATTGAACGCACGGCGTCGACCGTATCTTGGTCTAAGCCGTCTTTAACTTTGATCTCTTCGGTAATCGTCATTGTCCTGTTCACCTTTAAATCAAGCAGCTTTCGCGCGATATCGTTTCTGTGCCCCGGTCCAGGCATCTGCAAATCGTAAAATCTCATCTTCAGTTGTGTTCGGCCCCAACGACACCCGAATGGCGCTGCGACTGGCATTTTCATCGTATCCCATCGCCCGCAAAACCGGGCTGGGCGTCACCTTGCCGCTGGAACATGCTGATCCGGCCGATATTGCGAACCCGGCCAGATCCATAGCCATCACTTGGGTTTCGCCTTTCCAGCCCGGGGTCACGATGCAACTGGTGTTTGGTAGTCTGGTTGCCGATTTTGCGACCACGCTGGATTCTATCGCCTCGGCTTCTATCACCGCTTCCAACATGTCGCGCAGTTCAGCAACCCGTTCCCAAACACCGTCCGCCAAATCTTTGGCAGCCGATTGGGCCGCCGCGCCAAACCCGGCGATACCGATCAGATTTTCAGTGCCCGAACGGCGGCCCATTTCCTGGCCACCACCACGATTTCGGGCCGCAACATCCAGCCCCGTTTTCAACACCAGCGCGCCAATACCCCGGGGCCCACCCAGTTTGTGGGCTGACATCAACGCCATGTCACAACCCAACCAGTCAAAGGCCACCGGCAGTTTGCCAAAGGCCTGCGTAACATCACTGACCGAAACATTTGTTAGCAATTCCTGAACAACACCCGTTTCCCCGTTGGCCAGCTGAACACAGGAATTTTGCGGGTCATCAATCGTAATTTTCCCCTGTCCGTCCGTGTCCAACTTGACCTGCGCCCAAGCCAAAACCGCTTCGTGTTCTGTTGCGCTGCATTTTAGATCACGATCCGCCAAGGCCAGTGCGGCGGCTTCGGTTGCACCCGATGTGAACACAACATCGGCGCCCGCCGCCCCAAACGCTCGGGAAACCCGGGTCCTGGCATTTTCGATCACCGCCTTGGCGCCCCGACCATAGCCGTGCACTGATGACGGGTTTCCGACAATACCCAACGCGTCAATAATGGCGGCCTTGGCCGGTTCGCACAGCTGCGCGGATGCGTTCCAATCCAGATAAGTGCGTTTGGTCACAACCACGCCCCCGGCCCATGAACTGGCGAAATATTTTCACATATGGCAGCCAAGATCATGCGTCCTCGGTAAGTTCAAACAAAGTCGGCACCGCCGGGCAAGGCACCAATTCATTTTTGATCACATCTTCCAAACTTGTCGTTTGTAAAAATACATAGACGTTCGCCGACAGGCATTCCCACAACCGGTTGGTCATGGATTGCGCGCGCGTGCCTGATGTGCCGCCGGACGCCGCGCCACCTGTGTGCATCGCTGAAACGGTTTCTTCCACTGCGCCCAAAATGTCAGAGACCGTTATGTCTGCTGCCTGTTTGGCCAATCTGTAGCCGCCGCCAGGGCCCCGAACAGAAAACACCAGCCCCGCGCGGCGCAGTTTGACAAACAGCTGCTCTAAATATGGCAGTGAAATATCCTGACGCTTAGAAATATCGCCCAGGGAAGAAAGCGTATCAACAGGCTGCGTCGCCAAATCGGCCAGCGCAACCATCGCATATCGTCCTTTGGTGCTAAGTTTCATTGCCCAAACCCTTAATTTTGTTGACGTCAGGTCGCAGTATCATTACCTGACAGGCAACAAATCCCATCGCCTGATGGCCAACTTAGAATTGTTCTAAAGTGTCTGAGTGAATTCGTCAAGAATTCCTACCGGTATTTTAGACCCAGACAGAGACAGCAATGCCCGAAGTAATATTTCCTGGCCCAGAGGGCCGCCTAGAAGGTCGTTATCACCCCCAAAAAGCGAAGGATGCGCCGCTGGCGATCATCCTGCATCCGCATCCGCAATTTGGCGGCACGATGAACAATCGCGTGGTCTATAACCTGCACTACGCCTTTCACAATATGGGCTTTACCGTGTTGCGGTTTAATTTCCGTGGTGTCGGGCGCAGCCAAGGCGAATATGATCAGGGCTTGGGCGAATTGTCTGATGCAGCTTCGGCGCTGGATTATCTGCAATCAATGAACCAAAATTCTAAACATTGCTGGGTGGCGGGGTTTTCCTTTGGTGCCTGGATCGGCATGCAGTTGCTGATGCGCCGACCGGAAGTGACCGGGTTCATTTCCGCGTCCCCACCGGCAAATATGTATGACTTTTCGTTTCTGGCGCCCTGCCCGTCTTCTGGGTTGATCATCAACGGCACCTCCGACCGGGTTGCACCGCCCAGAGATACCGAAATTCTGGTTGATAAACTCCACGAGCAAAAGGGCATCACCATCACCCATCAAGTGATCGAGGGTGCCGGGCATTTCTTTGAAGATCCACACATGGAAACCATGATCGGTAATGTTGATACCTATGTTCGCAGGCGGCTAACCGAGACTTCGCGTTGAGCGAAGCAGATGAACGCCTTGACAGCCAATTCGCATTTTTGCTGGAAATTGACCGCCTGAAAACGGTTTTACGGGCGTCAGAACTGGTGGATGGTTCACGCTTTGAAAACAGCGCAGAACACAGCTGGCATATCTGTCTGTTCGCGACAGTTTTAAGCGAACACGCAGAACCCGGCGTGAACATCAGCCGCGTCATTCAGATGCTATTGCTGCATGATATCGTCGAAATTGATGTTGGAGATCATCCGATCCACGGCGATGTTGATGTGGCCAAAGTCGCCATCGAAGAAGCCGCCGCTTCTGACCGCATATTTGGTCTATTGCCAATCGATCAAGCTCAAGAATTCCGCGCGCGCTGGACAGAATTTGAAGCTGCACAATCGCCAGATGCCGTGTATGCAAAGGCCATCGATCGGCTTGCGCCAGTGTTACAGATCATGGCCTCTGGCGGCGGTTCATGGAAAACCTACAACGTGACCCAGGACCAAATTGCAGACCGCGTCGGCAGTAAAGTTGCTAAGGGGGCACCAAAACTATGGGCCTACACCGCGGGATTGGTCGACCAATACTTTAAAGACAATATGTCGGTTTAAGTTTAACTAGATTGTTTTGCATACAATTGCATACCGTCTTGGCATCAAGGCCAAAATTGCGTTAAAAGGCGCCAATTGATTCCGCCCATCAAAAGGATATTCCATGACCAAGATCAAAGTCGAAAACCCCGTTGTTGAACTGGACGGCGATGAAATGACCCGGATTATCTGGGATTTTATCAAGCAAAAACTGGTCTTGCCTTATTTGGACGTCGACCTGCTGTATTATGATCTGGGCATGGAAGTACGCGATGAAACCGACGACCAGATCACCATTGATGCTGCCGAAAAAATCAAGGAAATTGGTGTCGGTGTAAAATGCGCAACGATTACCCCCGACGAGGGCCGGGTCGAAGAATTTGGGCTGAAAAAAATGTGGCGCAGCCCCAACGGCACCATCCGCAACATTCTGGGCGGCACAATTTTCCGCGCACCGATCATATGTTCAAACGTTCCCCGACTGGTGCCGGGTTGGACCCAGCCAATTGTCATCGGCCGCCACGCATTTGGCGATCAGTACAAAGCGACAGACTTTCTGTTTCCTGGCAAAGGCAAGCTGACGATGAAATTCGTTGGGGACGATGGCGCAGTTATCGAAAAAGACGTGTTTGATGCACCTGCGGCGGGTGTGGCAATGGGCATGTATAATCTGGACGCATCGATCATCGACTTTGCCCGCGCGTCGTTGAATTACGGCCTGAAAATGGGTTGGCCGGTTTATCTGTCCACCAAAAATACAATTCTAAAGGCCTATGACGGTCGATTTAAGGACTTGTTTCAACAGGTCCATGACGAAGAATTCGCCGACAAATTCAAGAAGGCCGGCATCACCTACGAACACCGTCTGATCGACGATATGGTCGCTGCTGCGATGAAATGGTCTGGCGGTTTTGTCTGGGCCTGCAAAAATTATGATGGCGACGTGCAATCAGACACCGTTGCGCAGGGCTTTGGTTCCCTGGGTCTGATGACCAGTCAGCTGATGACGCCGGATGGTAAAATTGTCGAGGCCGAAGCGGCCCACGGCACGGTTACACGGCACTTCCGTCAGCACCAAAAGGGCGAGGCGACGTCGACCAATTCGATCGCATCAATTTACGCCTGGACGGGTGGTCTGAGACATCGCGCGAAACTGGATGATAACGCCCAACTAACACGATTTGTCGACACTTTGGAAAAGGTCGTCGTTGATACGGTGGAAAGCGGCTTTATGACCAAAGACTTGGCGTTGTTGGTTGGTCCTGACCAAAAATGGCTGACCACTGAAGGGTTTCTTGAAAAGATTGATTCCAATCTGGATACGGCGCTTGGCGGCTAGAAAACCGCATGTCGCCGCCACACTGGACAGGGCGTGCTGGTGCCTTTTTCAGTGAACTGGCTAAGCGGCCTGCGGTTGTAAGGTCTCTGGTGTGAAGTTTTGTATTTCAAGGCCGTCGCTTGAAAATACCCCCAACTGTCCCGCAGGCAGCGCAGTCCACCCGTTTGCGTCGCTGTCCAGCGGTTCAGATGCCACCGCCCAACCTCCGTTTTTCACATCTTGCCGGTAATACAGCGTTGGCGCGCGTGCGTCAGATGCAAAGCGCAAAGCGTATAGTTTCCTGCCGTCAGAAAATGCGGCCGACATCCGCATATGAGGCGTCGTTCCATAATTGTGGGATAACGATTGAAGCTCGGCCACGGCGCGTGCCATCGCGGCATTAGGATCCCGGTCCAACCCATGACCCAATGCAAGCAGGAACAATACTTCGCCATCAGTTGCCCCGCGGCGATCACCATATAACACATCGGGGATCAGCATATCCGCCTGCTTGCGAAACCCATCAAATCCACCGATTTGTCCATTATGCATAAATGTCCAGTTCCCCACAGCGAACGGGTGACAATTGTTACGGCTAATCGCGGTTCCGGTGGATGCGCGTACATGGGCCATAAACAAGCCCGATTGCACTTGTCGCGATAACGTCGACAAATTTGGGACTGACCAAGCAGGATAGACGTCGCGATAAAGCCCCGGTTCTGGGCGCTGATCATACCACGCTACACCGAACCCATCAGCGTTGGTTGACGTTTTGCATTCTTCGGCGTTTTTGCTTTGCTCGACTAAAGAATGCGATGGACGCAGGATGATATCTTCCAAAAAGATGGGTTTTCCAACCCAGGCAGCCCAACGGCACATTTAGGTGCCCTATGCGTTCAGGAAGTTTTTGATCGTCTGAGTTTTTGACTTAGGGCAAATTCAGAATAATGTCCAAAATTTCCATGACGGGAAATTTTTCCATCTCACGATTTCAATTACTTCCGGCAATCTTTACCGAAATTATTGACAGCCAGGCGCTATGGTCCACCATACACTTCAGCCGGATATGAACAGCAATACTGTTGGTGATTTGTTATTCGGTTTCGGTCAAACTTTTGGCATTTGCGCAAAAAATCATACCCGCGGCATTTAGCCACAAACCGCCAAATTGATTATTCAGCAGCCTTCGGGCTTTCGGGTTGTTCATCAACAACCGCCTCGCTTAAGGGCGTGGTTTTGGGCTTGCGGGTGCGACGTTTGACCGGCGCCTGTTCTGGTGTCTCCACCAAACCGCTGTCGTTTTCTTGAACAATGGGCTGTGCTACGTCAGGTTGCGCTGTTTGGGACAAGTCTGCCGCCGCCGGGGGCAAACCTGGCTGGGCTGCAGGCTGTTGGTCACCAACAACGGGCTGCTGATCGGAACGGGGTTGATCATTGGGCGTATGTTCGTGCCGGTTCTGTGCCTCACGCGCCTGTTGACGTTCACGATGTTCGGCTTCTTGCTGTTCGCGCTTTGTATCAATCTCGAGCTGCGCTTCGGCTTGCATACGTGTGTAATGTTCGGAATGCTGCTGAAAATTCTCGGCTGCAACCCGGTCATTACCAAGGGTCGCATCGCGCGCAAGTTGCGAATATTTCTCGATTATTTGCTGCGGTGTGCCGCGCACTTTGCCCTCTGGGCCGGAACTGTCAAAAACCCGGTTCATATTATTCCCGGATTGGCGACCACGATTGTTATTGTTGTTTTTATTGCGCGAACGCGACTTGGAAGATCTCATTGAGTTTTGTCCAGCCTTTTGGCTTCTGTTGAACCCTGACCGCTGTTTAGTCGCGGTGAAATATTTGCCCGGATTCGATTGGATTTGCAGCATAAACGCGGGCCGGGATCTAAATCTCGCACATCGCGTGCGTGTGAATATGCATGCCAATAGCTTAAAAACAAGTGGAAACCATCGTTCAGGGTCGATTTTGACAGTTTAGGGACCAATTGCTGCAATTAACCCGGTATTATCAACGACCCTGCGCCCAATCACCACCCGGTCGCGCCCATCCAGATCGTGGCGAATCTCTATATTTGCCAGGCCCGCCTGTTCAAAAAGCGCCTGAACAGCACCGGCCTGCGTTGGTCCGATTTCAACAAGTAGGCGTCCGCCCGGCAAAAGATGGGCCATAGCGCCTGCACAAATTGACCGGTATGCACCCAACCCGTCGCCACCGTCTGTCAACGCCAGGTGCGGGTCATATTTTCGCACCTCGGGCTGTAGTCCCGGCATCTCGTCGATGGCAATATATGGTGGATTGGATACAACCAAATCAAATTGCCCCGTGACAGCGTCAAACCAGTTGGATTCCGTGAAGGTTATGCGTCCAGAAACACCTAAGTCTGTGGCGTTGCGCGCGGCCACCGCAAGGGCAAGCGCTGACTTATCAATACCAATGCCGGATGCCTCGCCGCGTTCCGACAACAGGCTGATCAAGATACAGCCGTTGCCCGTACCAAGATCAAGTACGTTGGAAAATAGTTCCTCTAGCGCCAGGGCGACCAGTTCCTCAGTCTCGGGGCGCGGATCCAACACGTCTTTGGTTACCATGAACCAACGGCCATAAAAATTGCGGCCACCAAGAATTAAACTGACCGGTTTTCCCGTGGTACGCGCGCCGGCAAATTCTAGAAATTGGGCCTTTGCATCTTCACCAATCTCGTCGCCCAGACACAACGTTAACCTATCGCGCTGAACATCCAACGCTGCTGCCATCAGCCAGCGTGCATCGCGCGCCGCGCCATCAATCCCAGCATCCGACAAATAACCCCGACCAAGCGCCAGAACATCCTTTACTTTCACGCACCCATCTCTGCTAACATTGTCGCCTGATCATCGGCAATTAGCGCATCGATGGTTTCATTCAATTCACCACCCAGTATCTGATCCAGCTTATACAGTGTCAGATTGATCCGGTGGTCGCTCATCCGACCTTGCGGAAAATTATAGGTGCGGATGCGTTCCGACCTGTCACCTGATCCAACTTGGTTTTTGCGCGCGTCCGATCTTTCATCATGCTGGCGCTGTCGTTCGGCGTCATACAACCGGGTGCGCAGCACCTGCATCGCAATCTCACGGTTACGGTGCTGGGATTTTTCCGAACTGGTAACAACAATACCACTGGGCATATGGGTTATCCGAACGGCTGAATCGGTGGTATTTACGTGTTGGCCACCCGCCCCACTGGCGCGCATTGTATCAATACGGATGTCACCTGCCGGGATATCAATATCAACCTCTTGCGCTTCGGGCAGCACGGCCACTGTGGCCGCAGATGTGTGAATGCGCCCGCCGCTTTCGGTTTCCGGCACCCGCTGTACACGATGCACGCCGCTTTCATATTTCAGCCGGGCAAAAACCCCAGCACCCTTAACGTTTGCGATCACTTCACGAATGCCGCCCAGTTCGGTCAGGCTTTCGGTAACAATGGTCAGCTGCCAACCCTGCGTCTCAGCATAACGCTGATACATACGCAACAGATCAGCGGCAAAAAGCGCTGCTTCTTCGCCACCAGTACCGGGGCGAATTTCCATGATTGCAGAACGTTCATCAGCGGCATCTTTTGGCAACAGCGCGATCCGTAGGTTATGTTCTACATCTGGAATGCGCGCCTTTAGGCCTGGCAATTCTTCATCGGCCAGCGCTTTCATCTCAGCATCGTTTGTCCATTCTTCCGCCTCTGTTATATCATCAAGCAACTGACGGTATTCAGCAATTTCAGCCACCACCGGGCGTAGATCAGCGTATTCTTTACCCAAAACAGCGATGTCCCCACCGCCAGTGGCCATGCTTGCCTCAAGAAATTCAAAGCGCTCGATGATTTGACGAAGTTTTTCTAAAGGTACCATGCCAGCCAATTGCCCGTTGGTCACGAGTGCGTCAAGGGGTGGAATCGTTCATTAATTCGTGCTAATTGGGCGTTATGCTTCGATTGATAGCAATATTGGTGCTGGTCCCGTCCCTCTTGCAGGCTGGCGCCGCCGACGACATCGCCAAAGCTTTAGGCAAGTCAAATGGCGCCTATGATTATTTCTGCACCGGATCGGACGGTCGGCGCCATGAGATGGGTGACGTTGTTTGCCTGATCAACAACAGTTGCACACAAACCTGGCTGGCCAAATGCGACATGAGCCTAAACAACCCAATGTGGCGCAAAGTCCAAGATGGCTGCCCGGCAGCCAGCTTGTTGCAACGGTTCCAACACCTTCAGCCAGGACTTTATTCGGTTCCGGTTGACGCCTTGGTCATCAAGACCGAATCTTAAGCGTCCATATATAGTTAGACGGCTGCCTTCATTCATATTGTCTGCGGTTATTGTTGTGTAATCGGGCGCCCCCAGCCATTTGGTTCGGGTGATATAGGTAATCCGTCCTTCATTTGCTGAACCTGCCAGTACCACTGTCCGAGGCGTGACAAGCGCAATTAGATCAAGCGCTTGCATCACATCGGTTGCGGCGGCCGCAAATTCGACTTCGGTAAGATATCCCAGCCGTTTAGGCGCGGCAGCATCAATCGGCGCATCGTGCCATTTTGCGACAGAAGACGGTGCAAGCCGTATCCAAAGTGCCGTCAGAATAGCGGCTACGAGAATAAGAATTACAATTTTCATCGCCGTTTTCGCTTATTCCATAACAGCAGACACATAATATCAGTGGCCGCATGGGCCGCCGCTATCGCGGTAGCACCCGTGGTGTCAAAGGGTGGCGAAACTTCGACCACATCGCCACCGACAAAATTCACACCAGCAATATCACGCAATATTGCGCTGACCTGCCAACTGGCCAACTCACCCCAAACCGGCGTGCTAGTGCCCGGTGCAAAGGCCGAGTCTAGACTGTCGATATCAAATGTCAGATATGTTGGATGATCACCAACGATGTGCTTGACCCGTTCCGCAACCGCTGTCGGGCCAATTTCATGAACCTCGCGCGCGTTGATGATT
>CAXMPY010000045.1:0-13908 GCA_964195275.1 uncultured Paracoccaceae bacterium
ATGCAAGTCAACCACCGGATGGTGACGCAGATGCCAAAGATCAGGACACTGCAATTGCGCCAACGCTGCGCGTGTCCCTGATCAGCGCGGCGATCCTGACTTTGCCGGTATTTACCGTTGAAATGGGCGGCCACATATTCCCGGCAATCCACACCCTGATCGCCGGTACCATTGGCATGCAGACCAGCCATATCCTGTAGTTCATCCTAACAACCATAATCCTTGCTGGGCCTGGGCGCGGCTTTTTTACCAAAGGTATTCCAGCATTGGTCTGCCGCGCGCCCGATATGAATTCATTGGTCGCCCTTGGGGCATTTGCGGCTTGGGCTTATTCAACAGTTGTAACCTTTACGCCGGCGCTTTTGCCGGCGGGGGCGCGCAATGTCTATTTTGAAAGCGCTGCCATAATTGTCACGTTGATCCTGTTTGGGCGTTTTCTGGAAGTCCGTGCCAAAGGGCGCGCAGGTGACGCGATCAAGGGCTGCTAGCGCTGGCACCGAAAACGGCAACGCTTAAGCGCGATGGAAAGTTTATGTCAGTTGCGCTTGATCAAATCCAAACCGGAGACACTGTGCATCTGAAACCGGGTGAACGTGTTGCCGTTGACGGTACCGTCCAAAGCGGCCAGTCCTATGTAGATGAAAGTATGATCACCGGTGAACCGATCCCGGTTCTGAAATCGGTGGAACCGGCGACGGTGCGCTGATCGCCAGTGGGCAGCGCCCATTGGAAACGATGGTTGCCTCCGGCGGGGATATTGCCGGAACAAAGATGCCGATTTGGTTCTTCTTTTTCTAAATATCTACAGCGAAGCGATACCGGCACGCAGTGCCCAGGATAAAAATGCGGCCATATGGGCGCTCTGCGACTTCAAATTGGACACGCCCGGCCCTTGTTCCCGGCTTCAGCGCTGCTATATACCCCGCCACATTGCTGGATAAATCTTTGACCATAACCAACGCTGCCACACTGTCTGTCGCCCCGATGATGGATTGGACAGACCGCCACTGCCGGTATCTTCACCGGCTGATGAGCAAGCGCGCGTTGTTATATACCGAAATGGTGACCGCCCCGGCGCTGGTGCGGGGCGGGGCCACCCATCTGTTGGATTTTGATCCCAGCGAACATCTGGTGGCGGTGCAACTTGGCGGTTCGGAACCGCGCGAATTGGCGCAGGCAACCCAAATGTGCTGTGACGCGGGATATGACGAAGTTAATCTTAATATCGGTTGCCCGTCAGATCGCGTACAATCGGGCGCCTTTGGGGCTGTTTTGATGAAGTCGCCTGAATTGGTCGCCGATTGCGCCGCGGCGATGATTGCGGCCAGTACCGTTGAGGTTACGGTCAAATGCCGGATTGGCGTCGATGATCAGGTTCCGGCAGAAATTTTGCCGAAATTTCTTGAAACGGTTGCGGCCGCCGGGGTCAGTCGCATGACGATCCACGCCCGCAAAGCCTGGCTGGCGGGTCTTAGCCCAAAACAAAACCGTGACACCCCGCCTTTGGATTACGATCTGGTGTACCAGATGAAGCGCGATTTTCCACAATTGCACCTGTCGATCAATGGCGGCGTTGGCAGCCTGGCAGAGGCATCCGCGCATCTGACGGCAGGCATGGATGGGGTGATGATCGGGCGCGCGGCTTACCAGCGCCCGGCGCAGGTTCTGTTGGCCGCCGATGAAACCGTTTTTGATGAACCAGGTCCGCGCAGCGCAGGTGACGTTGTGCGGGACATGTTGCCCTATATCGATGAGCATTTGGCCCAAGGTGGCCGCTTGAACCAGATCACGCGTCACATGTTGGGGATGTTCCACGGCCAACCGGGTGCGCGCAACTGGCGGCGCATGTTGTCGGACGGGGCACATGTTGAGGCTTCCGGTGTCGCGCTTGTTGAATTGGCCTTGGCCGAAATGCAGGGTTCGCCTTAAAGCGTGGGCACGGCCTGACCAACCCGCCGGGCCCGCCCACGCCGCGCGCCTTTCAGGCGGTTAGCACGCCCCGGCAAACTGTCCTTCAATTCAATCCGCGCCTCAACGTCCATCCGCGCCCATCCGGCAATTTCGTCGCCGGTCCTGTAACAGCCGATGCATATACCCGCCTCTGGGTGGATCAGGCAAATGTTCACGCACGGGCTGTCTGGTTCGCGCCGTTTCCAGGTTTCGCCAATATCGTCGTCCATCACGTGCCCTTTAGATGCGCCAGCCGGTCCAGCGCCCCTTGCAGAATAAACCCGGCTGCCACGTGATCTATCACCTCGCTGCGACGTTTTCTGGACGTATCCGCCGCTAACAGAGCGCGTTCAGCGGCCACCGTCGACAGCCGTTCATCCCAGAACCCAATTGGCTGCTCAATCAGCTGCGCAAGATTGCGGGCAAATGCGCGGGTTGACTGGCACCGCGGCCCTTCTGTTCCGTCCATATTAAACGGCATGCCCAACACGACACCACCAATTTGACGGTTTTCAAATATTTTGATCAATCGGGCGGCATCGACGCCAAATTTTTTGCGCCGAACGGTTTCAAGCGGCGTGGCCACGGCACGGTACCTGTCCGAAACCGCCACACCGATGGTTTTTTCGCCCAGATCAAGCCCCCCAAGCGCGGCCATGTCGGGCAAGGACGCCGCGAAATCGCTGATGTCGTCATAAATCATTGGGATATTCCGGCGTTAATTGCCGCCTGACCCAAGGTATCTAGCGCCTCGGGTGATGTGGCAAAAACGGTATGTGCTTCGTTCAGGATCACCGCAGCGCGGTCGATTTCACCCAGCACGCCAAGGGCAACGATCAGGCGCGCCCATTCCTGTACACTGCCGCCATCCCTTGCCAACCGGTCTGACAATTGATCGACCATACCGCGGATAAAAGCGGCGCGTTCTTCTGCTGTCATATCGGCAGCAGCGGCAACGTCGTCTGAGGTTGGGCCCGGAGCCAAAGCCGGCAGTTCGTATCGCACCCCTGCCTGCGCTGCGGCAAATTCAATTTGGGCCCGGATTGGTGCCACCCAAGGGGCGTTCGCGTCACTGTCTTGCAGCAATTTACGCCAGACCACAAAAGCAATATCAGGTCGGCCAATCTGGGTGTTCAACAACCCAAGATAATAACGGCCAGTGCCGCTGTTTGCATCCATGTTCAATAGGTGTCCAACAGCAGCTTCTGCTTGGGGCGAAACATAGCCGTTGGCTGCCAGCACCAGCAAATCGGCATAGGTTTCAAAATCACGCACCAAAGCATCAGCGGCCTTAATTTCAATCACCTGGCGATAGGCCCGGTGCGCGGCTGCATAGTCGCCCAGACCGGCCTCGTTGCTGGCCAACAGTTCATGACCCGCTAAATCATTGGGCCGGGTTTTCAAAGCCTCGCGCAGTTCGGCAATCAGTGTTAGCAGGGCAGGGTCAGCATCTGTCGCCGGTTGAGGATGCGTCAGCGCCTCGGCCTCTGATTGGTTGATCCGGTTCAGCCGGGTATTTTCTGCCATCGCAAGGCGTATTTTCAGCGGCAGATCACGCAACCCCGTGCTGCCAATCTGGCCGTATAACCAGAAGGCACCGCCAAATACCGCGGCCACCAGCACTGCTGCCAATATCGGGCTGGGTCGTGCTGACAGGTCCAAAGCGCCTTGTTCGCGGCGGTCGGCGTCTAACAACCGGCGCGAAACTTCAAGACGCAACCGATCTGCTTCTTGGCTGCCGATCACGCCCCGCGCCAGATCACGGTCAACTTCGCTTAACTGGTCGCGATAGACTTGCACTGCCTGGTCACGCGGCGCAGCACCGGCGCGCCTGGTCAGCGCCGCCAGCGCCATTCCGCCCGCGACCAGCCCGGTAATCACCACTGCAAGCAGCCAAAATTCCATGTATCTCTCCTGCGGCCCGGTCTAAACGCCCAACACGGCAATCAAAACCCCTAGTGGGACCGCGCATGGCGACCTCGCGCAGTGGTGATTTGGTGCAAATGTCGCGAATTTCTGGCTAAATGCCGTTTGGTGTATTGGCAAATGGCGGCAATCGTTTCATGTGTCTTTAACCCGGCGGCGCAGTTGCCCTGGAAAGGAACTGAACCCGATGCGACGTTATTCTGCCTTTGCCATTGCCAGAGAAGCCGCGCGCTATCACAGCGGCTGGGAACGGGCCTGGGCCGCGCCGGAACCGAAAAAGAAATACGACGTCGTGATTATCGGGGCCGGCGGGCACGGGCTGGCGACCGCCTATTACCTGGGTAAAAACCACGGTGTCAAAAACGTTGCGATCATTGAAAAGGGCTGGCTGGGCGGCGGTAATACCGGGCGCAATACCACGATTATTCGGTCAAACTATTTGCAAGACCCGTCGGCCGCGATCTACGAAAAGGCCCGTGGGTTATATGAAACGCTGTCCCAGGACCTGAATTATAACGTCATGTTCAGTCCCCGTGGTGTCATGATGTTGGCCCAGACCCATCACGAGGTGCGGGGATTTCAGCGCACGGTCCATGCCAACGCCATTCAAGGCGTAAAAACCGAATTCATCACGCCCCAACATGTCAAAAAGCTGGTGCCAATCATTTCGCTGGATGGGCCCCGCTATCCGATCCTGGGGGCGCTGTGGCAAGCACGCGGTGGTACGGCGCGTCACGATGCGGTGGCCTGGGGCTATGCGCGGGCCTGTTCGGATATGGGCATGCACATCCTGCAGCGCACCGAAGTTACCGGCATTCATCAGGCCAGGGGCAGGGTTTTGGGCGTTCAAACCAGCAAAGGTCGGATCAATTGTGACAAACTGGCCGTGGTCGTCGCCGGTCATTCCGGGCATCTTGCGGATATGGCGGGTTTTCGTCTGCCGATGGAAAGCGTTTCGCTGCAGGCGATGGTCACCGAACCGATCAAACCTTGCATGGATGTTGTGGTGATGGCCAACACTGTACACGGGTATATGAGCCAGTCTGACAAGGGCGAAATGGTCATTGGCGGCGGCACTGACGGTTATAACAACTACACCCAGCGCGGCAGTTTCCATCATATCGAAGAAACCGTGCGGGCGCTGGTGGAAACCTTCCCGATGATTTCACGGCTTAAAATGCTGCGCCAATGGGGTGGCATTGTGGACATCACCGGTGATCGATCCCCGATCATCTCAAAGACCCCGTTGGGCAATTGTTATTTTGATTGTGGCTGGGGTACCGGCGGCTTTAAATCGATCCCCGGATCAGGCTGGGCAATGGCCGAGCTGGTGGCGCAGGGCGAACCGGGGCCGCTGGCTGCGGCGTTTGGGCTGGACCGTTTCCGCGAGGGGCGGTTTATCGATGAAAGCGTGGCGGCGGGGGTGGCGCATTGATGTTTTTAATTTGTCTAAATACTCAAACCCTGCCCGTGCACAGCACGGTCAGCGCCCGGACCTTCCCCGTCGCACCGAAGGTGCGCCACCCGATCATTTGGAGGGCGCTACTCGCCCACCCCGAGGCCCGGGCACTGGCCTTTCGGAATACTTCAACCCAAATGAGTCACCCAACTGCAACACAGCCCTGTTCAGTTGTCGCCATATCGGCAACAATCCACCTGACATGGGCGGCTTTTGGCCGGAAAATCCGCAAATGCTTGGCAGGTTTTGCCAAGCGCCCACAACATCTGGTAGTCAGCGCCGAGATTGCTGGGGAGCATAAATCATGTTTTCGGATTGGATCATTATTGGCGCTGTTGTGGTGTTATTTGTCGGCGTCGTTCTGGCGTTCAAAGCGGCCACACCAGACACACCACAAATTGACAAACGGCGTTCAAAGCCAGCTGCCAAGGGCGCTGTTACCAACGGTTAAATTTGTCGGCCGCGGGTTTGCGGCCAAGACATTTGGTGTTGGGCGGTACCGACCCACCTGCACTGTTATTGGATCACGCCAATGCTGATCCTGAATTGCCCCTATTGCGGTATTGACGCCGACGAAACCGACCTGCATGGCGGCGGTCAGGCCCATCTGAAGCGCGAAACCGTAGGGTCACAAGACGCTGATTTCGAAGATTATTTGTTCAGTCGAAATAACCCGATGGGCGTGCATTTTGAACGTTGGCGCCATGTATATGGCTGTGGAAAATGGTTTCATGCGGCGCGCGATACCGTCACGCTAGAGGTGTTTGGCACCTACAAGGCGCAGACTGTGAAACCACCCAAAGCCCTTGAAAACAAAATCAAAAAGAAACGCCCGGATTGGCAGGGCTGGACATGAGCACGCGGTTGGTAACAGGCGGTCATCTGATTGATCGCACCAAAGCAATTGACTTTGACTTCAACGGTAAACGCCTGCGTGGTTTCGCGGGCGACACCCTGGCCTCGGCCCTATTAGCCAATGATCAGATGCTGATGGGCCGGTCGTTCAAATATCACCGTCCACGCGGGCTAGTTGCCAGCGGTGCCGAGGAACCCAATGCGCTGATGGGTGTTGGCAAAGGCGGTCAATTTGAACCGAACCAACGGGCCACAACGACCGAATTATTTCAAGGCCTTACCGCTAAAAGCCAAAACCATTGGCCCAGCTTGGATTTTGATATCGGCGTTGTAAATAACTGGTTCGCGCAGCTGCTACCGGCTGGATTTTATTACAAAACTTTCATGGCGCCGCGTGCTGCGTGGAAACATCTGTTTGAACCGATTATCCGCATGTCTGCCGGGCTTGGCAAAGCGCCAAAAGACCGCGACGCGGACGTTTATGAACATTTTTATGCCCATGTCGATATTCTGATCGTTGGTGGTGGCATCGCCGGTTTGCGGGCCGCCCGCGCGGCGGGCGCGACGGGTGCCAAAGTGCTGTTGGTCGAACAGACCGCTCACTGGGGTGGCCGCGCACCCGTGGATGGCGCTGAAATTGATGGTGTGCCCGCTGGTGATTGGATCAGTGACACCGTTCAAGCCCTTGAGAATATGCCAAATGTTCGCCTGCGCACCCGCTGCATGGGGTCAGGCGTTTATGACCACGGTGCGGCACTGGCCTACGAACGGCTGACCGATCATTTGCCAACCGCGGATGGCCCGCGCCACCGTCTGTGGCGCATCCGGGCTAAGCAGATTATCACTGCCACAGGGGCCATTGAACGCCCGCTTTCGTTCGCGGGCAATGATATTCCGGGGGTTATGCTGGCGTCGGCCGCTCGCGACTATGCAACCAATTTCGGCGTCTCAATCGGCGACCGCACGGTGGTTGTTACCAATAACGACGACGCCTATCTTACGGCAATCGCACTGAAAAACGCAGGGCTAGAGGTTCCGGTAATTCTGGATGCCAGACCCCAGGCCACCAGCGCCTTAGCCCAACAGGCACGCGCACTTGGCATCCGGGTAGAGGCCGGTAAAGCCATCGCCAGCGTCGTTGGCACCAAACGGGTGACGGCGGTGGAAATCACCAATCAGGCGGGCGAAGGGGCGACGCTGGAAACCATTCCATGTGACGGCGTTGCCATGTCCGGTGGCTGGTCACCCGTGGTGCATCTGTACTCGCACTGCGGTGGCAAGCTGATTTGGGACAACGCCAACAGTCATTTCCGCCCCGATCCCGCGCGCCCACCTAGCAACCAAATTGGCCAGGGTTTTGTGATAACCGCCGGCATTGCCAGCGGCGCGATGGATAGCCATGCGGTGCTTCAGGATGCCAACGCCGCCGGTGTCGCGGCTGCCCAGGCGGCCGGATACAGCGCCAAACGATTAACACCCCCCAAGTCAAACACAACCGATGGCCAACAAATGGCCCCGGTCTGGATCATGCCCCGGGGTGCGGGTATCAAGAAACGCGCAAAGATGTGGCTGGACTATCAGAATGACGTGAAGGTTTCCGACGTCCAGTTGGCCGCCCGCGAAGGCTATGAAAGTGTGGAGCATACCAAACGTTACACCACACTTGGTATGGCGACTGATCAGGGAAAACTAAGCAATATAAACGGCTTGGCGGTGCTTGCGGATGCGATGAATAACGAGATACCGCGCGTTGGCACCTCCACTTTCCGCCCTCCTTATACGCCCATTTCAATGGGCTCGATTGCCGGCGAAGCCCGCGGTGAATTATTCCAGCCCTTGCGCAAGTCACCCATCCACGACTGGGCAGATAAAAATGGCGCCGACTGGGAACCGGTCGGCCATTGGCGTCGACCCTTTTGTTACCTTCAACCCGGCGAAACCGTCGATCAGGCGGTGAACCGCGAGGTTCTGAACACCCGCAAATCACTTGGCCTGCTTGACGCGTCTACCCTTGGCAAAATCATCGTTAAGGGCGCGGATGCCGGCAAATTTCTGGATATGCTCTACACCAATATGATGAGCAACCTGGCCCCGGGCAAATGCCGCTATGGCCTGATGTGCAGCGAAAACGGGTTTTTGATCGATGACGGGGTTGTGGCCCGGATCGACGACGATACCTGGCTTTGTCACACCACCACCGGCGGTGCCGACACCATTCACGGCCATATGGAAGACTGGCTGCAATGCGAATGGTGGGATTGGCAGGTCTATACTGCCAATGTCACCGAACAATTCGCCCAAATCGGCGTTGTCGGCCCCAATGCCAGAGCTTTGCTGGAAAAGCTTGGTGGCATGGACCTTGGCGCTGAAACTTTACCCTTCATGCACTGGGCCGACGGCAAGATTGGCGGTTTTGACACGCGGGTGTTCCGAATTTCATTTTCTGGTGAATTATCCTACGAAATTGCTGTCCCAGCCGGGCAGGGGCGCGCGTTCTGGGATATGCTGCTGGATGCCGGCGCTGAATATGACATCACGCCCTACGGCACTGAAGCATTGCACATCATGCGGGCCGAAAAGGGTTTCATCATGATCGGCGATGAAACCGATGGCACTGTAATCCCCCAGGATCTTGGCCTGCACTGGGCACTGTCAAAGAAAAAGACCGACTATATGGGCAAACGTGCCCAGCAGCGCCGCCATATGGCCGACCCCGATCGTTGGCAACTGATTGGCTTGGAAACACTGGACGGCTCGGTCATTCCGGACGGGGCTTATGCGCTGGGCGATGGCAGCAACCCAAATGGTCAGCCCAATGTTGTTGGGCGGGTGACGTCGACGTATTATTCGCCAACGCTGGATCGCGGTATTGCGATGGGGCTGATAAAACACGGCGTCATGCGGATGGGCGAGATTGTAGAATTTCCAATTCCCGGCAAAACGGCGATCCGCGCCAAGATCGTCGACCAGGTGTTTTTTGATAAAGCCGGGGAAAAGCAAAATGTCTGATCCCATCAGCGCCCTTGCCGACGCCCGATTTGACGGATTTGTTCAGGTGGCCGAGGCTGGTCTCTGCGGCATGATCACCCTGCGTGGTGAGCTGAAAGATACCAAGCTAACCAAAGCCGTCAAAAAACTGACCGGCGTTGATGTGCCCGATACTGGTGCGATACATCTGAAAGGTGACTTTGGTGCCGCCTGGATGTCACCGGACGAGTTGTTGATCCTGACCCCCTACGCCCAGGCGCAAAAAGCATCCGCCAGCCTATCCAAATCCCTGACCGGCACCCATCATCTTGCGGCCATTGTTTCAGATGCCCGCGCCACGTTCACAATAACCGGCCCAGCCGCGCGCGACGTCTTGGCAAAACTGTCGCCCGCCGATCTGTCCGAACAGGGTTTTGCCGCCGGGCAGATCAGACGCACCCGACTGGCCCAGGTTCCGGCGGCTTTTTGGTACAGCAGCGCGGAACAAATTCAGGTCGTCTGCTCCAGATCGGTCGCCCAGTTCGTTTTTGGGTTGCTAAAAAACGCCGCCGCCCCAAACAGCACTGTTGACTTCTTTTAACCGTTTCTTCTTTTCAAAAATATCCGCGCCGCAGGCACATCGCACGCAGTGCTAAAAGCAGTGGCGCGCAGCGCCGCTTTAGAATCACAGCATTCAACCTTGACGCCACGCCCCTGTCAGCAGAGATATAACCCCTAATGCGAAACCGCGAACCAAGGGGGGCCGACACATGGCTTTTACACTACCTGATTTACCTTATGCCCATGATGCGCTGGCCTCGGTGGGCATGTCGTCTGAGACGAGGGAATTCCACCACGACCTGCACCATGCGGCCTATGTCACCAACGGCAATAAACTGATTGAAGGAACCGACTGGGCCAACAAATCGTTAGAAGACATCATCACCGGCACCTATGACGCAAATTCGGTTGCCCAGAGTGGTATTTTTAACAACGCCTCGCAACACTGGAACCACACCCAGTTTTGGGAAATGATGGGCCCCGGCGGTAACGCGATGCCGGGCGTGCTGGAAACCCGGATCAAAGATGCGTTCGGCTCGGTTGACGAAATGAAATCGCAATTTTCCGCTGCAGGGGCCGGGCAGTTTGGGTCGGGCTGGTGTTGGCTGGTTGTCGACAGCGACGGCACCCTGAAAATTACCAAAACTGAAAACGGCGTCAATCCACTGTGCTTTGGGCAAACCGCACTTTTGGGCTGCGATGTCTGGGAACATTCCTACTACATCGATTTTCGCAACAAACGCCCGGTGTATTTGTCCAATTTCCTGGACAATCTGGTGAACTGGGAAAATGTCGCCAGCCGTCTGTAATTGGCGCCGTGACGCCTGATTTGGGCCGCCCGGTTGGGCGGTCTTTGTTTTAGGAGATACAAAATGACCCGTAAAAACATCCGGCAAGGATCAGTTTTTGAGACCAAAATCGGCTATAGCCGGGCGGTTGCACAGGGCGATTGGGTTTTCCTTTCGGGCACAACCGGATTTGATTATGCCACAATGGAGATTTCCAAGGACGTGGCTGAACAGGCTGCGCAATGCCTTAAAAATATTCAATGGGCGCTGGACCAGACCGATGCCAGTCTGAATGATGTGGTGCGGGTCAGATATATTTTGCCCAATGGCGATGATTTTGAACATTGCCTGCCCATGCTACGTGCTGCATTTTCAAACAACCCACCGGCCTCCACAATGTATATTGCAGGACTGGCTGATCCCCGCATGAAAATCGAAATTGAAGTGACCGCCCTTAAAGACGCGTGAATGAGGCCTGCGCGTCGCGCAATGCCGCAATAAGGCTGGGAACGTCATCTGCAACCGTTACGTAATCCATGATGCTGTGATCGGCAAAACCCTGGGCAACCACATGATCCAACAGGTCTAGTAATTTGTCCCAGTAGCCTTTGATGTTTAGCACTATTATCGGCTTATCGTGCAGCCCCAGCTGACCCCAGGTCAGCACTTCGAAAAATTCGTCCAGGGATCCGGCACCGCCGGGTAAAACCACCAACGCATCAGAATTCATGAACATAACCTTTTTGCGTTCATGCATATTTTCAGTCACCACGAACTGGCTTAGGTCACGTTTGGCAACCTCATGTTTCAGCAAATGCACAGGGATAACACCGAACGTGTCGCCACCCGCGGCCTGCGTGCTGCGGGCCACGGCCCCCATCAGGCCGATATCACCCGCACCGTAAACCAGCCGCCACTGGTTTTGCGCAATCTGTTGTCCCAGTTGGTTGGCCGCCGCCATATATTCAGGCAACGCCCCTTCGCGCGATCCACAAAAAACACAGACCGAAAATATATCTTTTGGCATGTCCTGCCTACTTTCCCTTTTGACCCTTGTTAACGGGATTGATAAGGTCGCTCAAGCGGCCGCAAGGTAACGGTGCGCGTAGGGGAATTTAATGTCGTTCTGGTCGTCACTAAACACCGGCGCCAAAGTATTGGCTGGTGCAACCGCTGCCGTTGCAGTGGCGGTTCTAGCGGTTTTCACACTGGGCCGCGATGCCCCGCCAGAAACGCTGACCCCGTCTGACGAAATAAGCGAACAGGTGGTTGCCGAATCAACTGAAAACACCGTGGCGGCCCTGGCTCCAGCGGCCGCAATAGAACCGGAACCTGCGGTCGAAATACCGATACCTGAGTCTGATGAACCAACTAAACCAGCTGAACCAACTAAACCAGCTGAACCAACCGAACCAGTTGAACCGACTGACGCTGTTACCGAAAACGAACCCGACACAGAAAATGAAGCAAATACCGAACCAGATGCTGAAACGGTACCCGAACCAGCAGACCAACCGCCAGCCACACAGACGGTCGCCAAGGCGATAGCCCCAAAATTTGATGTGGTGCGCGTCGACCCGGACGGCAATGTGGTTGTGGCCGGCATCAGTGAACCGTTTTCTGAAGTGATCGTCATGACGGACGGCGAAACGGCGGCGCAGACAACGGCGGATGGCAGCGGCGGCTTTGTGTCATTGTTCGTGGTTGAACCGTCTGACACGCCGCGCATTTTGACCCTGAAAACACGTTCTGGTTCCGGGCAAGAAGTCGCGTCAGACCAATCTGTGGTTATTTCCCCAATAGCCGCACCCGCCAAAGTGGCCCAAGCACAAGTTACCGGCGAGGCAACACCTGCCGCCGCCGCACCCACAACAGAACCCGCGACACAATCGTCAACCCAGGACCAAACCACCGCAACAGACCCGGCGGCACAATCAACCGACCAGAACCAAACCGCTGCAGCAGAAACGGCCAGCGACCAAAGCCAGGCCGAAGTGCCCCAGGTCGTCGTCGCAACAGAGCCACCCAAAGAACCTCAACCCGATCAACCTGCGGCGTCCCCAGAAACCCCTGCCGAACCGGCGCAGGCACCGGCAGTACTGCTGGCCACGGATGAAGGTATTTCGGTTTTGCAACCTGGCGGTGCAGGCCCAGAGATACTTGAGGCGATTGCGCTGGATTCCATCAGTTATGATCCCCAGGGCGATGTCACGGTCGCGGGCCGTGCTGCCGGTACTGGGTTCGTGCGGGTTTATATTGACGGTTCGCCAATCAAAACATTGAAAATTGAGGCCGATGGTCGTTGGCGCGCGCCTTTGCCCAACGTAGACCCCGGCGTTTATACTCTGCGCATTGATGAAGTGGATGCAGGGGGTACAGTGGTGTCGCGAGCGGAAACGCCATTCAAACGCGAAGAACCAGCCGTATTGGCCGCGCTTAGCGCCGAGACCGCACCCGATAGCGGCATCAAACTGTCGCTGGTCACGGTGCAAAAGGGCAATACTCTCTGGGGCATCGCCAGTCAAAAATATGGCGACGGTATCCTGTATGTGCGAGTGTTTGAAGCCAACCGAGACCGGATCAGAGACGCCGATCTGATTTATCCGGGGCAGGTTTTTACAATTCCGAACTGACGCTCTGGCAATTAGTTGGCTGCGGTCATAGATATAGCGTCCAGCATTTTTTTCGGAGAACCCCTTGGCCACAACCCCCGTCAGTGACGCAAAACCAACCGGAGAACAGCGCGGCAGTGGCATGCGCACGATCCGTCGGGTTCTGCCCTATCTTTGGCCGGAAACCCATCCGTGGGTAAAGCGCCGGGTTGTGCTGTCGATGCTGGTGTTGTTTCTGGCAAAACTGGTCTCGGTCGGCACGCCATTTTTCTACAAAGCTGCCGTGGATGCGTTGTCAGGCGATGCCAATTCGGGTGCTGCAATGCTGGCTTACGGGGCCGTTGGCCTGACCGTTGCCTATGGATTTGCGCGTCTGATGAATGTCGGCTTTCAGCAATTGCGCGACGTGATTTTTGCCGCCGTCGGTCAGCGGGCATTGCGACAATTGGCACTGGAAACTTTCAGCCATATTCACCGCCTGTCGATGCGCTATCACATCACCCGCAAAACCGGCGGTCTGTCGCGGATTATTGAACGCGGCGTCAAAGGTGTTGAATTCCTGTTGCGCTTTATGCTGTTTAGCATTGGGCCGTTGATCCTTGAACTGCTGATGATTTCGATCGTGTTGTTCACATTGTTTGACGTCTGGTATCTGGCGGTCGTGGCGTTGACCATTTCGCTTTATGTCTGGTTCACTTTTCGGGTGACAGAATGGCGCGTCAAAATCCGCAAAGAAATGAACGAACAGGATACCGATGCCAACCAAAAGGCCATCGACAGCCTGCTGAAT
>CAXMPY010000046.1:0-13901 GCA_964195275.1 uncultured Paracoccaceae bacterium
GGCGGGGATCTTCAATTTCGGCACCAGCGAATTTATAGAAATAGCCAAGTTGGCCAAGCATTGGGCCCAAACTTCCCATCTGAAACATTAGCCACTGGATTGTGGCGAATTTGCCAACGGTTTCCTTGGGCAACAATTTTCCGGACTTTTCCGCCAGATAAATCAAAATTGCGCCGCTTTCGAAAATGCCAACAGGCGCACCGTCCGGACCATGCGGGTCAATGATGGCCGGAATTTTATTATTTGGATTAAGCGATAAAAATTCCGGTGTTGTGGTGTCGCCAAACAGACTCACTTTATGGGCTTCGTAGGGCAGTTCCATTTCTTCCAATGCGATCGACGCTTTAACACCATTTGGCGTCGGAAATGAATAAAGTTGTATGATTTCAGGGTTCTGGGCGGGCCATTTTTTTGCAATGGGAAAATCGGCAAGCGTTTTCATCAGTGTTCTTTCTGTGTTGTCCGAAGGTGACACATAGGTATTTTTTCCCCTAAAAAAAGCATCGGCAGCGTTATTTATTGTGGTAAGGTCTGTGCGCACGCGCGCAGATCAGACGCGGCAAGAAACTGTTTGTGGGGACTAATACATGCTGAGTGAGTTCAAGAATTTCATCGCTAAAGGCAATGTCATGGACATGGCCGTGGGGATCATCATTGGTGCGGCGTTTACCGCGATCGTCGGATCGTTGGTATCTGATCTGATCAACCCGATCATCAGTCTGTTTCTGGGTGGCGTGGATTTCGCTAGCCTGTACGCATTGTTGGGGGACGGCGAATATGCCTCGATCACCGAAGCCGAGGAAGCCGGCGCGGCGGTATTCGCCTATGGCCGCTTTATCATGGCGATCATCAATTTTGTGGTCATCGCCTGGGTGGTATTCATGCTGGTGCGGGCCGTGAACAAGACCAAGAAGGCCGAAGAAAAAGCGCCGGCGGCAGATCCTGGCCCCAGCAACAACGATCTTTTGAAAGAAATCGCGGGAGCTTTGAAAAAATAGCAAATCGCGCTAGTTTTGGAGAGGCCTGCCATTTTGGCGGGCCTTTCTGGTTTGAAAGCCTCCCGTGCAGCACTGACCATGACCAACGCAGTGAACTGCAAAAGCGAAAACACGACGTAACCAAAAACCCGCATGTCGATTTTGGGCTGTTTTCCGCTGCGATGGTCCGCTAACAAGCGCGCAAGTGATGTTAGGCTGGCCTTTGCGGCCCGGAAATTTCAAGGAGACTGCCTTATGAAGGTAATCGTGCCCGTCAAGCGCGTGATCGATTATAACGTCAAAGTTCGTGTCAAAGCGGACGGCAGCGGCGTCGATCTTGCCAATGTGAAAATGTCGATGAACCCGTTTGACGAAATTGCGGTCGAACAGGCGATCCGGCTGAAAGAGGCAGGCAAAGCTGACGAGATTATTGCCGTGTCGATTGGCACGCAAAAGTCGCAGGAAACCTTGCGCACAGCGCTGGCGATGGGGGCTGATCGGGCCATTTTGGTTGTGGCTACCGATGATGTTCACAATGATATCGAACCACTTGCCGTTGCCAAAATATTGAAAGAGATCGTGGACCAAGAAGCACCGGGTTTAGTTTTGGCCGGCAAACAAGCGATTGACAATGACATGAACGCAACCGGGCAAATGCTGGCCGGATTGTTGGGTTGGTCGCAAGGTACGTTCACATCTGAGCTGGATATTGACGGCGACAGCGCGGTTGTAACCCGCGAAGTTGATGGCGGTCTGCAAACCATCAGAGTGAAGATGCCAACGATTGTCACCGTCGATCTGCGCCTGAATGAACCACGCTATGCGTCTCTGCCAAACATTATGAAGGCCAAGAGAAAACAGATGGATGAAAAGACACCTGATTATTATGGCGTTGATGTTACACCGCGACTCCAAATCGTTTCAACCGTAGAACCACAAGGCCGTAAAGCCGGTGAAATCGTTGGTTCGGTGGATGAACTTGTCGAAAAACTTAAAGAAGCGGGGGCAATATAATGGCTGTTCTATTACTCGCAGAAGTTAACGATGGTGATTTGTTTGTCGATGCAACGGCCAAGGCGGTTGCGGCGTCACAGGCACTGGGTGACGTGACGGTATTGTGCTGCGGGGCAACCTGTAGCGCGGCGGCGGCTGACGCGGCCAAAATTGCCGGTGTTGCCAAGGTGCTGTGTGCTGAAGATGCTGTATACGGGCACCGCCTGGCAGAACCGGCGGCGGCGCTGATTGTGTTACTGGCGGCCGATTACGAACATATCGTGGCCCCCGCGACGACGGATGCCAAGAATATCTTGCCGCGCGTCGCGGCGTTGTTGGATGTGATGATAATTTCGGATGTATCGGGCGTTGTCGATGGCTCAACTTTTGAACGTCCGATTTATGCAGGCAACGCGGTTCAGACGGTGAAATCGGCGGATGCCAAAAAGATTATTTCGATCCGAACGTCTACCTTTGACGCGGCGGGCGACGGTGGTTCAGCGAGCGTTGACAACATTGGAGTTGCGGACAATCCGGGCCTATCAGAATGGGTTGAAGATAAGGTCGCTGCCAGTGACCGACCCGAACTGACCAGCGCTGGTGTTGTGGTATCCGGGGGTCGTGGCGTCGGTTCAGAGGAAGATTTTGCCCTGATCGAAAAACTGGCGGACAAGCTGGGTGCGGCAGTTGGTGCATCACGCGCAGCCGTGGATTCAGGTTATGCGCCAAACGATTGGCAAGTGGGTCAAACCGGCAAGGTGGTTGCGCCTGATCTTTATGTTGCGGTTGGCATCTCTGGCGCGATCCAGCATTTGGCCGGCATGAAAGACAGCAAAGTGATCGTTGCGATTAACAAAGACGAGGAAGCGCCAATCTTTCAGGTAGCTGATTATGGGCTGGTCGCTGATTTGTTCGAGGCCGTGCCTGAACTGATCGAAAAACTGTAAACGCCGTTAATGTGATATTGGTCCGCCTTTTCCGGCGGGCCATTCCATCAGGTGGCCGCTAATCGGTCTTTTGGCTGGCGGGCCGCTTTCTGATGCACGATTGGGCCTAGCATTTGGCTGACAGCGGCCTGTTCCCAAGGTGTGAAGATCATTCTTTCGTGCCCGGCGGCAATCTCTTCCGGTGTTGCGACAATTTCCACCAGATAAATATTTTCGCCCAATAGGCCTTCAATCATGTCACGCTGCAGCATTGTCGGGTCATCCCCGTTTCCACCCAAATCAAAGGTTACAGACAGAGATTGCTAAAAACCTAAACGCACGGTTTTCTGCAAATTTTATCGGTGCAGCCACCTTGCAACCCCAATTCGCTGGGGCCTATTGTCGGGCCAACGTTGGTGAAAGGATCAGCTATGAACGTTGCTGCAATTGGGATTGTCGGGGCGGGCCAAATGGGCAACGGAATTGCCCATGTTTGTGCCCTGGCGGGTTATGACATATTGCTGAACGACATCAGTCAGGACGCGTTGGATGCCGCCGTTGAATTGATTTCGCAGAACCTTGATCGGCAGGTTTCGCGGGAAAAAATTTCGGCAACGGATCGCGATGCGACACTTGCGCGCATTCAAACAACCATCACCCTTAGTGACCTTGGCAAGACTGATCTGGTGATCGAAGCGGCCACAGAACGTGAAACTGTCAAAGCAGCAATATTTGAAGACCTATTGCCCCACCTTCAACCCCACACCATTCTGACATCAAACACATCTTCGATATCAATCACCCGGCTGGCTTCACGTACAGACAGACCAGAAAAATTTATGGGCTTTCATTTCATGAACCCGGTGCCGGTAATGCAACTGGTTGAATTAATACGTGGAATTGCAACTGACGAGGCCACATTCAATGCTTGCGCTGAAGTTGTCGAACGGATTGAAAAGACAGCCGCAAGTGCCGAAGATTTTCCCGGCTTCATCGTCAACCGTATCTTGATGCCAATGATAAATGAAGCAGTTTATACGTTGTATGAAGGTGTCGGATCGGTGAAATCTATCGACCAGTCGCTAAAGCTGGGTGCCAACCATCCGATGGGTCCGCTGGAACTGGCGGATTTCATTGGGCTTGATACCTGTTTGGCGATCATGAACGTTTTGCACGACGGGCTGGCTGACACTAAATACCGGCCCTGCCCTTTACTGACAAAATATGTCGAGGCTGGCTGGCTTGGTCGAAAATCACAGCGGGGATTTTATGACTACAGCGAAGATCCACCTAAACCGACCCGCTAGTTTAATGTTTACTTAGGGCCAACGTGTGATCCCGCAGCCAGGCCATAAAGCCGCGCTGATTTGATCCCCAATGTTTCAGGTCATCTGCCGCCAGCGGTTTGCCAATCACCGGGCGCTGGGGCTTATTCAACGCATGTACAACTTCGTGCAACAACAACCCCTGACGGATCGTCGCCGAAATTTGATCGGCAATCAGGTACAGGCGGGAATTCTGACCGGGAAAAAATATTGGCAATACGGTAGCCCCCGACCGATTGATCATTTTCGCTGTGAACGGATTCCAATCACTTTCAATGGCCGGGCCGAACCACGTTTTTGCAGACGACACTTCACCAGCGGGAAACAGGATAATCACACCACCCTTTTGTAGGTGCGCCATTGCGGTTTTTCGCATCCGCAGCCCTTCGTTCAGGGCATCTTCTTCATGGGGGAATGGCACCGGCAACATGAACTGACTGATTTCCTTAACACCACTGATTAAGGACCTTGTCAGGATCAAGAAATCTTCACGTTTACGGCCAATTAATTCGGCCATTACCATGCCGTCAACCATACCGTGCGGGTGGTTCGCCACAACAATTAACGGACCAGTCGCGGGAATATTATCGACATTAGCCTGGGGCGTAATCAGATCAATGCCCATAAAATCTAAGGCTTGAGTAAAAAATTCGCGGCCCTCTTTGACACCAGATTTTTCAAATTTTCGGATCAGCCTTAGCAAGGGGATTTTGCCCGTCAGCCATTCGACCGCACGAATTGAATAAACCTTCCGCGGGTCGGTAAACGTACCAGAATAGGACAGCTTGCGCTTGTCGTAGGGCACGTATTTTTTTTGTGCCTCTGGCTGCGGTTGCAGCGTCTGATCCTGATAGCTGTCTACCAAAGATTTCGCCTCGTCCTGTTCTGCAAATACCTGTCCGGTCTTACATTGTCTCGCCAAATCGATCTGCTACCAGAGCCTCAAGTGCATCCGCAAGTTTTTCTGCATCGGGGCCACTGGTTGCCACCTCAATAGTCGTTCCCCGAGACGCTGCCAACATTAGTAAACCCATAATGCTATCACCAGAGGCATTGATACCATCTTTTGATACGTCCGCCGACGCGTCATGGGCTTCGACCACCTCTACCAGTTTGGCAGAGGCACGGGCATGAAGACCTTTTTCGTTGATAATTATCAGGTTACGACTGGTCATAATTTGACATTCACCACGTTATTCATTGTTCAACCAACACTATCCAAATATTTGCGACCGGCGCTTTTCGCCGCGTCTACGGCTTTGTCGATGTCGATGTGGCGGGATTTGGCCAACTTGACCAACATCGGCAGGTTGGCGCCAAATAATATTCTGCGATCGTCTGGCTTGCAGGCCAAAAGCGATAAATTGCACGGCGAACCGCCAAACATGTCGGTAACGACGACAACACCATCGCCAGCGTCAACACTGTCGGCGGCGGCGCAAATCTCTGACTGTTTTTGGTTTCGATCATGGTTTGCATCGATGGATATGGCTTGAATCCCAGATTGTTTACCAACCACATGTTCGACGGCGGCAATATATTCCCGTGCCAATCCACCATGTGCAACAATTACGATTCCGATCACGTCTGGCCCTCACCACTTATACCTGAAGGGCCGGCCCCATTGCCCTGCCTTTCAAGCTCTCGGTGCCGTATAGACACCTGCCAATCAGATGCTGCAAGTGCATTCGCCAGTTTTTCCGCAACGAAAACTGAACGGTGCTGACCGCCGGTACACCCAAACGCGATGGCGATATGCGACTTCCCCTCTTCAACGAACGCCGGCAGCAACATTTCTGCCATGTCATGTACTTTCGTAAAAAAATCTAAGAACCGCGCATCTTCGGAAATATAGGCAGCAACAATATCGGAACGACCATCCAGTTTGCGCAACATTGGTTCCCAGTACGGGTTACGCAAGAACCTGCAATCAAAAACCATATCGACCCCACGCGGGATGCCGCGTTTGTATGAAAATGACTGAATGGAAATGGCCAACCGTTTTTCTGCCGATCCACCAAACCAGTTTTCAATTTCTGCGCGCAAATCATGGGGGCTAGTTTCTGAGGTATCGATTAAGAAATTTGCCCGCGCCCGTATCGGCACCAGCAAATCCAACTCGCGTTCAACACCTTGCACGGTTGAATCCACCGGTGCCATCGGGTGACGACGCCTGGTTTCGGAAAAACGCCGGATAAGGACATCGGATGAACAATCTAAGTATAATAATTCGACAGCCAGGCCGGTATCAGTGATGAGCCGGTCAATAACTTCGATGAAGCCATTGGCTGAAAAATCGCGGTTTCGCACGTCGATACCCAACGCAAGCGGGCGGCCAATGGGCGGCCCTGACAATAACCTGTTCAGCAATGATAGCGGTAGATTGTCGATCGCTTCAAAACCGATATCTTCTAGCGCATTAACGGCGGTCGATCGCCCTGCACCCGAGGGGCCGGTCACAAATACCAGCCGTTGGTCAGTCTGGCCAACCGTATCCTTAGCGTTCTGTTTTGCGATCACGCGATCCTACCACCTTTAAGCATCTGTATGATTGCTGCCGGAAAATGTGGGCTTTCCGGCGTACGAAGCAAGGGGATACTATGATTTAGCAGGTAAATTTCGCGCGAATGTGGCAAACGGTCTGTTTCCCTTTGGTCCAGATCAACCACATATCGTACAACAGCGTTTTCTTGAAAATCTGCGGCCAGTATCCCAACACCGCGCGCTTCAATTTTTCCGGCAATTGTTTTCGGGCAACGCGCTTTTACGCCAATTTCACTGTCCGTCAGAATTGTCCGGTCATCCGCAACTAAAACCGCGCCTCTTGCCATCAATTCAAGCGCTAGTGCGGACTTGCCTGATCCGGATGACCCGGTAATCAACACACACAACGCACCGATCGCCACGCAGCTTGCGTGCATCGTTTGAGTTTCAAATTCGGATCCCACTACCAATTCCCAGACATGCGAAATCGCACATCAAGTCTGGCAGTGTCGTTTAGGTCAAATCGGTAGGCCAACAACAAAACGCGCACCCAAAGGTTCCGACGTTATACCGGCGTCTGTGGGGCGAATGTTTTCGGCCCAGATCACGCCGCCATGGGCCTCGACAATTTGTTTTGAAATTGCCAATCCCAGCCCGGAATTATTGCCAAACTGGTTTTCGGGACGCGACGTATAAAACCGGTTGAAAATTTTGGTCAACGCCTGTTCAGGAATGCCGGGGCCGGTATCTTCGACCACCACTAGGATGCGATTGTCTCGTTTGCGGGCCCAAACGCGAATCGCGTCACCTTCGTCACAAAACGAAATGGCGTTTGAAATCAGATTGACGAAAACCTGCGCAAGGCGCGCCTCGAGTCCGTGAATTTCGATTGAATTCGCGGGCAAATCAGAAATGAATTCGACACCCTTTGTTTTGGCATCGTCGCCTAAATAGTCGGTGATATTGGTCATCATATGCAGCAGATCAAAGGATTCTTCTTCTTCCTTGACCAGCTCACTGTCCAGGCGCGACGCATTAGAAATATCGCTGACCAACCGGTCCAGCCGCCGTACATCATGTTCAATTACGTCCAGCAATCGCCCACGTTGGTCATCGCGCTTAGCCACGCGCAGTGTTCCGACAGCAGATCGCAGGGATGCCAGTGGATTTTTGATCTCATGGGCCACATCCGCCGCAAATTGTTCGTTTGCATCTATGCGTTCGTAAAGTGCGGAAACCATGCCACGCAATGCGCCCGACAGGCGGCCAATTTCATCCGGACGCCCGGACAAATCTGGTATTCGCACGCGTCCCGGGTTTACCCGCCGCGAATTATTGTCGCCGCCAATTTCGGCGGCAGCGGCCAATTCCGACAGAGGATTGGCAATCGTAGATGCCAAAACCAGGCTAAGTCCAATCGACACCAACAATGCGATGATAAACATCTGAAGAACCTGCTCGCGCTCGGCGCTCACCAGTAAATCAATTTCGCCCGCGGCACTCAGCAAAGCGACGGCACCAACCGGTTGTCCATTTTGATTAATCGGCGTTGCCACGGAAAATATCGTGCTACCTTTTTCATTTAACCCGGTTCTCACCTGAGTACTGCCTGCAAGTGAGTCTGGTACAATCTGGCGAACCAGTTCTTCCGGATCGCGCTTAATCACTGTCGGGTTTTCAGGAGCCAATAGTCCTGAAATGCCATCATATACAGTGTTCAGAAAGCCCGTTATTATGGTAACCTGTTGGTCGTCGTTTAGGCCGTTAACTGGGTCTGGCGCGGTCCGGTTTGTGCCTAAGCTTGAGGCCACAAGATCTTCGTTCTGGTTGAATATATAGACATCAACCCCGGCCCCAAGCGTAAGTCGCGCCAAAGTGTTGGCTGGATTTACGGGGCCACCAATGCTGAGTGCTGTCAGCCCCTCTGATTGCAATTGAATTTCCAGTACATTCGCAATCAATTCAGCTTCGGTGACCAAGCCCCGTTCGCGCTGCAAAACCAGGCTGTCGCGGAACGGATTCAAGTACAACACACCCGCAACCAGAATGATCATCGCCATCAAGTTGAAAGTAACAATCTTGCGGGCCAAGGGTGAACGGTTGATGGATATCAGACCACGGCGCGCACGACTTGCGCGGACTTCCGAGCTGCCGGTTGTCCGCGGGGCGATCCAATCGTCGCCCAAGACGACATCGCCGCCTTTAGAGGAATTTTGTTCCAGCACGTCTACCCCTGACGCGAATGCCATTATTCTTCGTTATATCTGTATCCGATACCATACAAAGTCTCGATCGCCGTAAACTCATCATCGACCATGCGCATCTTCTTACGCAAACGTTTGATGTGACTGTCGATGGTGCGGTCATCAACGTAAACCTGATCATCATAGGCAACATCCATCAACTGATCGCGGCTTTTGACAAAGCCGGGGCGTTGCGCCAGCGCTTGCAATAACAAAAATTCTGTCACGGTCAGCGATACGTCCAGACCTTTCCACGTCACCTGATGGCGCAGTGGATCCATCTGCAATTCGCCTCGGCTCATGATTTTGTGTTCTTCGCCCTCGGGTGTGATGCCAGTTTCGATCGCTTCCTGACGCCGCAACAATGCGCGAATACGTTCCACCAACAGCCGCTGTGAAAACGGTTTCTTGACGTAATCATCCGCACCCATTCGCAGGCCCAGAACTTCGTCAATTTCGTCGTCCTTTGACGTTAGGAAAATAACGGGCATTGCGCTTTTCTGACGCAGCCGCTGCAACAGATCCATACCGTCCATTCGCGGCATCTTGATATCCAGAACTGCCATATCAGGAAGCTGTTTGTTGAAAGCATCCAATGCGGCCTGTCCGTCATTGTAAGTTTCGACATCAAATCCTTCTGCTTCAAGAGTCATCGAAACCGACGTCAGGATGTTCCTGTCGTCGTCAACCAGTGCTATCCTCGACATAATGAGGTATCCTTTTACTGCTCAGTTCATTTTATTTTTTCGACATATTCCCGTTTCCGGACCCTAGAATCAACAACTAAGTGCGAATCACTCGCTACGTTTGGGGTAATCCAAGGCGATAAACTGTAAATATTGACTAATATACCTCAGTGTTGGCCATTGACCCCTGATCCGCTAGCATTGATTGCGCTAAAGTCATTTTGGTTGCGCTAACGCTTATTTCGGCGCTTTTTATAGCTGAAACAGCGATATATATACAAAGTCAGCAGCCAGATTCCGCGTCGTTAGATCAGATTGATGTCTGCCAAGCAGATCAATCAATAATTCGGCGGAATTCGCCGTACAGGAGCAACAGAATATGAATATTGGGCGCGTAAATCCAGCCTGTGATGTTTCAGAGCAAGGTATCACCGGCCTAAAGCACGCATATTACAATCTGGAAGTGCCTGCATTAATCGAACAGGCGCTGAAACGCGACGAAGGCACGCTTGGTAATGGTGGCGCATTTTTGGTTACAACTGGTGCCCATACGGGGCGGTCGCCAAAAGACAAATTCATTGTGGATACGCCGTCGGTAAAAGAAGAAATCTGGTGGGAGAATAATCCACCAATGAAGCCCACCGCCTTCAAACAGCTGCACACGGATATGCTGGCGCATTTGAAAGACGGCGAGGTGTTTGTTCAGGACCTGTTTGGTGGTGCCGATGCTGCACACCGCCTGGATGTGCGGGTCGTCACCGAATTGGCATGGCATGGCTTGTTCATACGTCACATGCTGCGCCGCCCATCACACCGTGAATTGGATAGCTTTTCACCAGATTTCACAATCATCAATTGCCCAAGCTTCAAAGCTGATCCGAAACGTCATGGCTGCCGGTCAGAAACGGTCATTGCGATCAACATAGATGCGAAAACAATTTTGATAGGTGGCACGGCCTATGCAGGGGAAAATAAGAAATCGGTATTTTCACTTCTAAATTATCTGTTACCGGAAAAGAACGTGATGCCCATGCATTGTTCTGCCAATCATGCGCCCGGAAACCCTGTGGATACCGCGATATTCTTTGGCCTTTCCGGCACCGGCAAAACCACGCTCTCTGCTGATCCATCTCGCTATCTGATTGGCGATGATGAACACGGCTGGTCAAATCGGGGAACGTTCAATTTTGAAGGCGGATGCTACGCCAAAACCATCAACCTAAGTGCCGAGGCCGAGCCAGAAATCTACGCCACCACCAGCAAATTTGGCACCGTTGTCGAAAACATGATCTTCGATGAAGAAACCAAGGAACTTGATTTCAAAGACGACAGCCTGACGGCGAACATGCGCTGCGCCTATCCATTGGACTACATTTCTAATGCTTCGGCCAGCGCACTTGGCGGCCATCCAAAGAATATCATTATGCTGACATGTGACGCGTTTGGCGTTCTGCCACCGATCGCCCGGTTGACGCCAGCGCAAGCGATGTATCACTTTTTGTCGGGGTTCACATCTAAGGTCGCCGGAACTGAACGGGGTGTAACCGAACCAGAACCGACGTTTTCAACCTGTTTTGGTGCGCCGTTCATGCCCCGTCGTCCTGAAGTTTACGGCAACTTGCTGCGCGATAAGATCGCCAAACACGGCGCAACTTGTTGGCTGGTGAATACTGGTTGGACTGGCGGCGCCTATGGCACCGGGTCACGCATGCCAATCAAAGCAACCCGCGCGCTGTTGGCCGCCGCGCTTGATGGATCACTTGCCGAAGCAAAGTTCCGTAAAGATCCAAATTTTGGTTTTGAGGTTCCTGAAAGCGTTCCGGGTGTTGCCGATATCTTGCTGGACCCTCGCCGCACCTGGGAAGACCGAACAGCCTATGACAGCCAAGCCAAAAAGCTGGTCAACATGTTTGCCGGTAATTTTGGCCAATATGCTGACCATATTGACGACGACGTGCGCGCGGTCGCGATCGGGTAAGTCGACCTAATCGTCAAATTACATTGTCAGACCGCGGCGTAACAAGTTCAGCCCGGCAAGGATTAAAACGATAAGCGTCGCTTTGCGGAACCTTGCCTGATCCAGTCTTTCCTGCACGCTAAACCCAATGCCCATTCCGATCATCGCTGGGATCACCAACCACAATGACAGGGGCAATGTTGCCGCGTTCAGCACGCCGGATTTTAGATGCGCAAAGAACAACACCACGGCACCCAACCCATACACCACGCCTTGAACGCGGATATGGTCCCTTTTTGGCACATCGGTGGCTGTAAGATAAGCAACAGTTGGTGGGCCCCATACGCCGGAAATGCCACCAATTATACCGGCGATTGATCCGAAAATAACTTGGAATTTACCCCGGCTTTGTGGTGGGATCGAAAATTGCCAGCCAAGCAGTTGTACCGCGGCAAAGACTGTGACCGGTATACCAATGACAAGAAACAGCAGGGATGACGGAATACGTCCGACCATTTGCGCGCTTAGGGCGATGAAAACCAGCAATGAACCGATGAACAATCTAAATGCGACAACCGATTGCCACGCCGCATAAAAACCACCCCGCAATGCCTGCCAACCATTGCTGATCAATGTCGGCGCAATCAATGCTGCAAGTGCAACCTCGGGTGCCAGAAACGACCCAAGGATCGATATCGAGATCATTGGCATCCCAAAGCCAACAGCCCCCTTTACGAATCCGGCAACTAGGGTGGCAAAACCCGCAAGGACCAGAAAAACAGGCGCCATATCCGCTGTTAGAAACTGCAATATCTGTTCCTTGTCTGTTTCGATCTCACGGTATCAGATCATCACCTAGACCACACGGCCAATCCGGCGCGACACTATCATTCAAAAATCGGCAAATTTCCGAATTTTTATTGCGCTGCAGGTGCAAAGCGCTTACCCACATGCGGACCCGAATCCGCTATTGGAAACGCTATGCAATCTTCGATATTACCTAACTTGATTTCTCTTGGAACTGCCGCTTTATCCGCGCTGGATAAACTGGTGGAAAACGGGCGTGTGGCACTGCGCGATACAGTAATCAAAGATGGTAAGTTATCCAACGAATTGATGGAGATTAATCAGTCGGCGACACATGGGTATTCCTGGTTGGCGACCTATTGCGCTGCATTGTCCCAGATGCAGGCTTGGGCGAACAACTTGCAATCAAACGGCCGATTTGGCGACATGGAACAATTGATCCACCAGATCGCATTGGGCGAATACCTGTCGCAAATAAAGGGCGGCATTCCAATGAGCCAAGGCGAAATCGTCCGGCTAGGGGACATCGGTATCGACAGCGATGCTTTGGACGAACCGGCAATCCAAACCCTGACTGGGCGCGGTAACACCAGCGCTGCCCGTACCCAGTTGGTTGCGCTGATGCAGGATGGGCAGGCCCATGCAACGTTTGGCGCGACCGGGTTGGATGACGAACTGGAAATGATCCGCGAACAGTTCCGCCGTTTCGCTGATGAACGTGTGGTTCCCAATGCCCATGAATGGCACCTGAAGGACAAACTGATTCCGATGGCGCTTTTCGATGAACTTGCGGAAATGGGTGTGTTCGGATTGACCATTCCCGAAGAATATGGCGGGTTTGGCCTTTCCAAAGCGTCAATGGTGGTGGTGTCCGAAGAACTATCGCGCGGCTATATCGGTGTTGGATCTTTGGGCACCCGGTCTGAAATCGCAGCCGAATTGATCCTTGGCGGTGGCACGGACGCACAAAAACAACATTGGCTGCCAAAAATTGCCAGCGCCGAAATTCTGCCAACAGCTGTTTTCACCGAGCCCAACACTGGTTCGGACCTAGGCAGTTTGCGAACCCGGGCCGTGAAGGACGGCGATGACTACAAAGTCACCGGCAACAAAACCTGGATCACCCACGCCGCGCGCACGCATGTCATGACAATGCTGGCGCGCACCGATCCTGACACCAAGGACTATCGCGGTCTTTCAATATTCTTGGCGGAAAAAACACCGGGTACAGTAGATGAACCTTTTCCAACCGCAGGCATGTCGGGCGGCGAGATCGAGATTTTGGGCTATCGCGGCATGAAGGAATATGAACTGGCGTTTGATGGCTTTCACGTCAGTGGTGAAAACCTGTTGGGCGGTGTCGAGGGGCAAGGCTTCAAGCAATTGATGCAGACCTTCGAGGCGGCGCGAATCCAGACAGCGGCGCGGGCCATCGGCGTGGCTCAGTCCGCGCTCGATCTCGGGCTTCGCTATGGCATGGAACGGGTACAGTTCGGCAAGCTG
>CAXMPY010000047.1:0-13870 GCA_964195275.1 uncultured Paracoccaceae bacterium
CAGATAAGCGTGGATAGTTTTTCACCCAGCGCGTCGTCAACTTCTTCAAATACGCCCATAGCCGCGGGATAAGCCTGTGCCAGCTCAAGCCCCATGCCGATCGTCTGCGCACCTTGTCCCGGAAATACGAATGCTCGCCCCATACCTGCCCCGTCGATTATGTTTTCATTATAGCCGGTGTAGCCAATCACGCCTGACGCAACAAGCCAAAGGCGGCCCCGTAGGACCGCACTTTGGAATTTCCAATACTCTGGTGCTTAGCCCGTGGCAAAAACTCTGCGTGGCCCAGCCGATGCAGTGCCCTGAGCCAATTTTGGCGCCCGTTTTGGTGCGGTTTTCAACTGGCCTCGAAAATCCTTTTGGATGCGATCCAGCAACGGCTCTAGTTCAGGTGCCGGACCACGTGCAATCAATAACGGTGCGCTACCGGATTTAATCCTAACAAACATCTGATCGGCTATAAAATCCGACTTGGACCGTTTGATAAAAACACTGTCAATTTCAGCAAACCGATGCTGTGCCAGAACCATAGAACCACCCTCGCGATTTCGACGAACTATACGCAAAGTCGCATTTTTCTTGTTAATCTGGGACTCTACGGTCAGTCCTCGCCGTGCAATTAGATATAATAGCGCCGCAAATACAAAAAACATGATTGTGCCCGACAACTTAAATTGCAGCAACTCGGGCCCGAGTGCTGAATTTGGTATCAGCCATTGGCCAAAAGATGCGGCGCCGAAAAACAGGCAACCAACAATCGCTGCCATTTCGCCCATATTTGCGCGCAAGCGGGCAGAACCACCCTTGCTGATTGAATAGCCCAATATGGTATCACTTATACAAATTGCGGCCTTTTGCCGCCTACCGTTTAACACCGGGCCGTTATTTTCGGCGTTCGTACCCATGATTTTCACCCTATGATTTTGTTCAATGACAAGATTTGAAGATGTAATAGTGACCATTTTAGGTCGCTGATGTCGCAACAATTTGGCCCAATTTGAAAGGAAACCAAGCCTTAGAAGCCCTGAAATTCATGTAAACTGTTGATTTAATTGTATTATTCTTGATATCACAACAACCAATTAGCGCAAGCTCGGGCAAGGTAACTTCACCATTTATCGGCGCGAAGTTGCCAACATAATCCTTGATCGTCAGCTCAATTCCCGTATAACGCCGCTTCCTTAGCCGCATTTTTTTCAAAGAACGTGCGCAACCTCTCGTGGGTGGGTCGCGGCAAGGTATAGCCCCCCGGCGAAGTGCGCCTAAGAATTGATGGAGCGAACATGCCACTTTATGAGCATGTCTTTATTGCGCGTCAGGACCTGTCCAACACGCAAGCCGAAGACCTAATCGAACATTTTGGTACAGTGCTGTCAGACAATGACGGGAAACTGGTTGATCACGAATACTGGGGCATCAAAACGATGGCCTATAAGATCAACAAGAACCGCAAAGGCCATTACGCCTACCTGCGCTCTGACGCCCCGGCACCTGCCATTCAGGAAATGGAACGCCTGATGCGACTGCATGATGACGTGATGCGTGTTTTGACTATCAAAGTGGATGACCATGCAGAACTGCCATCCGTGCAGATGCAAAAACGCGACGAACGTGGTGACCGTGGCGAACGCCGCGAACGCCGTTGATCAAACGCTTGAATTAAGGACGCTAAACCATGGCATCTAAACCATTTTTCCGCCGTCGCAAAGTCTGCCCTTTCTCCAGCGATAGCGCGCCCAAGATTGATTACAAAGACACACGCCTTTTGCAGCGCTACATCTCAGAGCGCGGCAAAATCGTGCCCAGCCGGATCACTGCGGTGTCATCCAAAAAGCAACGCGAGCTTTCGCGCGCCATCAAGCGGGCACGCTTTCTCGCCCTGCTGCCGTACGCTGTAAAGTAAGGAGACCACCATGCAAGTAATCCTGCTAGAACGGGTATCCAAGCTGGGCCAGATGGGTGACGTTGTCGCCGTCAAAGCCGGCTACGCCCGTAACTTTCTGCTGCCGCAGGGCAAAGCTCTGCGCGCGTCAGACGCAAACATTAAATCGTTTGAGGGTCGCAAAGCGCAGCTAGAGACCCAGAACCTTGAAACCAAGACCGAAGCGCAAAGTTTGGCCGACAAACTGGATGGCCAAATATTCGTCGTGATTCGTACGGCATCTGACGCTGGGTCACTTTACGGTTCGGTCACCACCCGCGACGCAGCGGATGCCGCGACTGAAAATGGCTTTACCGTTAATCGCAAACAGATTTCGCTGAACCGGCCGATCAAAGAACTGGGGCTGCATAATTTATCTGTATCTCTGCATCCAGAAGTAGACGCCGAGATTACGTTGAACGTTGCGCGTTCTGCGGACGAGGCCGAACTTCAAGCCGCTGGTAAATCCATTCAGGAATTGGCCGCCGAGGCCGAAGCCGAGGCCGAATTTGAGATTGCCGAACTGTTTGACGATATCGGTGCGGCAGCAGCGGACGACGATCAACTGATCGATACACCTGAGGGATCTGTAAACGAAACATCGGCCGACGACGCCAAAGCAGAAACCGACGAAAGTTAAGTTCCACCATTACCGATAATACCGGGCCGCGCGATCAACCATCGCGCGGCTCTTTTTATGGCCCACCACGATATCTTTGTTCGGGTTCGATTATGTTTTGCGACTGTAGGGTTTCGGCATTTCCTCTGAAATCACTTTCACCGCCCGATCAACAAACACGCGAACCTTTGGTTCAATGTAGTCCCGGTCGGCGTAGACCAGACTAATCGGAATTTCAGCGCCAACGATATCCTGCAAAACCGGCACCAACTGACCCGATTTTAAATCTTCGGCAGCCACAGCAGATGGCAACAGGGCCAGGCCCAATCCATCAATTGCTGCTTTTCGCGTCAAATCGATTTCATTTGCGGCCAATCGTCCCGAAATGCGTACAGAACCGCCAGCTAACAGAGGCCATGATTTGCTGGGGACCCATTCACCCGAAAAACTGACCATGCAATCATGTTTGCTCAGATCAGAAACTTTGGTCGGGGTGCCCCGCCAATCCAGATAGGCAGGAGAAGCAACAACCATCAATCGATCCGAATGCACTTTGCGGGCAATAAGTTCCGGGTCTTTGATCACGCCAATGCGCATCGCCACATCGACCCCTTCGGCCAACAAATCCACGTGCCGGGTTGTTGATTGAACCTCAAGCTGAACTTCGGGGTAGTCGCACAGTAATTCGGTAAAAAGATCGGAAAAATAAGGCCCCGTCATCGATACCCGCAGCAGGCCGCGTGGTACATCGTCCAGCTGGCGTACGGCGGCCCAGGCTTCATCCACATCCGCAACGATACGGCTGGCACGTTGTTCCAGCAATTTGCCTGCCGACGTAAGCACCAAACGCGTCGTTCGTCGATGAATTAGACGCACAGACAATTCCGCCTCTAGCGCAGACATGCGGCGGCTTAGCGTCGCCCTGGGCAACCCAAGTTGCCGTGCCGCTTCCGAAATGCTGCCCGCCCGGACAACCTGAAGAAATTCGCGCATTCGATCTGTACTTGGCATGTGACCTCAGTGGACAGCTGTTGTGTGATTTAGCAATCTTGTGGCGATCTGATCATAGGTACATATTGAACGCAAGAAAGACAATCGGCCACTAGCCACCTACCAGCACCGCAGACATTCAGGAGAGCAACATGCTTGAGATAAATAATTTCGACCACATCGGTATCCGCATCAGCGACCGCGATAATTCTATCGCCTTTTATGAACTGCTTGGGTTCAAAATGATCGCTGATGGCGGTTATGACGCCGGGCATCCGCTGGTCATGCTGCACCCTTCTGGGATCAACATCAACCTGTTGGGTCCAGCCACGGCAAAGCCCGGTGAAAACATCCTGATGGATGAAAAACCGAAATACCCGGGCATCACCCATCTGGCGCTGAAAATGAAGAACGCCGAAGCAACCGAGGCCTTTATCACCGAACATGGCATCGCCATTTCCGGGCGCCGTGAATTTCGGGGCACCAAGACCATCTTTATCCGCGATCCCGACCGCAACGTGCTTGAACTTGTCGGCCCCGGCCCGTCCGTCGCCGAACTGATCGCAGACCACGTCCACGAAGCAAATAGTTAAAGGAGACACAAAATGTCGACGTCAAAAACAGTTATGGTTGTCGGCGCGACCGGTGCCCGGGGCGGCGCTGCCGTCGATGCACTGCTAAGCCGCGGCCACAGTGTTGTCGCGATAACACGAAATCCAAGTTCCGACGCCGCCAAGGCGCTAACCGCACGGGGTGTCGATGTGCGCCAGGGCGAATACGGCGATGCGGCATCGATTGTCAGCGCCTCCACCGGAGCCGACAGTGCGTTTGCAGTCTCGACCTCATTCGAAGTCGGTACCCAGGGCGAGATCGAACAGGGCAAAACGCTGGTCAACGCGCTTGATGCCACCAAGATCGGCCACATCGTGTTTTCGACTGTCGGCAGTGCTGACCAAAACACCGGCGTCGCGCATTTTGACGGCAAATACGAGATCGAAAAACACCTGGCCACCCTGGACACCCCTTCCACCGTCATGGGCCCTGCTTTCTTCATGGAAAACCTGCTGGCGCCTTGGTCAATCCCAACGCTAAAACAGGGTTCAGTTTCCGCTGGGTTGCCCGAATACCGAAAACTGCAACAAATAGCTGTCAAAAACATCGGTGATTTCGGTGCAGTGTTAATCGAACGTGGGCAGACTGTCTTTGGCGACCGTTATGACTTTGCCGGTGACGAGCTGACAAACTTACAGGCCGTTGCCCAAATTTCCAAAGCCACCGGGAAGACGATCAGCTACCAGGGTTTTCCGGCAGAAGGATTGCGCGAGCAAAGCGGCGACATGGCGGATATGTTCGCCTGGTTTGACGCGGTTGGCTATTCCGCCGATATCCCCGCCCTGCACTGTGATTTCGCAGATGTTGCCTGGCTGAACTACGCCGACTGGCTGGCCCTGCAAAACTGGAGCTTTCTTGATCAATAAATCTGACGCCAAGACCGTCGTTTTAGGCGTCGCCCAATCTTGGGCGATCCGAACCACTCGCTACTTATGAATATTTTACCCCAGAAAAATGGAACACAAAATGAAACTTTACTCAGCACCCGGCACTTGCGCTACCGCGATGCACATCGCGATGAATTGGATCGGTAAACCGTTCACGATCGAGCAACCTGACTTTGCCGCGATGAAATCGCCCGAATACCTGAAGATCAATTCATCGGGCGTTGTGCCGACGCTGGTCGACGATGACCTGATCTTACCTGAAGGCATGGCAATCTTGCTGTATCTGGTTGACCAGAACCCAGACGCAAATATCGGCCCAGCCTTTGGAACGGCTAACCGGATCGAATTGCATAAATGGTTGGTCTATATTTCGGGCACGCTGCACCCCTATTTCTGGCGCTATTTCATGCCAATGCGGTTTACCACAGACGAAAACGGGCATGATGCTGTCAAAGCCGCGGCTCAGCTGCTGGTCGACAAAGCGCTGACAAAAATTGATCAACACCTTGAGGGTCGCGACTGGATGGTTGGTGACAGAAAATCCGTTGCCGACGCGTTCCTGTACCCAATGGCAAACTGGGCATACGGCTTTGATAATCCAAGGTCGGAATACAAGAACATCGACCGGATTGTTCGCAAACTTGCCGCCGACCCAGCAGTGCTAAACGTGCACGAAAATCAGAGGAACCTGCCCAAAGTACAACTGGCGGCCTAACCGATGTTGATCGACTATCAACTGCCCACAAATCACGTGGCCATACGGGACGGGTTGCCAAGCGCAATCCGTCCAACGCTGCTGGAAGAAGCGCAAACTGATTGGGAAAAACACCCGCGCCATGCAGGAAAAGCGCGCTTTTTCATGAATATTCACCGACAGCTTCTGGACGGAACTCATCAGACCGCCAGAACGTTGGAAAACCTGCTGGATAGACCACCCCTGGACGTTGCAAAGGCTATGGGTGGCAGCAATCTGATCGCTAGCAGCAAACGTCTGATCAATTTTGCGCACGGCCATCACGAGATCGAAGATCACGGCTATTTCCCGCAATTCGAACGGCTTTTCCCTGGGATGGACCGCGCCTTTGCCTTGCTGGATGAGGATCACAAAGTGTTGGACGCAGCCCTGCAAGGTGCAGAGGCAGGGATTGATACGCTGACCCAAAAAGGCGTTTCGACGGATGCACTTGCTGAACTTTACAAAAACATCCGCGCCCTAGAAAAAATCATGGGCCGGCATATCGCCGATGAGGAAGAGATTATTATACCGATCTTCCTGCGTCACGGCTAATATACTCAATTCTTAAGGAACCAATTATAGCCAGCGCCAACACCAGCCTGATCGACGACCCCGTCAACAAGATACTGTTCAAAATGGCCGCCCCGATCAGTTTGGGCATGATGTCGACGTTTCTGTTCCAGATCGTGGATACATGCTTTGTCGGGCAGTTGGGATCCAACGAGTTGGCAGCACTCGCGTTTTCTTCGACAGCATAATTTTTGTTCATCTCGGTGTTTATCGGTCTCTCAGTTGGCGTCTCGTCCGTTGTGGCCAAGGCGGCCGGTTCTGGCGATGCCGAAAAAGTCCGGCAAATCGCAACGGTATCCTTGCTGATCGGTATCGTATTGTCGGTTGGTGGCAGCCTGGTTGCCCGCGCCGCCATCGGGCCGATGTTTCGCGGCCTTGGGGCGGACGCAACGGTGTTGCCTTTGATCAATGATTACATGAGCATTCTTTATCTCAGCTTCCCGTTTTTGGTATTTGGTATCGTCGGCAGCGGTGTTGCGCGGGCAACTGGCACCTTGTTTCTGACCGAGATTATCTTTGGCATCGCCGGCGTCATTAAACTGATCTTTGACTATCTTTTGATCTTCGGCATCGGCCCTTTCCCAGAATTGGGCCTGACAGGCGCTGCAGTGGCAACGGCCATGTCGTTTGTTTTCTTTTCCATCGGCATGCTGATGATTTTACTGCAAAAAGGGCTGATTGGCCTTGCCGTCCTTGGCCACATTAATTCGATTTGGCAGGGTATCAGAGATATCTTCAAACTGGCACTGCCAACGATCGCGATGCAATTGCTGGTGCCCGCAACAGCGATGTTCACAACCTTCCTTTTGGCCGGCTTTGGTGCCGAAGTCGTGGCAGCATTTGGCGTTGCCAGCCGGATAGAAGCGCTGGCGCTGATCGGCATATTTGCCGTGAGCATGGCGATAACGCCCTTTGTCGCGCAGAATTTTGGTGCTGGCGAACATGATCGTATCGACACTGCGATTGTTTTTGCCGGAAAAGCGTCAATCTACATGGGTATTGTCATCTTTGTGGTATTGGCACTGTTAGGGCCGCAAATTGCGGCAATTTTCAGTGAAGATCCGGCAGTTATCCGGTTTGTCACATTCTATTTCCGCATTGTCGCACTTTCTTACGGATTTTACGGCATCCTGAATGTGACATCGGCCATCTTTAACGGCTTGCAACTGCCCCTGTTGTCGCTGCGGCTGATGCTGGTGAAAACGCTGTTATTCACCGTCCCACCGCTTTGGATCGCTTCCTATTTCAACGTCACAGCAATACTGATCGCCCTTGCTGCGGGCAACATACTGGCAGGTATTTATGCAGGTTACGAAATGCGCAAATCAGAACGAAAATTTGGCCACCCGATTGCCGATGCCAACCCGATAAAGGATATCTGGCTGGACATCAGATCTTTGTTTGCCCCAAAGTAGCGGACAGCCAAGAACCAATGGTCGTAACACCCCAATATCCAGTATTGCAGGGTGGTGCGGGTGTCCCATCTGTTGTCACGATACCGATATTTCCAGCACCACCAAATCTTAAATGAACGCGCCCAAGATCGGGTATTCTAAGGTCGACGAATTTATGTCACATGAACGATGGAAAATGCCGGTCATAATGGTAAAAGTTATTGGACCGGTAAACATTGATGGCCCTGCGCTTTGCAGATGTATAAATACAGGTCTGAAAAGGATATTTTGCCCATGTGCCCGGCACGCTTAACGGATACGATTGATCGCGGATTTATCATCCCGATTGGCGGCGGCGAAGACCGGGCCAAAGAAATGCAAATTCACCGTAAGTTTGTCGAACTGTCTGGCGGACCCAATGCCGACATCATTGTGATCCCGACGGCTTCGCAGCTTGAAGAAACCGGTTCAGACTACAACCGGATATTTTCCGACCTTGGGGCCGGTAAAGTCGAATTTTTACCGATATCGCGCCGTGCAGATTGCGATAATCCGCAGTTTGCAGAGATGCTTGATCGAGCCACCGGAATTTTTCTGACCGGCGGCAACCAGCTGCGACTGTCGACAATCCTTGGCGGCACTTTGGTGGCCCAAAAAATCCGCCGCCAAAACGCGATCGGCGTGCCGATTGCTGGCACGTCTGCTGGCGCCGCGATCATGTCAGAACATATGATTGCAGGAGGTGACAGCAACAGCGCACCGGCACAGGGTGCCACCAGCCTGGCCCCTGGTTTGGGACTAACCAATTCGGTGATCATCGATCAACACTTCACCCAGCGAAACCGGCTGGGGCGCCTGCTGACCGCATCGTCGTTCAACCCGTTTCTGATCGGCTTAGGCATTGACGAAGATACTGCCGCCTTCATTGGCCCAGACAATCTGTTGGAAGTGGTCGGCAGCGGAACGGTAACCGTGGTGGATGCCAGCCATTTGACCCATTCGTCAATGTGGGAAGCCCGCGAAGGCCAAGCCCTGAGCCTGCTTGGATTGCGTGTTGACGTGATGGGTGAGGGATGCCGTTATGACCTGACCAGTCGTCATGCCTACCCGCCTGACGAACATGCTAGTTTTTGTAACCTAACGGTGACGTCCGAAAGTACCGGGACACAAACGTGAACTAAGGAAGTAGCCATGAAAATAGTCTCGACCAATGTGTTTGTCGGCCCGAATGTCTGGGCGAGTTTTCCGGTAATACGCCATGTTGTTGATCTTGGTGCACTTGAAGATTGGCCGTCGGCAAAAATTGGCACCGGGTTTATCGATGCTTTGATTGCCGCGTTGCCGGGGCTGGTCGAACATGGGTGTTCGCACCGCGTACCGGGTGGTTTTGTCCGCCGGTTGCGCGAGGACGAGGGCACCTGGATGGGTCATATCATGGAACATTGCGCCCTTGAAATCCAGGGAATGGCGGGGACTGGCGTCACTTTTGGGCGCACCCGTGGCACCGGTGAGCCTGGGCAATACAATATGGTTTATGCCTACGGTCAGCGTGATGTCGGCCTGGCCGCAGGTGAGTTGGCATTGCGCCTGTTGATGCATTTGCTGCCCACTAAAATGAAACCGCTGTTGGACTACAAATTCGACCCCGATTTTGATTGGGACGACGAACTGAAATCCTACGTTCTAAGTGCGCAAAGACGTGAATTCGGCCCTTCGACCGGTTCCTTGGTCAAAGCCGCAGAAGAGCGCGACATCCCTTGGATTCGACTGAACGATTATTCGCTGGTTCAGTTCGGCCACGGTATGTTTCAGCAACGCATCCAAGCCACGATCACCAGCGAAACTCGCCACATCGCCGTCGAAATTTCGTGTGACAAAGAAGATACCCATAATCTGATGAACGATCTGGGCCTGCCGGTGCCGCAACAGGCCATGGTCTTTAGCGCCCGCGAAGCCGCACGGGCCGCGCGCCGAATTGGCCATCCGGTTGTGTTGAAACCACTTGACGCCAATCATGGGCGCGGCGTGACGATAAATCTTACCACCGATGCAGACGTTGAAACCGCCTTTGCCGAAGCAAAAGAACATTCCAAAAGCCGCGCGATTTTGGTGGAAAGTTTTGTCACTGGGTTTGACCACCGGATGCTGGTGGTTAACAACAAACTGGTCGCGGTCGCCAAGCGGGTTCCGGGCCATGTGGTTGGCGACGGCAAACTTTCAATCACCCAGCTGATTGAAGCGGTAAACAGTGACCCCCGACGTGGCATTGGCCATGAAAAGGTGCTGACCAATCTGGAACTGGACAATCAAGCGCGTCGACTAATGGCCGAGGCCGACGTGTCCGAAGATACTGTGCTGACCGAGGGTGAAGCATTGTATTTACGTTCGACTGCAAATCTTTCCACGGGCGGTACCGCCATTGACATGACGGATGTTGTGCATCCCGATAACCGCGATATGGCCGAACGCGCGATTATGGCGGTGGGTCTGGATGTGGGGGGGGTCGATTTTCTGATTGACGACATTTCCAGGTCTTACAAGGAAATTGGCGGCGCAATTGTAGAAGTCAACGCCGCCCCGGGTTTCCGTATGCATGTCGCCCCAAGCGAAGGCACCCCGCGCGACGTTGCCGGTGAAGTGATTGAAATGTTGTTTCCCCTTGGGTCGGAATTTCGCATCCCGATAGCGGCGATCACCGGTACTAATGGTAAAACGACAACGTCGCGTATGTTGGCCCATATCATGAAAACCAGCGGTAAGACTGTCGGCATGACATCGACCGATGGCGTTTATGTTGATGGCAAGCTTAGCGTCAAGGGCGACATGACCGGCCCTAAATCGGCGCAGATCGTGCTGCGCGACCCTTCGGTTGATTTCGCAGTGATGGAAACCGCGCGCGGCGGGTTGGTGCGCAGCGGACTGGGGTATCAACGATCCGATGTGGCGGCCTGTCTTAACGTGACGGCCGACCATCTGGGTCTGCGCGGGATCAACACGGTCGAAGAACTGGCGGTGGTGAAACGCGTAGTCATTGAATCCGCAACCGAAACCGTGGTGCTGAATGCTGACGATATCAATTGCCTGCGAATGGCGGATTTCGCCAAATCCGATGCAATTTGCTACATTACCATGAATTCCGAACATGCGCTGGTTAAGGAACATATTCAGGCCGGTGGCCAAGCTGTGGTGCTGGAAAAAGGCATGAACGGCGACATGATCACGATCTATGACAACGGCACCCATATCCCTATTCTATGGTCGCATCTGGTTCCGGCGACGCTGGAAGGCAAGGCAATGTATAACGTGCAAAACGCCATGTTTGCCACCGCGATGGCATTTTGTTTCGGGGCCGATTTAGATAATATTCGCCACGGGTTGCGCACATTTGACACCAGTTTCTTTCAGGCACCGGGCCGCACGAATGTGTTTGATGAACACCCATTCAAGGTCATTTTGGACTACGCCCATAACCCGGCAGCGATCAACGCGATTTCGGATCTGGCTAGTCGGTTAGAGGTGGCCGCGCGCAGAATAATAGTAGTTGCTGTTCCCGGCGACCGGCGCGATGAAGATGTGTTCGAGGCTACGCGTATATTGGCCGGGAACTTCGACCATTATATTTGCAAAGCTGACGATAACCGCCGCAAACGCGGTGACGATGAAATACCAATGATGCTAAAAGAGGGCCTGATCGCCAATGGTGTTTCAGAAACCGCAATTACCGTCATCCCGGATGAGGTCAAGGCAGTTGATCACGCGCTAAACATGGCCCAAGACGGCGATTTGCTGGTCATCCTTGGCGACGACAGCGCCCGCTGCTGGAAACAAATCATCTATTTCAACGATGTGGCGCAGACAGAAGACACTGCGCCAGCCACAGCAGTTTCCAAGCCCGCCGGTTTTGCGTTGGAAGAACTGGCAGGTTATGGCGAAAATTTGATCCGGGACGAACGCGGTGTCCGTCTGGCAAGAAACACAGATGAGGATGGTGACTAAGGGGCGCTTGGGAATGGATTCTATAGAAGATCTTGAAGACGCACTTGATATTCAAATGCCGACCGCTGATCATCTGTTCGTCGAAGATTGTCGCCGCCTGACCGGCCCGGGCCTGTTATGGGGCCACGCCGGCGCAGTACTGCAACTATCGTTTGACGATATAAACCCTGACCAAATTGTTGATTTGTGGCACAAAAATGCGCGTGTCGTTTTGGATGCCATAGGCTGGCAAAGCCAACAGATCACCGAACGCCAGTTTGACGGCGGTTTTAATCTGGCAATTTCAGCGCCGATGGATCAGTTATATTCTGCTATTTTCGTCGTTCAGACCGCTTGGCACTTTTGTGCCGCCAAACTTTTATCAGCCGAAGCAGGCAATCTAGAAGACATGGTGCACGACTTAAAATCGGCCATGGCACGCGAAGCCAACCCGGCGTTGCTCGAAATTTTAACAGCCAGTCTGAACAAGAGCATTGAAGCGCTGTGCGACGATGATGAAGTATCATTGGGCCACGGAACCGGTTCCAGGACCTGGCCGGTAAACCAGTTGCCGCGCGCCCAAGACGTGGCCTGGGACAGTTTGCACAATATCCCCATTGCCCTGATAACCGGCACGAATGGCAAAACTACAACCACCCGCCTTTGCGCTGCAATTGCACGGGCTGCCGGCAAGATATCTGGCTTGACGTCAACTGATTTCGTCCGGGTTGGTGACAAGATACTTGAGCGCGGGGATTTTTCCGGCCCTGGCGGTGCCCGTCTGTTGTTGCGCGATCCCCGCCTGCAGATGGCGTATCTTGAGGTGGCACGCGGCGGTATTTTACGCCGTGGCCTGCCAACTCGGCAGGCGCGCGCGGCGGTGGTCACCAATGTAGCGGCGGATCATTTGGGGCAATACGGTGTGAATACGGTTCAGGAACTGGCGCGCGCAAAATTTGCCGTGCACCGTGCTTTGGCCCGCGATGGTGTGTTAGTTTTGAACGCCGATGATCCCTATGTCAGGCGTGAAGCCAGCAGGACCCAAGCCACCATCTGCTGGTTCTCGCTTGAAAAAAACACGCCGCAAATTACCGAGGCCCTTAGCAACAACAATCCGTGCGCCTGGGTGGAAGATCACCAGATTGTCTATTTCGACGGGCAGCAATCGCGCCCGATCATCTTGGTCAAAGATATTCCGATCACCTTGGCTGGCGCCGCGAAATACAACACCCTTAATGCACTTGCGGCGGTTTGCGTTTCGCGCGCGATGGGTCTGGACGATAGCGCCATAAGAACCGGGCTATCGGGCTTCAAAAGTGACCCCACAGATAACCCTGGGCGCTTTAACGAATTTACCCATAACGATGCTCGGATATTTGTTGATTTTGCCCACAATCCCCATTCAATTACCGCCGTCGCCGAAGCCATCAACGCGATCCCGGCGCAACGTCGATTTGTGCTGCTCAGCCACGCTGGCGATCGCTCTGATCAGGATATCCGCGATGCGACCCAGTCTGCCCTAAAACTCAACCCTGATTTTGTTGTGGCAGCCGAGCTGCCCGAATATTTACGCGGCCGGGAAACCGGTGAAATATCCCAGCTGATCGCAGATACTTGCCTGGCCTATGGTCTGAAAAAGGAACAGATCCTCGCCGCATCATCACCGTTAGAAGGTGTCAAAGAAATAATAAAAATGCTGCAGTCACAAGATGTTGCGCTGCTTTTGGTGTTATCGCAACGGGATCAAGTGTTTGAGTTGCTGAACAGTTGGCAGCAGCAATAGATCAAGGCGTTTACAGCCTGCAGAACCTTGCAGCGCGCTACATTTATTGATTTGTGGCAAATATAGCGGAATTTCTAAAATCAACATCAACATTTAGTTGATCTGCCGCGCCGCCCCGGTTATCTGTGCAGGCACAGGTGCTACGACGCGGTATTGCATCAGCTGACGCTGAAGGCGGGGCTCATTTGCGAAAGCAGACGGGTCCCGTTGCTTTTTCTGTGGTATATCAAATAGTTGTGGTGCCATAGGAAAAGGCGCCAGGTGCTAAAGACGCGGTCTTTTTGCATCGTACCTTGCGGTACATCCTGACGCCTTCCTGATCCTGTCCACCCTTGCGGGCTTTTTGGTCCAGTTGCTCGGGTTCTTGCGAACCTCTGCACCAC
>CAXMPY010000048.1:0-13840 GCA_964195275.1 uncultured Paracoccaceae bacterium
CAAAAAAAACCATATTCATGAATTGACAGAATCGGCTTTGACAATAGATAGTTGCGGCCCGGGGGGACCGAAAGCACGATGCCACAAAAACATGCACGGCTAAGTTCGGTAATTTACGTATCTTTGCGACAATCATGCGTGTCATTAATTTGGCCCGCAACAAGTCGACTGAGGAATTCGCAATCAGAACAATTGATCAACAGAGAGGAAAGAAAATGAAAAGAATACTCTATTCAGGGGTGGCGCTGTTTGCGTTTACAAGCGTTGCCAGCGCAAATTGTGCCGGCATCACGCTTGCAGATACTGGTGGCGTCGCGGAAGGCAAATATCGTCAGCAATATGAGTTGTCGGTATTTGAGGCCGCCGCAGGTTGCAAAATGGAATTCCAGGGTGATCCTGCCGCAGAAGCCAATAACGCGCGCATCCGTGGCAATGGTGCGTTGCCAGATCTTGCTTCTCGGATTCCGACCGAACCGCTTGTCGTCGTGCCTTATAACGAAGTCGGTAAATATGGTGGCACGTTCGATGCATTGTCGAACGCAACGGAAGCGGGCACATCCGATTTCCTGTCAATGCGCCATGTGAATCTGGTGCGCTATTCAGATGATCTTCAGACGATTGTGCCCAACATCGCTAAGGATTGGGTTTGGAATGATGATTTCACCCAGCTGACGTTCTTCCTGCGCAAAGGCCACAAATGGTCTGACGGTGCGCTGTTTACGTCCGCAGATGTGAAATACTGGTATGACAATCTGGCGCTAAACCCAAATGTCTTCGCCAAGACGGCCGACTATGTTCTGGTGGGTGGCGAGCGGATGACGGTGGATACACCGGACGCGCAGACGGTGGTGTTCAACCTGCCATCGCCCAAGCCGGGCTTGCTGGCACACTTTGCCACATCGTTTGCCCAGGGCTTTCAGCCCAAGCATTTCCTGTCGCTGTGGGATCCGGAACTGAATGACGGTGCCGACGCACTGGCGCAGGCCGCCGGGTTTGATGATGGCTATGCGGTTCTGTCTGCATATTTCGGTAACTCGGACTGGACCGACACGCCATCGCCGCTGCTGAACAGCCCGGCCAAGGTGGCCGCTCTGCCCAAGGATGTGGTGCCCACGCTGGAAAGCCATTTGGCCATATCCGACACCACCGAAGGGCGCCATTATGTGGCTAACCCTTATTTTCACCAAGTGGATACTGCAGGTAATCAGCTACCTTATATTAGTGAACAGGACGAACTCTACATTAACGAAAACGAAATTCGTATTCTGAAACTGGTGAACGCGGAAGTTGACTATAAAGCGCAGTCGCTAGGGCTGAGCGCGGCTCCGCTACTGTTGGACAACCAGGAAAAGGGCGACTATACGGTTGAATTGCGTCCTGCGATTTCGATCAACGGGGTGTTTTCGTTCAACATGACGTCAGAAGATCCGGGCAAGCGGGCGGTGTTTGGTGATTTACGGTTCCGGAAGGCGATGTCGATTGCAATGAACCGCGAAGAGATCAACGAAATTGCCAATTTCGGACTCGGCGTCGTCAGGCAGTATATCGGCTTCTCACCAACACCTGCTTTCGTTGATGAAAAGTGGGTTACGTTTGCCACCGAGTATGACCCCGATGGTGCGAAAGCCTTGCTTGACGAGATTGGTATGGTGGACACCGACGGCGATGGTTTCCGTGAGTTGCCAAACGGCGACAAGATCGTCCTGAACATGCAGTTTGCGGTGCAGGGCATCGATGGCCAGATTGTCGAAGTTGTTGGTCAGCAATGGGCCGATGTGGGTGTTCGAACAGCGGTCAAGGAAGTGACGCCGGATGAGTATCGCTCGCAAGCATCGTCGAACCAAATTGATGTCGGCATGTGGGAAAAAAGCCAACCACTTGCGATCATCCTGGGCAACAACGAGTTGTGGGTGCCACCGTTTGAAAACTACTTTGGCCACCGTCAAGGTATGTTGTGGGCTGAGTGGATTGATTCAGAAGGCGCCAGCGGTGTTGAGCCGCCGGACTTTGTGAAGCAATTGATAGCCGACATCAATGCGTTCCAGTCGACGCCTGTGGGCACGGCTGAATCCGATGCGCTGGGCGAACGTTTGGTTGCCAACATGACCGGCAACTTACTGTTCATCGGAACGGTATTGGCACCGTCGCCGATTTATCACCGCAACGCGCTGAAGAACGTAATTCAGTTCAAGACGGCTTCATACGAGTACTACCGGACTTATCCGTACCGGGCGACTCAGTGGTTCCTGGACGAATAGCCAACAGCCGTTCAGAATGAATTTGCTACGGGCGGCGCTATCGCCGCCCGTAGCCACCAAAAAATGACTTCCGAACAGGGCAAAATGCCCGGTGGAAAAAAGCTTCAGAGGAGCGGTCACTCATGCTGCAATTTGCACGGTTTGCACTCATTCGCGCATTGTTGGCGATCTTCACCCTGATCATGGTTTCCTTTATCGTGTTTTCTCTGATGGAACTTGTTCCCGGTGATTGCGCCGAACGCTACCTGGCCTTCAAGAACACACAAGGTATGGGTATCTCGATTGCAGATATTGAAGCAGAACGCATTCGTCTGGGTTTGGACAAACCTTATGTCACCCGATGGGTGAATTGGATTTACAATGCTTTCCAGGGTGATTTCGGCGATAGCTGCATACTGCGCGTCAATATTAGCCAGCTTTTGGGCCAGAAATTCTGGATTAGCCTAGGCATCTGTTTGACCTCGCTGTTGGTGGCTTATGTGATCGCCATCCCTGTTGGCATCATCTCGGCTACTTCAAACAACGCGACGCTAAACAATTCCCTGCGGTTTGTTAGCTACCTGGGCTTGGCGATGCCAAATTTTTTGCTGGCTCTGATGATCATGTTGTTTTCCACGGTATTTTTTGGGGACACCCTGACGGGACTGTTTTCCAAAGAATTTCGAGACGCGGCCTGGTCCTATGAACGGGCGAAGGATTTCCTTTCACGCGCTTGGTTGCCTGTATTCATTCTTGGGTGGTCTGCTACGGCCTTTGCGATTCAGACCGTGCGCGCATTGATGTCTGATGAGATTGGCAAACTATATGTGACTGCGGCTGCTGCGCGTGGCGTAACCGGTAGGCGATTACTTTGGCGATATCCGGCACGGCATGCGCTGGGTCCGATCATCAATTCACTGGGTTTTGATCTGAACCGAATATTCAACGAGCTGCCGATCGTCGCTCTGATCCTGACCCTAACGGAAGCCGGGTCGTTGTTGCTTGAATCTCTGGCGCGTTCAAATGATCAACAGCTGGCTGGCGCGATCATATTCATGCTTACCGCCAGCATTGTGGGGTTGAACTTTGTCACTGACATAATTCTCGCGCTAACCGATCCGCGCGTTCGACGCAGCATTGTGGGATAGGTATCATGACTGAAGCAACATCAATCGACGCCGTCACCGACCAAAGCCTGAAAGAGGCCTATTTCACCGCCGGTCAGGGCCAACTGATCTGGACCAGGTTCAAAAAGCAAAAAGCTGCAATGGTAGGCGTTTTGGTGCTGGTAATACTGATATTATCAGGGTTGTTCGCACCGTTCTTGACGCCATATAATCCGACGATAGCCGGGCGTGATGCCGACTATCAAAACGGCGCGCCGCAAATTCCAAAATTTTGGGATGAAAACGGGTTTTCGGTACGGCCGTTTATCTACACGCCAAGTCGTGAACGATCAGCCTCGACAAATTTTCGGTGGGTGACGACAGTTGATCGCGATGCCCGCCGCTACGTTGTGTTTTTCCCAAAAGGCCATGATTATAAGCTGTTTGGCATAAACGGTTCACGCCATTTATTTGGTGTCGATCAAGGACAGATGCACCTGTTCGGCACCGACAATGGCGGAAAGGACATTTATTCGCGAACGTTCCACGCGATTAACACGTCACTTGCGGTGGGAACGATTGGGGTGTTCATCGCCTTCGTGATGGCTTTAGTGATCGGGGGTGTTTCGGGGTACTATGGCGGCTGGATTGATTCAGTTTTACAGATGATTACAGACGCGGTTCGAACGATCCCGGCGATCCCGTTATTTATGGCCCTTTCTGCATTCATCCCACCGGAATGGAGCGCCGAGACAAGGTTTTTGTTTATCTCTATGATATTAGGGTTTATCGGCTGGCCAACATTGGCCAGGCGCGTTCGAACACACCTTTTAACCGAGCGAAATCAAGAATACGTGCTGGCTGCGCAACTGTGTGGTGCGTCAGCCGGGCATATCATCCGCAAACATCTGCTGCCCAGTTTCACCAGTTATATCATCGTCGATCTGGTGATTTCGTTCCCATACATGGTGTTGTCTGAAACGGCGCTAAGTTTTGTCGGGCTGGGCCTGAAAGACCCGGTTAATTCGCTTGGGGTGTTGTTGCAAAGTGTGACCAGCGCGGATGTTCTGCTGAACTACCAGTGGTATTTCATACCGGTGATTTTCTTTGTCACGCTGGTATTGGCCTTTGTTTTTGTTGGTGACGGACTTCGTGACGCCGCCGACCCCTATGCGGATACCAAAAAATGAGCCGGTTGCTAGATGTAGAAAACCTGACCCTGCAATTTGACACTGACGAAGGCCGAATTACAGCGGTTGATGATGTGTCGTTTTCGCTGGAAGCGGGCGAAGTCATGGGCTTGGTTGGTGAAAGTGGCTCGGGTAAATCTGTGACGGCAAAGTCGCTGATGAAGTTGAACCCGTCTAATGCCGTGTACAGCGAAGAAACCAAAGTTTCATTGCATTTGGAAACTGGTTCGGTGGATGTAATGTCGCTGAAATCAAACGAAATGCAGGTTATCCGTGGCGGCGCCATATCGATGATCTTTCAGGAACCAATGGCCAGTTTCGCCCCAGCGATTTCCATTGGTGATCAAATGGTTGAACAGTTACTTATCCACACCGACATGAAATCAAAGCGCGCCAAAGAAGTGTCGATCGAAATGCTGGCGCGTGTCGGTATTTCTGATGCTGGCACTCGGTTCAAGCAATTTGCCTTTGAACTGTCGGGCGGGATGCGGCAGCGCGCGATGATCGCGATGGCACTGTCAACCAAGCCAAAGCTGCTGATCGCTGACGAACCAACAACGGCGCTGGATGTGACCATTCAGGCGCAGGTGATCGACCTGATGAAAGATCTGGTTGATGAATTCGGCATGGGTATTATTTTCATCACCCACGATTTGGGGGTGATTGCCCAAACTGCGGACAAAGTTGCCGTTATGTATTTGGGCCGATTGATTGAACAGGGTCCAGTGCGCGACGTTTTGCGCAACCCATCCCATCCGTATACGCGTGGCTTGTTGGATGCATTGCCCGACCTTGACGATTTGGACACACCGCTTAGCCCGGTTCCGGGTGACATTCCGTCGCCTTTGGAACGCCCGCCGGGATGCGTGTTCAATACGCGCTGTTCGCAATTTATCGAAGGACGCTGCAACGTGGACATCCCGAAATTCAGCGCCATCAGTGAAAATCATCAAGCTGCCTGCCATTTGCACACCCAAGCAGGAGATCAAAAATGAGTGATGCTCCTATTATTTCGGCTCGCGATTTGTCAGTACATTTTCCACTGCGTGGTGGCGGGTTGCTTGGCCCAAAGCCAGTGGTCCGCGCTGTTGAAGGTGTCGATATTGATATCGCCAAGGGTAATTTCTTTGGCTTGGTCGGTGAATCTGGTTCGGGCAAAACCACACTTGGCCGGGCATTGTTACGTGCAGCCCCGATTACACGTGGCGATATCGAATACAATGATGGTGAAGCCCAGTACGATCTAACCAGCATCAAAGACAAAGAACTGAAAGATTATCGCAGCCGGGCGCAGCTGATATTTCAGGATCCCTATGCAGCGCTTAGCCCACGAATGACGGTGCGCGATATTATTGCCGAACCTCTGGAAGTGATGGGGTTGACCAAATCAAAAGAGGAAACAGACGAAAGAGTACGCGAGATTGCCGCCAAGTGTCGGCTAAACCTCGAACACTTGCGCCGTTTCCCACACGCTTTTTCCGGCGGCCAGCGCCAGCGGATTTCGATTGCCCGGGCCTTGGTGTCACGGCCGCAATTTGTTGTGGCTGATGAAAGCGTTGCTGCATTGGATGTGTCTATTCAGGCCGATGTGCTGAACCTGCTGAAAGAAATTCAACTGGAAATGGGCCTGACATTTCTGTTTATCAGTCACGACTTAAGTGTTGTTGCCCATGTGTGTGATCATGTGGCAGTAATGTATCTTGGGCGACTGGTCGAAAGCGCGCCAACACGCGAATTGTTTGCCGCACCACGCCACCCTTACACCAAGGCGCTCTTGTCAGCGATACCGTCACTTGACCCGGATGACAGGGGTAAGGCTGAAAAGTTGGAAGGCGAAATTCCCTCACCGACCAACCCGCCGCCAGGCTGCAAATTTCAGACCAGGTGTCGATTTGCTCAAGATCATTGCCGCAAGGTTGAACCCAAGCTGGAACAATCGGGATCGGAACATTCGGTTGCTTGTCACAGATGGCAAGAATTGATGGAAGGCCATGCGTTGGAAACTGCTTAGCGGGTCGCTGATTTAGGACACGCTAACCGTAATGTGCCACCGGCGTCCCAGCCAATGCAGCTGTGTTCAACAACCCACGCGCGGTAATGGACGGCGTCACAATATGTGCCTGATTTCCCATGCCCATCAATATTGGGCCTACTTCAAGGCCGGATGCTTTGTGCTTTAGAATATTTCGCACGCCACTGGCAGCATCGGTGCTGGCAAAAACCAAGACATTGGCCGCACCGGTCATTCTGGAATTTGGGAAAATCCTGGCGCGCAATTCAACATCAAGTGCCACGTCGACTTGCATTTCACCTTCGTAGCAAAAATCTCGCGGCTCAGAGTCTAGAATATCCAGCGCAGCACGCATTTTTCGACCACTGGCGTTGTCCAGATTGCCGAACTGAGATTGACAACACAGCGCAATATTCGGTTGAACACCAAAACGACGAACATGGCGCGCGGCTGCTATAATTGAGGCCGCCACCTGTTCAGCCGTAGGTTCTGAATTGACTTGCGTGTCCGCTATAAATATCGGCCCGTCCTCTAATATCATCAGGCTTAGCGCGCCCTCTGGTTTTAGAGATTTGTTGCCAAGAACCTGATTAACAATCCCCAAATGCCAAAGATATTGACCGAACGTACCGCAAATCAGGCTGTCAGCTTCGCGCCGATGGACCATTACCGCACCAATTGCTGTTGTGTTGGTGCGCATGATTGCCTTGGCAAGATCAGGCGTCACACCGTGGCGTTCAGTAACCATGTGGTAGGATTTCCAGTAGTCCCGATATCGGTGGTCCCGTTCTGGGTTCACAATTTCAAAGTCGCGCGATGGCCGGATTGATAACCCGGCGCGTTCGCACCGCGCGTCGATGACATCCGGTCGCCCGATTAGAATTGGTTTATCGATGGTTTCTTCTAGCATCGCGTTGGCCGCGCGCAGCACCCGTTCATCTTCACCTTCGGTGAACACTATTCGGCGCGAGGCCGTCGCCGCCGCTTCAAAAACCGGACGCATGATCAGCGCCGATTTGAAGACTGACCCATCAAGGCTTGCCTTATATGCTTCTAAGTCCTCAACTGGTCGTTTGGCGACACCAGATTTCATCGCTGCACTCGCGACTGATGCTGCAACCACCCCCATAAGGCGTGGATCAAACGGTTTTGGAATCAAATAATCCGTGCCAAACGATAATTGTTCGCCCTGATAGGCGGCTGCGGCCTCGGCGCTGGTGGTGGCGCGGGCCAGTTCGGCGATGCCAGCAATACAGGCCAGTTCCATTTCGTCGTTGATTTCGGAGGCTTCGACATCTAGCGCGCCGCGGAAAATGAAAGGGAAACACAGCACATTGTTAACCTGGTTTGGAAAGTCAGAACGCCCGGTTGCAATAATGGCATCCGGCGCCACCTTTTTTACTTCATCGGGCATGATTTCCGGTGTTGGGTTGGCCAGCGCGAAAATGATCGGGCAGCTGGTCATCTTTTTTACCATTGCTGCGGTCAACACGCCGGGGCCTGACAGGCCAAGAAACAAATCAGCGCCGCCAATCACGTCATCCAGTGTTTTTGCACCAACAGGTTGTGCAAAATTCGCCTTTTGTGGCGTCATATCTTCGGTTCGCCCTTCAAAAACCAAACCGTGGATGTCAACCAACCAGACGTTTTTTCGCTTTACGCCAAGCTTAAGCAACATATTCAAGCAGGCGATACCGGCCGCACCACCGCCAGTGGAAACCACTTTGATATCCGCCATCGATTTGCCGACCACATGCAGCGCGTTTGTCGCTGCGGCACCCACAACAATGGCCGTGCCATGCTGGTCGTCATGAAATACCGGGATATTCATCCGTTCCCGGCAAATTTTTTCCACGATGAAACAATCCGGCGCCTTGATATCTTCCAGGTTTATCGCGCCAAAGGTTGGTTCCAGCGCACAGACAATATCAGCCAAACGTACAGGATCAGATTCGTCCAACTCGATATCAAAACAGTCGATGTTGGCGAATTTCTTAAATAGAACTGCCTTGCCTTCCATCACCGGCTTTGATGCCAGACCGCCGATATTGCCCAACCCCAAAACCGCAGTACCGTTTGTAACAACGCCAACCAGATTGCCGCGGGTCGTGTAACGGCTGGCAGTTGCCGGATCATCTTTGATGGCCAGGCAGGCATCAGCAACGCCAGGGCTATAGGCCAATGATAGATCACGCCCATTTGCCATTGGCTTGGTGGCCTTAATTTCCAGCTTTCCGGGTTTCGGAAACTCGTGATATGTCAGTGCTGCTTGTTTGATTGAATCAGGGCGTTTTGCCGTCACTGGTTGACCTCCAAGAAAAGTAGTTTAATACTAAACTATAATTTACATACCGACAACCTTAGTTCATACCTTCAGTCTTTAAAGCCAGACTTGAAAACCTTATCAAGGCCTAGCAAGTTAGTAACGAATAAATGTGAGGCGAAAATGACTCGTATTGAAGCAGAAGTCCGAATACCGACCAAAGAGCTGCGCAACGATATCCCTTTTTTCACACAAGTTCTGAAAATGCGGTTGGACATGATCTATCCGGCGGACTATCCGACAGTGGCGGTTTTTTCTGGTCATGGATTGCGGGTCAGGGTCGAAAAAGACGCGCCCGAAGCACCGGCGATGATCCGGATACTAACCAACGATCCAGACGGTTTTGCAGACGGCAAACGAGAACTGGTCGCACCCAATGGTACAAAGGTTGAAATCGCCGACTTAGATCCACCCGTTGTTCACCCACTAAGCGAACACGCCTTTGTTGTGCGGCGATTGCGTGACGAAGCGCCTTGGGTGATTGGGCGGGCCGGCATGCAATATCGTGATCTGATCCCGTCGCGACTGGGCGGATCAATCATCGCCAGCCATATTCGCATTCCGGACGGCGGACCCGTCCCGGATATGGTCCACTATCATAAGGTCGGGTTCCAACTAATTTTTTGCTACAAAGGTTGGGTTGATGTCCTGTACGAAGATCAAGGCGATATCATCCGCCTAAACGCAGGTGATTGCTTTATTCAACCCCCTGAAATCCGTCACCGGGTGATGGAAGCGTCCGCCGAAATCGAAGTAATCGAAATCGGCGTCCCGGCTGAACATATAACCTATATTGATCATGATCTTAAGTTGCCGACCGGTCTGTTGAAACCTGATCGCGAATGGGACGGGCAAAGATTTGTTCACAACGTTGCTGAACAGGCCGAATGGCTGCCGTTCCGGCTGCCCGGGTTAATCGCGCGCGACACGACGATCAGCCAAAATACAAAGGGCGTTGCCTCGGTTCAAGTCGTGCGCACAGGGCAGGGGCAAACCCAGTGGGCAAGCCATGACACCGACATTTTATTTGGTTTTGTTATGGAAGGCGCCGTGACGCTTGAAGGGGCGGGGCAAGACCCAACCAAACTGCAACCAGGCGACGCATTCGCAATTCCACCGGGGATGAATACCCGGTTTCTGACCCCCAGCGATGATTTTGAATTGCTGGAAGTTTCATTGCCGGGCGAATTTTCAACGCAGATCGACTGATTACTTGCATATGCGCTAAACTGTCAGCAGTCTTGCGATGATAGAAATGAGGAGCGATTCATGAGTTTGCAAAAAGCTGCAATAAAAGTGCGCGAAAACGCCTATGCCCCTTATTCAAATTTCAAAGTCGGGGCGGCGGTGCGCGCGGCGTCTGGTGCTATCTATGCTGGCTGCAATGTAGAAAACGTGGCTTATCCGGTAGGCACCTGCGCTGAAACCGGGGCAATCGCCGCAATGGTGGCAGCGGGGGAAACCGAAATTACCGAAGCATTTGTCGTCGCCAACAGCCTGGTTCCGGTCAGCCCATGTGGAGGATGTAGACAGCAACTGGCCGAATTCGCAAAAAGCGACGTGGTTGTAACAATGGCCAATGTGGATGGCGTTAGCCGTTCAGTAACGATGGCTGATCTTTTACCCGGAGCCTTTGAAAGTTCGCAGATGGAAGAGAGCTAGAAATTGGATGCGCCTAAAATCATCGCGAAGTTAAGGGACAAGCGACCGGTGTCTCAGGAAGAATTTGTGTGGTTTGCCAATGGCCTATCGGACGGGTCAATTTCAGACGCCCAAGCCGGGGCATTTTCGATGGCTGCCTACCTAAACGGAATGTCACCCGGTGAACGGGTTAATCTAACGCTGGCAATGCGCGACAGCGGCGACAAGATATCCTGGGATTTACCCGGGGCCGTCATTGATAAACATTCTACTGGCGGTGTGGGTGACTGTGTTTCATTGATATTGGCACCTGCATTGGCCGCGCTTGGCGCCTATGTTCCGATGATTTCTGGGCGCGGACTGGGCCATACCGGTGGGACGCTTGACAAATTAGAAGCAATTCCAGGTCTGAAAACCGAAGTGAGTGAAGCGCAGTTTCGCCAAATCGTATCCAACACCGGCGTGGCCATCGTATCGGCAACCGACAAAATCGCCCCGGCAGACAAAAGGTTGTATAACGTCCGCGACGTCACCGGTACGGTTGGCAGCATCGATCTTATTACAGCATCGATCTTGTCAAAAAAACTCGCGGCGGGCGCTGAAGCTTTGGTGCTGGATGTAAAAGTTGGGTCTGGGGCCTTCATGAAAGCGGCCGAGGATGCCGAGGTTTTGGCGCGGGCGCTGGTGGATACCGCCAATGGTGCCGGTTGCCGCACATCTGCATTAATCACCGATATGAACCAACCCTGCATAGGTTCAGTGGGGAATGCGCTTGAAATTATGGAAGTCATGGTCGCCCTGACCGGCGGGGCACCTGACGCGCTAGTTGTTAATCTAGCGGCGGAATTGGGCGGCGAATTACTAACACTGGCGGGCATGGCAAACACTTCGGAAATCGGTGCGCAGCAAATATTGGATGCCATATCTGATGGATCTGCTGCAGAACGGTTTGCACGGATGATTGTAGAATTGGGTGGCCCAGCTGATTTTGTCGAAAGGTGGCGCGATCGCTTGCCGGCGTCGCCAGTTATACGCCAGGTCTTCCCACCCAGCGCAGGCTATGTTTCAAAGATTGATACACAGTCGCTGGGTTCGGCTGTTGTTAAGCTTGGCGGCGGTCGTTTGCGTGGAACCGACAAAATTGATCCATCCGTTGGCTTGTCTGACGTTGCACTTTTAGGTGACGCGGCTGACCCAAAAATACCGTTGGCCATTATTCACGCAGGATCTGATACAGCCGCCGAGTCGGCTTCGGTCTTGGTTTTAGCTGCTTATGATCTATCAGAGGTCAAACCAGACCCGCAGCCATTAGTGTACAGGAATATTCGATAATGCCGCGTTGCTTTTTGATCGTAATGGATTCCGTTGGTTGTGGCGGCGCGCCTGATGCAGATCGTTTTTTTAATGGCCACACGCCGGATACGGGTGCCAATACATTGGCCCATATTGCCCAAGCCTGCGCGGCCGGAGAGGCCGAAGTTGGGCGCAGCGGTATATTGAATGTTCCCAACCTTGATGCACTTGGGCTTGGGGCTGCGGTTCGGCTTGGGACCGGTGATCAGGTTCCCGGCCTTGATGCAGATCCGAAAGGTGCATGGGGGGTTGCAACCGAGATTTCAAATGGCAAAGACACCCCGTCCGGCCATTGGGAACTGGCAGGCGTCCCGGTGCCTTGGGATTGGACCTATTTTCCAGACCAAATCCCGGCGTTTTCAGATGATCTGGTTGCCGAGGTTTGCCGATTGGCCGGGACAGACGGTATTCTTGGCAACTGCCATGCCTCGGGTGTGCCTATCATTGACGAGCATTGCGCTGAGCATCTGCGTAGTGGCTGGCCAATTTGTTATACCTCCGCTGACAGTGTTTTTCAGATTGCGGCCCATGAAGAAGCCTTTGGATTAGACCGGTTGTTGACGCTGTGCCAGGATTTGGCCCCCACATTGCACGCAATGAACGTTGGCCGTGTGATCGCGCGTCCCTTTACCGGCGAATGTGGCGACTTTAGGCGAACAAAAAACCGCAAAGATTTTGCCATCGCGCCACCTGCGCCGACGTTAAACGATTGGGTTAGTAACGCGGGGAAACGGGTTTATGCTGTCGGAAAAATTGGCGACATTTTTTCGATGCAGGGCATTGATGAGGTGCGCAAGGGCACCGACGCCGAATTGATGTTGCATCTGATAGATCTGTTGGGCGAGGCCGAGGATGGCAGCCTGACATTTGCCAATTTTGTTGAATTTGACAGCCTTTACGGCCATCCCCGCGACGTTTCTGGATATGCGCGCGCGCTGGAATGGTTTGACCTGGAAATCGCAAAAGTTCTTGCGCTAGCACGGCCGGGCGATTTGATCATATTCACGGCAGACCACGGTAACGATCCGACCTGGACCGGCACAGACCATACCCGCGAACGTGTTCCCGTTCTTGTTGCGGGATCGGGAACACAGGAACTTGGGCATATCAAATTTGTTGATGTCGCGGGATTGGCCGCCGCGCATTTGGGCGTGACACCCCGTAATACTGCATAAGTATTATTTGACGCCAATGGGCGGCCAGCATAGCACAAAGAAAACCCTGGGGGGCCTATGGAAAACCATCTAAATCTTGTCGAACATCCGCTTGTACAACACAAACTGACGATCATGCGAAAAAAGGAAACATCCACCAATTCCTTTAGACGATTATTGCGTGAAATCAGCCAGTTATTGGCCTATGAAATCACGCGCGAACTGGACATGACGACTTGCCCAATTGAAACACCAATGGGGCCGATGGAGGCCCCGACAATTGGTGGGAAGAAATTGGCGCTAATTTCAATTCTGCGGGCCGGGAATGGGTTGTTGGATGGTGTTCTTGAACTAATTCCGGCAGCGCGCGTCGGATTTGTGGGGCTTTACCGTGATGAAAAGACGCTTGAACCGGTGCAATACTATTACAAGGTTCCTGATAATTTGGCCGAACGGTTGGTCATCGCGGTTGATCCAATGCTGGCCACCGGCAACAGTTCGGTTGCTGCGATCGATCTTTTAAAGGCGTCTGGAGCCAAAAATATTCGTTTCATGTGCCTATTGGCGGCGCCAGAAGGCATAGCCCGCATGAAGCAGATGCATCCGGATGTTCCCATCGTAACCGCAGCGGTTGACGAAAAACTGAATGAAAATGGATATATCGTGCCCGGACTTGGCGATGCGGGCGACCGGATGTTTGGAACCAAATAGGCAGTAATCACTTTACAGCCCATTCACGATCTTGCATTCTGAACGCCTAGTATGTGTGGGGGCACAATGTGTGAAATGGGTCTGATGTTTGCCAAATCTTTTGTTTTAGCGGCG
>CAXMPY010000049.1:0-13763 GCA_964195275.1 uncultured Paracoccaceae bacterium
GGGTACTGGTACTTTCCCAATTCGACAAAAGACGTGAACGGCGCTTCCAGAACAACGCCGGCAGAATGACGGACGACGGCAATTTTGGTGGCCATCGCTGTGCCCAGACTTTCGCCATACAGAACCACCGATCCGTCATGCGGTTGGATGAACTGCGCCATGCTGTCAAAGGCCAGAACGGCATCTTCGCTTAACAGGGTTTCATTGGGGCTGCCGGTGCTGCCGCTTGAACCACGATAGGCAAGCGCCACCAAACCAAAACCCTGATCCAGAAAATACGAAAATCTCGGCATCCGCGTGGCCAAATTGCCGGCATTGCCGGGCAGATATAGTATGGTGGGCTCATCTTCCCCAGGGGCGGCGACCCAAAGGATCAGCGTTTCGCCATCTGGCGTTTCAAGCATGACTTCGCGTAGCCGGTCATCGCCCGCTTGGGCGGGCAAAACACGGGTGCTGTCAAACGGATACACAGCGCGCATTTCATATGTGCGGATAAACCACTCGGCATAAGTGGTCATCATCGCGATCATCAGCGTCAGCTTTAGCATAGGGCTGGCTTGCATTGCATGGGGCAACCTAGCCGCGCAAATGTGCCTAAATCAACCCGTTCAATCAATTTTATAGGGTTGAACGCCATGCCGGTCGTGATCGACCGACAGCGATCTTTCCAGCGGCGGCACTGATCGTTGATGGCAACTGCTTCGTTCACATATCCGGCAGGATATCCCAATCGGTTCAAAGGCCTGAGGTTTGGTAACATCCATATCATCGGCATAAACCAATCGGTCCGCATGCTGAACCTCGCACCCCAGACCTACCGCGTAGCGGCGCACAGGGGCACGGTATGACCCGGCAGGTTTTGAGATATCGCGCGCCAGGCAGAAATACCTTACGCCATCTGGGGTTTCAGCCAATTGCCGCAAAAAACGCCCCGGTGTTTCAAAGGCCTGATGCACATTCCACAGCGGACAAGCACCGCCAAAGCGGGCAAATTGCAGCCGTGTTGCCGAATGGCGTTTGGTGATCGTGCCCGCCTGATCAACACGAACAAAAAAGAATGGAATACCCTTAGCGCCTGCGCGTTGCAGCGTTGATAACCGGTGGCAGACCTGTTCAATTGACGCCCCGAAAATCTCGGCCAATCGTTCCAGATCATGGCGGGTTTCTTCCGCAGCTTGTTGAAACGCGCCATAGGGCAGCAGTGCCGCACCTGCAAAATAATTGGCCAACCCGATCTTGGCGATGGCGCGGGCTTCGGCGGTCTGAAACCGGGCCAGATCAAGGGTTGCTTCCAGCAGATCGTCTTGGCTTAACAGGGCCACCTGATGCAGCATCTGAAACCTTTGTGTCGCGGCAGCCGCACTACTGGAAATGGTTAACATATTCGTAGCCGGGTCAAAGCGACGTAATTCATCCTGTGATGCAAAGGTGCCCTGAACGCCCAGCTTTTCCAGCGCATGCACCGCTGCCGCCTGTGGATCAATGCGTGCGCCTTGGGGCGACACAAAGCGTTCGGCGGCGCGATCCACCGCGTCAATGTAGTTGTCGCAATAGTGAAAGAAATCACGCACTTCTTCCCAAGGCGACGGGCGCACCAGACTGTCTTCGCGCCCCAAAGCTTCGTCCAGTGATGCCAGCCGTTCTTGTGAATGCCGATAGGCCTTGTGCAGTTCAAGTATTGTGCGGGCCAGTGATGGTGCATTTGATGCAGCAAGCCGCAAGTCGGCCATCGGCGGCGCACCATCTGTGAACACCGAGTCAGCAAAGGCTTCGCGCAAATCGGCGACCACACGTTCGGTATCGCCGCTGGACAGTTCCGTGACGTCCAGCCCAAATTCCTGCGCCAAGCCCAATACCACGCCGGTACTGACCGGGCGGTTGTTGTTTTCCATCTGATTTAAATAGGGCAACGAAACGCCCAGCTTTTCAGCAAACGCTTTTTGCGTCAGGGCCAACCGCGTGCGCACTGCGCGCAGCTTGGCACCGGCATATAATTTCTGTGTGACCATGTTGCCGTCTTTGCAAGTTTGCTATTGCCAATACTAGCCTTTGCAAACCCGGTCAGGCAAGCGCCTGCTTTTTCTCTCGCCGGATCACCAGCAGAATTGCAAGAACCGATAAGGCCGAAACAACCAACATAAGCCACAACAACGGAAATGGGCCGCTGCCAGGTTTTAGCAATGCACCGGCCAATGCCGACAATGCCGCCCCACCGCCCATCATAATTGTACCGCCCAAACCGCTGGCGGTGCCTGCCAGATGGGGACGCACCGACAACATACCTGCCGTGGCGTTTGGCAGGATCATGCCATTACCAACTCCGACGAACACCATAAAACCAAAGAATACATAGACCGAGCCATAACCAGCCAACGATATCACCAGCGACAGCACCATACCGCCGGTTAGCAAGACAGCCCCATACAGCACCATTTTATCGACGCCCAGGCGCATAGAATACCGACCCGACAGAAAGTTGCCGGCCATATAGCCGACAGCCGGGGCACCAAAGAAAATCCCCAATTTTGAGGGCGGCAAACCATAGGCAATCGCACCCACAAACGGTCCCCCGCCGAGGTAGGCAAAAAACGCCCCTGATGAGAATGCCGCTGCCAGACTGTAGCCCCAAAACCGGCGCGACAACAACAGTTCTGGGTAGTCGGCAAATTGCTGCGCGAAACTGGTAGACCGGCGGGTATTGGTTTCGCCAACATCGGCCCAGACCAGCAGAAATACGGCAAGTCCGATGATCAGGAACACCCAGAAATTTGCCTGCCATCCAAAGGCTTCGTCCAGATAGCCACCAATTGCCGGGCTGACCATCGGGATGATGGCCATGCCCATTGTGATATACCCAATCATTGACGCTGCCTGGGATTGATCGAACATGTCGCGCGCAATGGCGCGCGACAGAACCATCGCAACGCCAATGGCGGCCTGTACCATCCGAAAAAACAAAAACACTTCGGCGGAACGGGCCATCAAACAGCCGATTGTCGCTAGAAGAAAAATACCAATCCCGACCAAAAGCACCGGCCGCCTGCCGTATCGATCAGACATCGGGCCAATGATGATTTGTAACAGGGCAACCGCCCCAAGATACAGCGCCACCGACAGTTGCATCACCCGATATTCTGTTTGGAAGTATTCGGTCATTGTCGGTAGCGACGGTAAGAACATGTTCAAAACCATCGCCGACATGCCGGTAATCAGCACAAGCGTCGCGATGTGGGGCGGCGTTGTTCTATCCAGAAATTTTGGTGCTGGTTTGGGGGCCATTACCTTGACCTATGCCGCAATCAGCCGGTTGTCCAGTATTGTAGGCAGGGGTGTTACCAATCACATATTTGCATATTTGCAATATTCAACTGTCCGGTAGCCAATAGTTTGCAAATCTTTTCAATAATCCTTTCGAAAATGCAGGAATGGCGCTAAGTTGGCGAAAATATTGATCGCGAGCGTGAGACGCATGACAGATATCCTGCACGAACTAGAAGCCAGGCGCAGCCAGGCAAAACAAGGCGGCGGCGAACGCCGTGTGGCCGCCCAGCACGCCAAAGGCAAACTAACGGCCCGCGAGCGGGTGGAATTGTTGCTGGACGAAGGGTCGTTCGAAGAATTTGATATGTTCGTGGCGCATCGCTGCATTGATTTTGGCATGCAGGATCAACGCCCGGCGGGCGATGGTGTGATTACGGGATGGGGCACAATCAACGGCCGCATGGTCTATGTGTTCAGCCAGGATTTCACGGTGTTTGGCGGGTCTTTGTCAGAAACCCATGCCGAAAAGATCTGTAAAATCATGGATATGGCGGTTCAAAACGGCGCGCCGGTGATCGGGATCAATGACAGCGGTGGCGCGCGCATTCAAGAAGGTGTCGCGTCACTGGCCGGGTATGCCGAGGTATTTCAACGCAATATCATGGCCTCAGGTGTCGTGCCGCAGATCAGCCTGATTATGGGCCCCTGCGCTGGCGGTGCCGTGTACAGCCCGGCGATGACGGATTTCATTTTCATGGTGAAAGACACATCCTACATGTTTGTGACCGGCCCGGACGTGGTGAAAACCGTCACAAATGAGGTGGTAACGGCCGAAGAACTGGGCGGTGCGTCGACCCATACCAAAAAATCATCGGTGGCGGATGGTGCTTTTGAAAATGACGTAGAGGCGCTGACCGAAGTGCGCCGTCTGGTGGATTTCCTGCCGCTCAATAACCGCGAAAAGCCGCCAGTGCGCCCGTTTTTTGACGACCCTGCGCGATTGGACCACAGCCTGGATACTTTGGTGCCAGAAAACGCAAATAAGCCCTACGATATGAAGGAACTGATCACCAAACTGGCGGATGAGGCTGATTTTTACGAGATTCAGGAAGAATTCGCCAAAAATATCGTCACCGGTTTTATCCGGCTAGAAGGCCAGACTGTGGGCGTGGTCGGCAATCAGCCGATGGTTCTGGCGGGCTGTCTGGACATCGACAGTTCGCGTAAAGCGGCGCGGTTTGTCCGGTTTTGCGATGCGTTTGAAATCCCGATCCTAACGTTGGTGGATGTGCCAGGGTTCTTGCCGGGAACGTCCCAGGAATATGGTGGTGTGATCAAACATGGTGCGAAACTGCTGTTTGCCTACGGCGAGGCGACAGTGCCCAAGGTTACGGTGATCACCCGCAAAGCTTACGGTGGGGCCTATGATGTGATGGCGTCTAAACACCTGCGCGGTGATTTCAACTATGCCTGGCCAACAGCAGAAATTGCGGTGATGGGGGCAAAAGGTGCCACCGAGATTATTTTCCGCGCCGAACTGGACGACCCCGAAAAAATCGCGACCCGCACCAAAGACTACGAAGATCGGTTCGCGAACCCGTTTGTCGCCGCTGAAAAGGGGTTTATCGACGAAGTGATCATGCCTCATTCAACACGTCGGCGGGTTAGCCGGGCTTTTGCATCGCTGCGGGGCAAATGCCTGAAAAACCCGTGGAAGAAACATGATAATATTCCGCTTTGAATTGGCACATAAAGAAAGCCAGATAAATGCCTGATTTTCATCTATTTTCAAAGGGGCCACGCCCGGTCGCGCCGTTTTCGCATGCGGTAGAAACCGATGGCTGGGTGATCCTTGCAGGGCAGATGCCGACCGATCCTTTGGCGCCAAAGGCAGCATTGCCAACCGGCATCAATGCGCAAACCCATCAGGTGATGAACAACCTGGCCTTGATATTGGCTGAAATGGGTTTGGATCTTTCCCACGTGGTGCGATGCAGCTGCTATCTGACCGAATTTGAACGGGACTACGCAGACTTTAACGACACCTACCAAAGTTATTTTCCCAAAAACCGGCGCCCGGCGCGCACAACGGTCGGGGTCACCGCATTGGCCGTAGGCGCGTTGGTGGAAATCGACTGTGTTGCGCACAGAACTAAAGGTACTTGAAATGGCCCGTGATCCGATGATCAAACACCGTGGCTTTCCCGGCCGTCTGCCCGGCACTGATTTTCAGTTCACGCTGCGCCGCGCTAATGCGCGCGGTGTCACGCCGATAATTCGCCGTGAACGCCATGCAGATCGCCGCCCAGTAGATAAACGCGCCGATGAAGTGTTCATGGCGGCCCTGTGGGAACAGTTCGCGGACGCGCCGTTTGAACGGGGCAATCTGGATGCCGGGCGGCTGTCATGGCTGTGGGGCAGGGAAGTAATTGCTGCCCAAGACCCGTTTGATGACCAAAGCTATGAGGCTTTGATGAAAATCGACCTGGGTCGCGCACGCGCAGCCTTCCCAGACGTGTTTGAAGCGGAATAATCGGCATGTTTACGCTGACATCAATCAATCCAGGGCGGATATCAGCCGAAAAACGGCCATATACAGCAGGGTGTTTACCGGCGCGGGTGATTTGCGCCAATGTGGTTTTAGTGGCCGGACCCTCCAAACAAATGCCGGTTACACGTTGTAAAAACCGTTACCCTTCCCCTACTAAGAGGCCTGACCATTTTCTGGTCAGGCTTTTTAGTTTTCTATTGGTTCGGCGACGGATCGCGCATCATAGGGCTTCGTTCAAGAAAACCTTTGCCTTGGCCCTTAATAACAGGGACTATGCGGGCATAAAACAACCTGAAAAAGGCAATCGAGTATGCAAAAGAAAATTTGGATTTGTGCGGTCACGGCGTTGGTCGGTCTATCGGCCTGTGGTGATACGCTGTTGGAACAGGGCCTGCTTGGCGCCGGTGCTGGGGCTGGTACTGCAATTGTTCTGGGTGGTGACGCCACAACTGGCGCGATCCTTGGTGGTGCGGGCAATGTCTTGTATTGTCAGCAAAACCCATCGCAGTGTTGATTTAATCAAGCCTGACAGCGCGCCCTTTTGGGGGCGCAACGGTAACGGCCATCGGGGTGCAAAACCGGTGGCCGTCTTTCGTTGTGTGACACTGTTCCGAAATTTATTCATAATTCCCAAGGGACTACACCATGTTTGAAAAGATCCTGATCGCCAATCGGGGCGAAATTGCCTGCCGGGTTATCAAAACTGCCCGGAAGATGGGCATTGGTACTGTCGCGATTTATTCGGATGCTGATCGGCAGGCATTGCATGTCAAAATGGCGGATGAGGCCGTGCATATCGGCCCTGCACCGGCCAATGAATCCTACATTGTTATTGATAAAGTTATGGCGGCCATTCGCCAAACTGGTGCCAATGCGGTCCATCCGGGCTATGGTTTTCTGTCAGAGAACCCGGAATTTGCCAAAGCATTACAGGCCGAAGGTGTTGCCTTTGTCGGACCACCCGTGGGGGCCATTCAGGCGATGGGTGATAAGATCACCAGCAAGAAAATTGCCCAACAGGCCGGTGTTTCAACCGTGCCTGGCCATATGGCGCTGATTGAGGATGCGGAAGAGGCGGTAAAAATATCCGGCAAAATTGGCTATCCGGTGATGATTAAGGCCAGCGCTGGAGGTGGTGGCAAAGGCATGCGGATTGCCAATAACGACACCGAGGCGCGGGAAGGTTTTCAAAGCTCTAAAAACGAAGCTGCCAAATCGTTTGGCGATGACCGAATTTTTATTGAAAAATTCGTAACCCAACCACGCCATATTGAAATTCAGGTTCTGTGCGACAGCCACGGCAACGGGATTTATCTCGGCGAACGGGAATGTTCGATCCAGCGCCGAAATCAGAAAGTCATCGAAGAAGCGCCCAGCCCGTTTCTGGATGCAAAAACACGCAAATCAATGGGTGAGCAGGCGGTGGCATTGGCGCAAGCGGTTGACTATGCCAGTGCTGGGACGGTCGAATTTATCGTCGATAGGGACCAGAACTTTTACTTTCTTGAGATGAATACACGGCTACAGGTTGAACATCCGGTGACCGAGCTGATTACCGGCATTGATCTGGTTGAACAAATGATCCGCGTAGCCAATGGTGAGCCGCTGACGATTAAGCAAAGCGATGTGAAGTTGAATGGTTGGGCGATTGAATGCCGACTTTACGCCGAAGATCCCTATCGAAATTTCCTACCTTCGATCGGGCGTCTGAACCGGTATCGCCCCCCTGCCGAAGTGGCCACAAATAGCCATGTCATACGCAACGATACCGGCGTTTATGAAGGTGGCGAGATCAGCATGTATTACGATCCGATGATTGCCAAGCTATGCACTTGGGCGCTGAATCGGCCAGCAGCCATCGCGCAGATGAGCGCGGCACTGGATCGTTTTGAAGTGGAAGGCATCGGGCATAACCTGCCGTTTTTAAGTGCGGTCATGGAACACCCCCGGTTTGTATCGGGCGAGATCACAACGGCGTTTATCCAAGAAGAATACCCAGATGGTTTTGCCGGGGCAACCTTGGCAGAGCCACAGCTTAGGCGGATCGCCGCAGCCGCGACGGCGATGTTTCGGGTGGCTGAAATCCGACGCACCCGTATTTCTGGCCGCATGGACAACCATGAACGCAAAATTGGCACCGATTGGGTGGTGTCATTGCAGGGCAAGGATTTTCCGGTAACCAGTGATGCCGATCGACAGGGAGCGACGATAAAATTTAGTGATGGCGCGACGATCCGGGTCGAAAGCGATTGGACACCGGGCGACAAACTGGCCGTTCTAAACGTTGATGGCAGTGAACTAGTGATGAAAGTTGCCAGGATAACAAATGGCTATCAGGTGCGACTGCGGGGCGCCGACCTGCGGGTTTTGGTGCGCACGCCCCGGCAGGCCGTACTGGCCAAATTGATGCCAATAAAAACCAAACTCGACACATCCCGATTGCTGCTGTGCCCGATGCCAGGGCTGGTTGTTTCGATTGATGTGCAAGTGGGCGATGAGGTTCAGGAAGGTCAAGCGCTTTGTGCCATTGAAGCAATGAAAATGGAAAATATTCTGCGCGCCGAAAAGACGACGACAATCAGCAAAATAAATGCAGCCCCAGGCGACAGCCTGGCGGTTGATGCTGTGATTATGGAATTTGAGTGAACCCAACCGTCGCCTCTGATCGCCGGTTTGTGGCCACGTCTGTCCTGTCAGCGTTGGCCTTTCTGGCGGTATTGCTGGGGCTGTCGCTGCGCGTGAACGAAGGTGCCTTCGATTACCCATTGGATGATGTGTATATCCATCTGGCGATGGCCCAAGGCATAGCGGCGGGTGGCTATGGGGTGAACGCTGCCGAATATACTTCGGCGGCTTCATCGGCGCTTTATCCGCTGTTGTTGTTGCCGATTGTGCCGCCCGAAATTCAGCGGCTGTTGCCGTTGTTCTGGAATATTGTTGGGCTGGTGTTGTCTGCTGTTTTGTGGGCGCGCTTGCTGCTGGCGGGCGGCTACGGGGCGCAACGATTAAGGCCGGTTGGCATGTTTCTAGCGGCGACGGGGCCGGTAGCGCTACTGATGTCCAGCACGGCGTTCCTGGGAATGGAACACACGCTGCACGCTGCCGCTAGTTTGGCGATTCTACTGGGTTTAGTATTGCATTTTCAAGGAATTACCCCGTGGTGGTTGCTTTTTGCAGGCATTGTAATTTCACCTATTCTGCGCTATGAGGGGCTGGCGCTGGCAACCATCGCAGCCGGCATAATATTCATTACCGGACACCAACGGCGAGGCTTGATCGCTTTGGCGTTGGGGCTGATGCCACTAGTGGCTTTTACGGGTTTTTTAGTATCGATCGGGCTGGACCCGTTGCCAAATTCGGTGCTGGCCAAGCAATTGGCAGCGGCAGCGGGGGATCTGGGGCCGGTTCAGAACGTGATTGCAAAGTTTCGTAACAATATTGGTACGGGTGGCGGTGCGATTTTGCTGGCGCTGATATTGGCAATTGTTGTCGTTTTCCTGCTGAGCATTGATATTCGCCGCGGGCGCTATCGGTTGCTGGCATTGGCCCTGATCCTGTCAGGGATGGGGCATTTGATGTTTGGTCAGGTCGGTTGGATGAACCGTTATGAACACTACATTCTTGTGGTTCTAAGTAGCGGCTTGCTGGTGTTGTTGAGTGCCGTGCAAAAACCCATATCAAAACCCGTTATTGGCGCGTTCGGTTCGGTGATCATCGCGGCACCCACGGTTTTCTACCTGCCAGAAATCATTACAGATTTCCCGGTAGGCGCACGCGCGGTACACCATCAGCAGGGCCAGATGTCGGATTTTGCTAAACAACATCTGAACGCGCCGATTGCGGTAAATGACATCGGCTGGGTTGCATGGAATAACCAGAATTATGTGCTTGATCTTTGGGGCCTCGCGTCTTCGGAGGCGCTGGAACTGCGGCTTGGAAATTCCGCCCCCGGCTGGGCTGGGCCGTTGGCAATTCGCCATAATGCCCCGGTGGCGATGATCTATGACAATTGGCTGGATAATGCGGTTGGCCCAAACTGGGTGCGGCTCGGTGAATTTCGCCTGAAAGAATTGCGGGGCTTTCTGGGCAGTGGCACGGTGGCGTTTTACGCAACCGCACCGCAACATGTTGACCAGGTTCGGCGCGCTTTGGACAGTTGGGTGCCACAACTGCATCCGCTGACCTATTTTGAATATTCAGCGGTGTCTGAATGAGGGTTGTTGCAACTTCATTACTTCATGTGCCACCGTTGCGACCGTCGCGCAATTCCTGTTGGCGCAAGTCGGTTTTGTCGATCGAACGTGATATTTCACGGGTATCCCAGGGGCTGGCCTTGCGCAGTTTTACCAACCCGTCTTTGTCGATCAAAACAAAACCAAATCCGCGCGGTCGCAGTTTTTCACGGATTGCTGAAGGATTATCCGGCTCAAAATCGACGATTACGATAACATCTCGTTCACTCAGATCTGAGGACCGTTCCTGCAACAACGTGATTTGTTTCTGGAACGCCGGATCGCGTTCGGTGTCCGCAAAAACCACAATCAAGCGATTGAGCCACAAAAATTCCGCCAGCGAAACCTCGTCGGCACGGCGAATATCCAGTGGCGGGTCGCCTTCGGCAACAGCGCCAAACGCGAGAAAAGCGGTAAAAACAATGGTTAGCAGCTGTTTCATGAATGCTCCGTTCCCAATGAATATAGGGCGTGATCAGTCAAATACGACAGCTTGTAACAACGAATTAATGTGCGCTGACGGGGCGCAACGTCAAATTTCGGGGAAATACTGATGAAAGACACTAAAACCTGGCAATCGCTGGCTGCAAAAGAACTGCGTGGGGGCAATGTGGAAAACCTGGATTGGCAGACGCCAGAAGGCATTTTGGTCAAGCCGGTTTACACCGCCCAGGACACCCAAGGGTTAGACCACCTGGGGGGGGTGCCCGGTGTTGCACCTTTTACCCGGGGCCCGCGCGCGACTATGTATGCCGGGCGGCCCTCGACAATTCGTCAATATGCTGGGTTTTCTACCGCAGAGGAAAGTAATGCCTTTTACCGCAAAGGCTTAGCGGCCGGGCAACAGGGGGTTTCGGTGGCCTTCGATCTGGCTACACACCGGGGGTACGACAGCGATCATGAACGTGTTGTCGGTGATGTTGGCAAGGCAGGTGTGGCGATTGACAGCGTTGAGGACATGAAAATCCTGTTTGATGGCATCCCGCTGAACAAAGTTTCGGTGTCGATGACGATGAATGGCGCGGTGATCCCAGTATTGGCGTCTTTTATCGTTGCTGGCGAAGAACAGGGCGTGGCGCGGGCGGCCCTGTCGGGCACCATTCAGAATGACGTGTTGAAAGAATTTATGGTGCGCAATACCTATATTTATCCGCCTGAACCTTCGATGCGGATTGTTGGTGATATTATTGAATTCGCCTCGGCCCAAATGCCGCGATTCAATTCGATTTCGATTTCCGGCTACCATATGCAAGAAGCGGGCGCGACGCTGGTGCAGGAACTGGGGTACACGCTGGCGGATGGTAAGGAATACGTGGCAGCAGCCATTGCACGCGGCATGGATGTGGATGCCTTTGCTGGGCGGCTGTCATTCTTTTTCGCCGTCGGCATGAATTTTTTCATGGAAGCGGCAAAACTGCGGGCCGCGCGGTTTTTGTGGCACCGGATTATGACCGATTTCGGCGCGAAAGACCCAAAATCACTGATGCTGCGCACCCATTGCCAGACATCGGGCGTAAGCTTGCAGGAACGTGATCCCTATAACAACATCGTGCGCACAGCTTACGAGGCGATGAGCGCAGTCTTGGGCGGCACCCAATCTATGCACACCAACAGTTTTGATGAAGCGATTGCCCTGCCGACCGAGTTTTCGGCACGAATCGCCCGAAACACCCAGCTGATACTGCAAAATGAAACTGGTGTGACCAACGTGGTCGATCCATTGGCAGGGTCATATTACGTTGAGAAACTGACAGGTGATTTGGCGACCGAAGCCTGGAAGCTGATCGGAGAAGTCGATGATATGGGCGGGATGACCAAAGCGGTGACATCGGGCATGCCAAAAATGCGGATAGAAGAGTCAGCAGCACGCCGACAAGCCGCAATTGATCGCGGCGACGAAGTGATTGTCGGGGTCAACAAATTCCGCCCCGAAACCCGGGACCAGGTTGAGGTTCGCGATATCGACAATACCGCGGTGCGCGACAGCCAAATCGCCCGGTTGAACACGATACGGGTCAGTCGCGACGGGGCTGTTGTGGCTACAACCCTTGGCGCCCTGCAATCAGCCGCACAATCGGGCACCGGTAATTTATTGGCGCTGGCCATCGACGCCGCGCGGGCGCGGGCCACGGTAGGAGAAATATCAATGGCACTGGAAAAGACCTTTGGGCGACACCGCGCAGAAGTGAAAACGCTGGCCGGTGTCTATGGCGCGGCCTACGAGGGCGACAGCGAATTTACCGCCATCCAGAAAGATGTTGAGGCCTTCGCTGACCAAGAAGGTCGTCGACCGCGCATGTTGGTGGTGAAAATGGGCCAGGATGGCCATGATCGCGGTGCCAAGGTGATTGCCACGGCATTTGCCGATATTGGGTTTGACGTGGATGTTGGCCCGTTGTTCCAGACCCCCGAAGAAGCAGCGCAGGATGCCATCGACAACGATGTGCATATTGTTGGCATCTCGTCACAGGCCGCCGGGCATAAGACGCTGGCACCAAAACTGATTGCGGCGCTAAAAGATCAGGGTGCCGAAGAAATAATTGTGATTTGCGGCGGTGTTATTCCACAGCAAGATTATGATTTTTTGAAAGATGCCGGCGTCAGCGCAATATTTGGGCCGGGGTCTAACATTCCACAGGCTGCTAAGGATATTATGGCGCTGGTTCGGGCTGCTAAAAACCCATGATTGTACATCGCTGTTTGGGGCCCATGGGGCTGCCTGCCCCCGCTTCGCCCCCCTCCCGAGGATATTTTTGGAACAATGATATTGGGTGACAGTAACCCGCTGGAATTGGATCACTTGGCAATTTGCGCGGCCAATTTGTCGGATGGCGTGGCCTATGCAGAGGATTGCCTTGGGGTGGCCCTGTCGCCCGGTGGCGAACATGTTCAAATGGGTACCCATAATCAGCTATTGTCTTTGGGACCGTCAACCTATCTGGAAGTGATTGCCATAAATCCTGATGCGCCGCCGCCGGCGCGCGCGCGATGGTTTGAACTGGATCGGTTTTGTGGTCCACCGCGTTTAACAAATTGGGTAGCACGCGCGGACGATTTGGCGGCCGCGATCGTCAAAGCGCCAGCTGGGTCGGGCGACATTGTCGCGCTAAAGCGGGGCGATCTGAGGTGGCAGATGGCCGTTCCTAAGAACGGGCGGCTGCCCTTTAACGGGCTGTTTCCCGGATTGATTTCCTGGGGTGGTCCGGTCCACCCGGCAACGCAACTAAAAGATGTTGGCTGTCGGTTGTTGTCGTTGGATTTGTACCACCCGGATGCCGAAACGTTGCGCGGATATTTGGAACCGATGATGGGGGCTGACCGGCCCAATCTGAGACATTCGACACAGGCGCGCATCGAGGCGCTGGTCAGCACGCCAACTGGCGAGCGTTTGATTTCTTGAAATTAGGCCTTTTACTGTGGATGCAATTTATCATAATGCGACCTGACAGTCACAATTAAAGCCGCTAAAACCAAGTCATGTCTATTTGGACTCGTATAACTGATGCCCTTAACGCACTGGCCACCGGCGAACCGCTGTCAGCCGTATTTGATCGCTTGCGCACGCCGCCTGAACGGTCTGCGGCCTTTGCAATTGCGGTTATTGCCCTAAGTGCCAAAATGGCCAAAGCCGATGGATTGGTGACGCGCGACGAGGTTTCGGCATTTCGCGAAGTGTTCCACATTCCAAGCGACGAAGAAAAGAATGCGGCACGGCTGTT
>CAXMPY010000050.1:0-13588 GCA_964195275.1 uncultured Paracoccaceae bacterium
CGTTTCGCTGCCGAAAATCAGATCTGGATGTCGATCGGTTCCATTGCTGTGTCCGGACCCGGCGGCAAGATCCTGAACCGTGGCTACATGGTGGACAATCAGGGAAATATCCGCGGGCGTTACGACAAGATAAACCTTTTCGACGTGCAGATTACTGAAGACGAGGGTTACCGCGAAAGCACCCAAGTTTTGCCCGGTAACGAGGCAACAATATTCGACACCCCATTTGCAAAGATCGGCCATACCATTTGCTACGATATTCGGTTTCCACAGCTCTACCGCTCGCTTGCGCAGGCCGGTGCTGAAGTTCTGTCTATACCGGCGGCGTTCAACAATATCACGGGGGCCGCCCATTGGCATGTTCTGAACCGGGCCCGCGCCATTGAAAACGGTGCTTACGTTGTGTCGGCCTGTGCCATTGGGCCCATCCAAGGTGGTACCGAGGCTTATGGCCACAGCTTGGTCGTTGATCCGTGGGGCAAAGTTCTGGTAGAAGGCGGCATCGAACCCGGTGTTGTGTATGCCACATTGGATATGGATAAAGTGGCAAAAGCACGGGCACGCATTCCCAGCTTGCAGCATGATCGCCCGTTTGATTTGAACGTTGAAGACAACAGGAAAACCGCATGAATGCTATCGCATCGACTATGGGCCAAAGTTTTATCGACAACACGCTAAAGAAATCATTTCTTAAATGGCAATGCCTGACGCGGCAGATCATGATGCGCGACAATCAGGGTCGACCGGACGATTCCATTACACCCGCCGTCTTGCTTGCCGGTGCGTCCGAACCTATGGGCCATATTATCACCATTTTAAACAAGGCACCGGGTTATTCACTGGTGCCTGAAATGCAGCACATGTTGCGCAAGACCAATGACCCTGCGCAAATACGGGATTCTGCTTTGCAGTTTTTGTCGTCAACATACTACCAAAGGGCGGCGGAATTTTCTGATCTTCTAACCTCTACGTTTCCACCGGATTCTGAAGGTGCTGCCCAGGTTCGCGCAGCCGATAGATGTACTTTGGTTTTCGATGCATATGGGCAAAAATGGCAACTGGATTGTAAGGTTTGGCAGTTGGCCAGCCACAATCCGCTGTTTGATGCAACCATTGTGCATAATCGATTGTTTAATCCGGGGCTGCCAAATGAAAGTGTGGTACTTGGGTTCGAACCGGATTGGGACAAATCGGAAATGGCGGCGGCATAGTTTAAGGCCCCGCCGACCATACAAGATGTCAAAGGGCAGGTATGAAAAAGAAGATTTGCATAATAGGCGCGGGGCCATCTGGTTTGGCGCAGTTGCGGGCATTTCAATCAGCCGCTGATCACGGCGCAGAAATTCCTGAACTGGTCTGTCTAGAGAAACAGGCCGACTGGGGCGGATTATGGAATTACACTTGGCGCACGGGTGTTGATGAAGCCGGGGATCCCTGTCACGGATCCATGTACCGTTACCTTTGGTCAAACGGTCCCAAAGAATGTCTGGAATTTGCAGATTACGGGTTTGAAGAACATTTTGATCATCCAATTGCCAGTTATCCGCCGCGCGAAGTGTTATGGGATTATATCAAAGGCCGCGTGGAAAAAGCCGGTGTGCGGGATAAAATTCGCTTTAATACCATCGTGCGGGATGTGCGATTTGACGATGGCATGTTTACGGTTACTTCGCGCGACCGGACAACAGACACAGAAAGCGTTGAAACATTTGACCATGCCATCGTCGCGTCAGGGCATTTTTCAACGCCGATGATGCCCTATTACCCGGGTTTTGAAGCATTTAATGGCCGCATATTGCATGCCCATGATTTTCGCGATGCGCGCGAATTTGTCGATCAGGACCTGTTGATCCTTGGGTCCAGCTATTCGGCTGAGGACATCGGTTCACAATGCTGGAAATATGGTTGCAAGTCGATCACTGTGGCCTATCGAACAGCCGCGATGGGGTTTGATTGGCCCGATAATTGGCAGGAAGTTCCGGCGCTGAAAAAAGTAGATGGTCGCACGGCGTATTTCGTTGATGGAACGTCACGTGACATAGATGCGATAATTCTGTGCACCGGGTATAAACACCACTTTCCATTTTTGCCGGATGATCTGCGATTGAAAACCACAAACTGTCTGGCGCCAAACGATCTGTATAAGGGTGTGGTTTGGAACAACAATCCGGGCATGTTTTACCTTGGCATGCAGGACCAGTGGTTCACATTCAACATGTTTGATGCGCAGGCCTGGTGGGTGCGTGACGCCATATTGGGCCGCATTGAAATGCCTTCATTGGCGCAAAGAGAACGCGATGTCGCTGATCGTATCGCTGGCGAAGCAGCCTATGATGATGACAAATCTGCCATCCGGTTTCAGGGGGAATATGTCAAAGAACTGATGGCCGAGACTGATTATCCTGATTTTGACGTCGATGCCGTTTGTCAGCAATTCTTTGATTGGAAGGGTCACAAAAAGAAAGGCATCATGACTTTTCGGGATCATGGCTATGTGTCGCCGTTAACGGGCACCCTTGCGCCCGCGCATCACACGCCTTGGGTGGATGCGCTAGATGACAGTCTGACTGCCTACTTAAAATCCAAGTAGCGTCAGGTTCGCGTTGCGTAGGTTTTCAGCGCCGCACTTTCTTTCAACAACCAGTCTTCGACGGCATTGCGTTCGGGAAAGGATTTTTTCTTTTCGCGGCGTAACAAATAGTACCCATATTCCGTTCGGGTACTGATTTGGCGCAAGGGCCGAACTAGCGCGCCACTGTCCAAAAGATGATCAACCAAATGTCCCCAGCCAAGGGCTATCCCCAAACCGTCAACTGCTGCCTGAACGGCAAGCGGGTAGGTATTAAAAACAATAGATTTTTTGATTATTGGCGGTTTGGTCAACTTTGCACGCAACCATGTTTCCCAGTTCATCCATTCGGGATGCCCGCTGGACACATCCACGAGTGACAAATCGGCAAGATTTTTCAGCGTATCAGACTGCTGGTATCGGCCTTGAAATGCTGGAGAGCACACAGGGAATACAGTTTCGCCAAACAACATGCGTGAATTGTATCCGGGCCAATTTCCATCCCCGCGCAGAATTGACAGATCAATATTGTCGCCAAGGCATTCAGCGTCGTTGTCGGATGCCACAAGCATGATGTTCAGCTGCTTGTTGCGGGCGTTGAACTTTCGCAGTCGCGGCAAAAGCCACAGTGCCGCGACCGAGTTTGTGGCGGCAAGCGTTACTTCGTTGTGGTTTTTGCGCGTTATAAGATCCGCGGACACGTCCCTCAGTGATTGCATTGCCGGTTGCACCATTTCCAACAAAGAATTGCCCTGGGCCGTCAAGGAAACAGATTTGTGCCCTCGTACGAACAAGGCAACCCCATAGTGCAATTCCAACAACTTGGCTTTACGACTTATCGCGCTTTCACTAATATTCAGCTCTCGGGAAGCGGCCGCAAAACTCTGATTTTTTGCAGCCGCTTCAAACGCGAGAAGATAATCTAAGGGCGGTAATACGTTTCGCGTTTTTTGCATCGGGCTCCTGCCCACCGGTAACACAGTAAAAATTTCCTTTTTACACGCGTGGGTTGGTTACTTTTTCAATTCAGGTCAGACAAATCCGAATCTGTAACTTGTTGAGTTTTGCATATTTTTATGAATTTGGCACTAAAAAACTGAGCCTTAGGCTATCATTTTTATGTGCAGAAAATTCGGCGAACTTTGGCAATATGAAACTACTTCGGGGTGAGACTCTGCCAGGTTTTGGTTTCGAGCGCTTCGATCAGCTGACGAAATAAAACCAACAGGGAGCTACCATGAAACTTAAACATACAATTTCGGCCGCCGCTATCGGTCTGGCCGCTGCCGCATTCTCGGGGCAAGCATTTGCCCAAGATTCGGCAGAGCCAATCGTTATTCCAACACATAACTGGTCCAGCCAGGTTGTAATGGCCTACGTCATCGGCGGCATCTTTGAAAGCATGGGTAATAGCGTAGAATATTTGCCAGCGGATACACAAGGCGTATACGAAGCAATTCGTATCGGTGATATAACGATTTCGCACGAAGTCTGGCAGTCAACCTTTGGCGGCGCGTTCTATACCGCGATGGGTAAAGGTGGCCTGATTGACGCCGGCACGCATTCTGCGGCTACTCTGGAAGAGATGGGTGTTCCGCAATATGTGATTGACGACAATCTTTGCCCGGGCCTACCAAACTGGGAAGCCTTGAAAGATTGCTCTGAAGTCTTTGAGACCGCAGATTCTGAAGGCAAAGGCCGTTGGTTGGAGGGCCCACAAAGTTGGCATGGCGATCTGATGCCAAACCGCATCACAGCGCTTGGCCTAGGCGATATGTATACTGTTAAGTTCGCTGGCAGCGGCGATGCGATCTGGGCAGAACTGGCTTCTGCCAAGAAAGAAGGCCGTGGCATTATCACGTTTAACTGGACGCCAAACTTCACAGATGCAGAGGGTTTTGTGTTTATCGAATTTCCAGGCTACACAGATGGTTGCCGGGTTGCAGATGGTGGTGACGGTGCATGCGGATCGCCAAAAGGTTGGTTGAAGAAAGCCGCAAACTACAAGTTCCCGAGAACGCACCCAGCTGCTTACACAGCGTATTCAAAAATATCGTTCTCTTCGCAAGACATTGGTCAAATGGCTGCTTTGGTAGACATTGACAAGATGAGCCACAAGGACGCTGCCGCTCAGTGGTTGGCAGACCATGAAGATGTGTGGAAGCCATTCACTCAGTAATATTACTTCAAAAATACTCTCTTCGCGTTTATGGCGCGAAGAGAGACCGCAAGTTTCACAGCACTAAGTGTCGTCAAACGTATCAATCGTAAAGTATAGAAAGATATGCACCAGCGCATAATGCGCAGCGTGTCCAAATGACGACAGGGAAATCCAAGCATGCCTCTTGATAATAACACCACTCACGAAGAACCCGTCATCAAGTGTAACTCGGTCTATAAAATTTTTGGCGAGAACGCGCACAAGATGCTGAAAGAGGCCGACGGAAAAGTTGATGCCAAAGTATTCCAAGAAGCTGGGTGTGTTGTCGGCGTAAACAACGCGTCATTTGAAGTCTACAGGGGTGAAATCCTGATGATAATGGGCCTGTCGGGTTCGGGTAAGTCGACCTTGCTGCGCTGTATTTCGCGCCTGACTGACGCGACTGCAGGCGATATCCACATTGACGGCGAAGATTTGATTGCGATGAACAGCAAGCAGTTGATTCAGCTGCGCCGCAACAAAATGGGTATGGTCTTTCAAAGCTTTGCGCTTTTGCCTCACAAAACGGTGTTGGAAAACATCGCCTTTCCATTGCAGATTAAGGGAAACAGTACCGAAGACGCGATGGCGCGCGCCAAGGAAATGGTTGACCTGACCAGCCTAACGGGTCGCGAAAATTATTTCCCCCGGCAGTTATCCGGCGGTCAGCAACAACGCGTTGGTATTGCGCGTTCACTGGCAGTTGAACCAGACATCTGGTTTTTGGATGAACCGTTTTCAGCCCTTGACCCATTGATCCGCAAAGAGATGCAGGACGAATTCCTTCGACTTCAGGGCGTTCTGAATAAGACGATTTTGTTTGTGACCCATGATTTTGCTGAGGCCCTGCGCCTGGCGGATCGGATCGCGATTATGAAGGACGGCATTATCGAACAGCTGGATACACCGGCCAATATTGTGCTGCGCCCAGCAACGGATTATGTGCGTAAATTCACGGAAGAAGTGCCACGCGAAAAAGTACTTAAGATCAAGTCCGTGATGGACCCATTCAATAGCGCAGTCGACCATAGCCCACTGAAAATTTCGCAGGACGCGATAATTGAAACCGTCGCCGAAGCAGTTCTTGCCAAGCGCAGACCCGTCAGAGTCGTCGATGCTGAAGGTAATAATGTGGGCAGCGTTACCAGCTCAAAAATCATCCATTTGTTGTTCGGGAAAGAAGACGCCCCTGAAGTGAGCGGGTGATCAAAAATGGAACTCATCAAAAACTCTAAGTTGATTCAGTTCTCGATTTTACTGAACGCGTTCTTTCTATTGGTCCTGTTCGTAAACCCCACCGAAGGTAATATATTGTGGCGGTTGCCGTCGCTGATCGCTTCATGGCCCGGCGCAATCAACACTTTTGCCGAATTTTTGATGTTCGATTTCCTACCCGTCCAAGTTTATGACGCAGATTTGGACGACTACGAACAATCTGCCCTATTGCGTGAAGTAACGCGCGGATTTTCACGCGGCGTATTATTTTTGATCGAACTAATCAGAGAAATTCTGATCGGCGGCAAAAAGACAATTGTGGCTTTCACCAGTTGGGAATTTATTCGTCAGAACCCCTGGGCCGTATGGCCAGCGCTACCCTGGACGGTCGTAACTGCGGGCGCTGTCATTCTGGGCTATGCACTAAAAGGCCGTGGGCTTGCCTTGCTGGCCTTTTTGGCGCTGACATATATTTCGACGTTTGGACAGTGGGAACCAGCAATGGAAACACTATCATTTGTTCTTGTCGCGGCACCGGTTTCGGTTTTGCTGGGTATCTTGCTGGGTATTTTTGCCTTCAAAAGCAAAGCGGTTGAAGCAACGCTTATGCCGTTGCTTAACATCGCGCAGACCATGCCCCATTTCTCGTATCTGGTGCCGGTGACTGTGTTTTTCGGTGTTGGCGATCACGCGGGTGCAATCGCGACGATTATCTTTGCAACACCACCGATGATCCGATTGACTCTGCTGGGCCTAAAAAAAGTGCCGCTTGAAGTTGTAGAGGCCGGGATGATGAGCGGTAGCAACAACCGCCAAATTTTATTGAATGTACTGGTGCCGACGGCACGCCGCGACATGCTGATCGGCGTGAATCAGGTCATTATGCAGTGCCTGGCGATGGCCGTTATTGCGTCTTTCATTGGCGCCAAAGGCCTTGGTTTTAACCTATTGCTGGCGTTGAACGGGCTTCGGATTGGTCTAGCGCTTGAACTGGGCATTTGTATTGTTCTGATTGCGGTGGTTTTGGACAAACTGTCTTTGGCCTGGGCGAACAAGCAGACGGATTATTTTGCTGATCTTAGCTTTGTAGAGCGGAACAAATTTGCGCTGCTGTTTCTGATCGTGTCTGTCGTCTTTATCGTATTGGCATTCCTTGGTGGCTTTATATTCAAAGGCGGGATCAATTACCTTTATCTGATCCCCCATAACAAAGGCGTCACAACCGAGAACTTTTGGCAAGGCGGCGTCGATTGGATGGTTGAAAACTGGTATTCAGGTCTGCAGGGTTTCAATCGTGGTTTGATTGTCAACGTCCTGCAACCGATGAAAAACGGCTATCTTAGCATGCCGGTTAGCGCCACGTTCCTGCTGGTTATGGGTGTGGGCTATATTGTCGGCGGCATCAGATCGGCGCTGATAGTTGGTGGTTTCCTGTTGTTTATCGCACTGACCGAATGGTGGGATCGAGCGCTGATAACAATGTATATGGCATCATTTGGTGTGATCGTATCTGTGTCCGTTGGCCTGATCGTCGGCTCGGTCTGCGCGCAGTATAAATTTGCGTCCAGTTTCATGCTTTTGGTCTGTGATACATTTCAGACGTTCCCATCTTTTATCTATCTGATCCCGGTGATCATGCTATTTGGGGTGACCGATACGTCGGTGCTGATGGCCGTTGTCATTTATGCGACCATTCCAGCCACGCGTTATACGATCGAAGGCATTAGAAATGTGCCGCCTAATCTGCGCGAAGCAGGCATGATGTCAGGTTCTACAGGCATTCAGCTGTGGACAAAGATCGATTTGCCACTGGCCTTGCCGCATATCATGCTTGGGGTCAATCAAACGGTAATTTTTGCCCTGTTCATGGTGATCATCGGCGCGATGATTGGGACCGATGATCTTGGGCAATTCATTCTGAAATCACTGTCAGACAAACAAGGTATCGGCAACGGTCTGATGCTGGGATTGTGTGTGGCTTTCATCGGGCTTGCGGTCGACCATTTGATCAATAAATGGGCCGAGGAACGCAAAGCGGCTTTGGGTATTAGTTGATGAATACAAGACCAGTATTTGAAACACCGTTTGAACGAAACGGCATCAAAAACCCTGGCTTACCGATCCTCCCGCATGGGGTGGAACGGTATGTTGTGGCCGGTGGTGGTTCGCGCGCTGTGCGTGTTGAAAAGGGCGATGAGATATCGATCGTGGACCGCGAAGGTTTGCAACCGGTCGAAATGGTCTTTTTTGCGCCCGACGGTTCGTCCGATGCTGGGGCTATTGGGGCAGTGGGTGGCCAACACCCGACAGGTATTCTATCAGCGCTAAGCGGCGGCGACCCATCAGGTCGCAAAGTCTTGAATGCGCTTAAAACTGCCGGGTTTGACATCGGTCGGGCAGATATCATCAAGCTGTTTGCCGACGGGTCGCTGGCCAATGATACGGCTGGATTCTACGCCTCAAGCGACGGGTTATTGATAGTTTGCGCTGTTGGTGAACCAATGCACGCCCACCAGCAAACTGTACCAACTGAAATTGCGATTTACCTGCGGCGTGCAAACCCAGGTGTCGGCAAGGGAGGGCTTGCCCCGACGGATCCGATGGCCGATCCATTGCAAGACTACAATATTCAACCCGGTAACGCCCAGGCCTACGAAGTTCGTAGCGGGCAATACATTCAGGTCATGGACGTACAGGGGCGCGAATGTACTGATTTCCAATGTTTTTCTTTGGCGCAACTGGATCGTGGTATCGAACGTGATATCAACATGACAACCACCCGGTCGCTGACCGGCTGCATCTATCCAATGCCCGGCATCAGGTCAAAATACTGGAGCGTGGACCAAGAACCGCTTTTTGAGATTGTGCAGGATACCTGCGGCCGGCATGACGCTTATGGTTTGTCCTGTTATCCGCGGTACTACGACGACGCGGGCTACCCGGGCCACGTGAATTGTTCTGATAATATCAACACAGAATTGGCCGCATGGGGGATCAAACCGCGCGTTGGATGGCCGTCGATCAACTATTTTTTCAATACCATGATCGATGAACATCATGTTCTTAGTGTCGATGATCCTTGGTCGCGCCCGGGTGATTTTGTAATGCTGCGCGCCCTGACCGATCTGGTCGCCGTTTCTACTGCATGTCCCTGTGACATCGACCCGACTAACGCCTGGAACCCAACCGATATACAGGTGCGGGTTTACAAGGAAAACGAAGATTTTAAGCGCTCAATTGGCTGGCGCAAGACCCCGGAGGCGGACGTGGAACCGACCAAAAAAACTGGCTTTCACGAGTGCTTTGCCAAGCACACGCGTGAATTTGTAGAATACAATGGCTACTGGCTGGCCAATCAAATGAGCAACCACGGCGCCATTGCAGAATACTGGGCGGCCCGTGAAAAGGCTGTGGTGATGGACCTTAGCCCGTTGCGTAAATACGAAGTTACCGGCCCAGACGCAGAAGCCTTGATGCAGATGTGCGTCACGCGCAACATCAAGAAACTAAGCGTCGGCGGCATCGTCTATACGGCTATGTGCTATGAACACGGCGGCATGATCGATGACGGCACGGTTTTTCGACTTGGCGATACCAATTTCCGTTGGATCGGCGGCAGTGATACCGGTGGCAAATGGCTGCGCGATCAGGCCGAAAAGCACAACCTGAACGCCTGGGTGAAGTCATCGACCGATCACCACCACAACATTGCTGTTCAAGGGCCGTTGTCGCGCAAGATTTTGGCCGAGGTTCTGTGGACCCCGCCAACCCACGCGACCGTTGATGATCTGGCCTGGTTCCGTTTTACCATTGCACGGCTTGGCGACATCCAAGGCACACCAGTGGTTCTTAGCCGGACGGGGTATTCAGGTGAATTGGGATACGAAGTTTTCTGCCACCCTCGGGACGCGGAAGAAGTATTCAATGCGATATGGGCCGCAGGCGAACCAAAAGGTATGATACCTTTGGGTTTGGCGGCACTTGATATGTTGCGCATCGAATCCGGGCTGATTTTTGCTGGATACGACTTTTCCGATGATACCGATCCGTTCGAAGCAGGCATCGGCTTTACAGTGCCGTTGAAAACCCAAGAGGATGATTTCATCGGCCGCAAGGCGATCGAAGAACGCAAAGCGCACCCGCATCGCAAACTTGTGGGATTGGAAATCCAAGGCGGATCTGTTCCGCAGCACGGGGATTGTTTGCGTATCGGCAAAGCGCAAGTCGGGGTGGTCACCTCGGCGATGAAATCGCCCTATCTTGGCAAAACCATTGCTTTGGCGCGGGTTGATGTGATGCACAGCGAACCGGGATTGGAAATCGAGATTGGACAGCTTGATGGCGAACAAAAACGACTAATGGCTAAAGTCACCAAGTTCCCACATTTTGACCCAACCAAAGAGCGTGTCAAAGGCAATTATTAATGGCAGTGTGGTCCGGCGAAGCGCCGCCAGGGCAACCTTATTGGTGGGAAGACAGGACAGCGACGGAATATTCCGATGCGCCGCCTTCACAGATTGATATTCTTATCATTGGTGCCGGGTACACTGGGTTATCCGCCGCCATAGCCGCCCATGACGCCGGGGCGCAGGTTTGTCTGGTTGATGCCGGCGTGCCCGGGCAGGGCGCTTCTACCCGAAATGGCGGTATGTTCGGTGCCCATCCACGGCTGGGATGGCAGGCACTGGCAGATGCCTGGGGGCAAGTTACGGCAGATGCGTTGTTCGCAGAAGCGAAACCGACGCTAGGATTCGTCAAAGACATGATCGCAACCGAAGGCATCGATTGCGATTTGCAACAGACCGGCCGCATTCAACTGGCCTATACTGCCGCACAGTTTGAGACTCAAAAACAATTGGCCGACCACGTCGCTAGTAAAAGTGATGTTCAAATTCATGTCGTTGAACGCGCTGATCTAAAGCAGGAAATTAACACTGAAACCTATTTCGGGGGTATCGTTTTTCCGCAACATTGCGGTATTCACCCGCGAAAATTCCATGACGGTTTGTTGGCCGCGGTTTTGGCACGGGGCATTCCTGTTGTCGCCCATTGTCCTGTCACAAGTCTTGTTCGTCAAAACGGCGGGTTTCAGGCCACGACACCAAACGGTACGATTAATTGCGACAAAGTAATTCTCGCCACCAATGGCTATACACCCGGCACTTTTCGATGGTTTCAACGCCGTGTTTTTCCACTGCCAAGCTATATCGTTGCAACAGAACCGCTGGATCCTAACCTGATTGGTCATCTGGCCCCAGGTCGTCGGATGATGGTGGAAACCCGCGCCCGACATTCGTATTTTCGTGTCTCACCAGATGGTACGCGGATTTTATTCGGCGGCCGATCCTCGATGCGCGATATCGACCCGGTGACTGCAGCCGTACGTTTGCGACAAACCATGGTCGAGGTATGGCCGGAATTGGCGGATGTGCAGATCAGCCACAGCTGGACCGGCAACACAGGGTACAGTTTTTCCGGGATGCCCCAGGTCGGGGAACAGGACGGCATTCACTTTGCTATGGGCTATAGCGGCAGCGGCACGGTCATGGCGCCCTATCTTGGGGCCAAGGCGGGACAGCGGGCGGCAGGACTAAGCGGGCAAACAGCCTATGCAGATACACGGTTTCGCACCAGTTGGATGCACCCTTGGCCACGACCACATTTTTTGAAGGCTGCTGATGTTTGGTATCGCGCTTGGGTAGACCGCCAAGAAAGCCGCGCCCGTCGGCAATGACAGGCGAACAAGCGAAATAGCCGCAGCTAAACAAGACAACGGTTACTATACCCGCGCAAACAAAAAGGGCCGCCCAAACAGGCGGCCCACTTCTTAGGTTGTGTCGATCTTACTTATAGTCTTCGTAAAGCTTGTGCTCTTTGCGGTTACCGCTCCAAAGCGCCCAGACGCACAAGGCGGCTGAGATCAGCGTATACAACACAGTAGACGCGCCTCCGGCGCCCATATACATGGCCCCTTCAACAACGTCCCAGCTAGCATCAGCAAATGGAAATCCCATAATTTAGTCCTTTCTGTTCAGTTGTTATTCTGCCGGCGCGGCAGATGCAGGAATACCCTCGGGGTAAGCAGCTGATGCCACCTTGACCGGATCCAGACCGTGGATTTCGGCACCTTCAGGTACACGCAACATTCCCATTGATTTAAGAATGAACGCGACGATGTAACCGGGCACAAAACCAACCAGCGCGAAAACGATTGCACCGATAATCTGACCGATCAGTGAAATCGTTGGCGCTTCACCAGCGGCACCCTGAAGTGATGGGAAACCAGAGGCAAATACGCCTAATGCAACAACACCATAACCGCCGATTGTCCCGTGAACGGTCACGGCACCAACGGCATCATCAATTCCCATTCTTTCGAGAATTTTTGATGCAGGTAACAACAAGACACCGGCGCCAAAGGCGATGATAAACGTCAGACCTGGCCAATAAATGTCCAACCCAGATGCGACCGAGATGATCCCAGCAAGCATACCGGACATCATCCAGAACGGATCGCGGGTTACCAGCCAAGCACCGATCGTTCCGCCTGCCATCCCCATCAGGATGTTGAACGACATACCAGACAGCGTCATTGGCGTTCCGTAGATCGACGAGAATTTATCGCCATACCACGACCAGGCTTCGCCCGGCACGATCAGACAGGCCATCAAGAAGCCCCAGAACCCAACGATGATCAGCATCAGCCCAAGTGCCGTAAGCGGCATGTTGTGGCCAGCAATGTGATTTGCCGATCCGTCATCGTTGAACTTGCCAATCCGCGGCCCAAGGTGGATCAAAACACCCAGCGCGAAAAAGCCCGCTGTGGCGTGAACCAGACCAGCTGCACCAAAGTCATGCACGCCAAATTGTTGAACCAGCCAGCCATCTGCGTGCCAGCCCCAAGCGGCTGAAACCACCCAGGCAAACGAACCAAGAACAATGGCGAGGATCACAAAACCAACAGTCTGGATGCGTTCGATAAGTGCACCAGACATGATCGAAGCGGTCGTTGCCGCAAACATCGTAAAGGCACCCCAGAACACGCCGGAAGCATTATCTGCAATATTTGGTCCCATATACTGTGCCGATTCTCCCCAACCCAAAGCAATGGCATTGGCGTATTCTAAGCCAGAAATTCCATTAGGACCTGCTGCACCGGGTATCCCAGTTGGGAATGCCCAGTATACCCACCAACCAAAGTAATAGAATGTTGGGATCATAAAGGCGAAGGCCAGAATGTTTTTCACGCCCGATGACAAGACATTCTTCATTCTTGATGCGCCCATTTCATAGGCGAGAAATCCAGCGTGGATAAGAATCATTAACGGAATACTGAGGTAATAATAGGTTTCGGCGAAGATCGTGTTGGTCACGGCCCCGCTCTTTGTAAGTGCCGCGATTTGCGCCACCAATTCTGCGATTTGTTCTTCCATTGTGGTCCCCGTTTTGACTAGCAGGTTCTGGTTTTTATGTTGATCCTGCCGCTTTCTAATACACTAAACCGAAATAAAACCAAAACTTAATATTATGTACCAAAATTGTACCAAAATATGTTGCTATTTTCGACCGACTGACGACGGCAATAATAGCACCGTATGCGTGAA
>CAXMPY010000051.1:0-13573 GCA_964195275.1 uncultured Paracoccaceae bacterium
TATTGCGCGATGCCGGGTCACGGCGTTAACATTGGCGCCATGCGTTGACTTCGTTGTTGCCTTTGGGGGGCGGTTTTTTGACCTGTGCAAATCTCGCGAGTTTAATAAATCCGGCAAAAAACTTGCCCGAAGCCGAATGGCTGGATTGCATCGAAGACATTGCCGAGGACAACGGATATTTTGAACCCCTGGGGCCCGAACATTCGGTCACTTTCGTTGACCGCGGCCCCGTCCTGATCGTAACTTTTGAAACTGTCGACAGCATTCGCGACCGCGCCCATTCAGATGTGCCTATGGGGTGGGAATTAATCGAAGGCACCAACTGGTCCCAGCTTTGTGTATTGTCCAATGGGGAAACCTGGTTTCGCCACCGCGCCGTCTACCTGTATTTTGATCGGCTGGTCGACGAAGGATTTTTTGATAATTTCGACCGGGTCATCTTTTATGGCAACGAATCCTGTGGCTATGGTGCGGCGGCCTATTCGGTTGTCGCCCCCGGCGCCACCGTGATTGCACTGTCACCACAGGCAACCCTTGATCCGCGGATTACCGGCTGGGATGATCGATTTCACTATATGCGCGGTACCAGTTTCAATGACCGTTACGGTTATGCGCCCGACATGCTTGAGGCGGCGGACCGGGCCTTTGTGCTGTATGATTCTGATTTTGACGATGACGCCATGCACGCGGCGTTGTTCACACGAACCAACGTCACAAAAATCCGCTGTGCACATCTGGACGGTCAGATTGAAATATTTTTCCGGCGTATGGATCTGCTGAAACCACTGCTGGAAATTGCCGCCAAAAGGGATTTGGAAGCGGCGGATTTTTATAAGATTCTACGTGAACGTCGCGAATATTTGCCATATTTACGGATGTTCCTGGGCGAAGTTCAGGGCGCAAACCGGCCCATGCTATGCGCGCTAATGTGCCGCTCTGTGCTATCGCGCATCAACATTCCACGCTTTCGGCGGCAGTTATCGGCATCGACGCGGGAATTGCAGCGTCAGGGGCTTGCCCTGCCCGCCCCCAAAGTGCTGGAACAGATCGAACCCTAACTCGATTTCACCTATGGTCATGGATACCGCCGCAAGGTAGTGCAAAGCGCAATGACAACCGAACTTACCATGCGCCGCCCCGATGATTGGCACTTACACCTGCGCGACGGAACTATGTTGCGCGCTGTATTGCCTGAAACTGCCCGTCATTTTGGCCGCGCCCTTGTTATGCCAAATCTGGTGCCACCTGTGGTGACCGCAGACGAAGCTTTGGCCTACCGCGATCGAATACTGGCGGCCCTGCCCGACGGTGCGGCATTTTCACCCCTGATGACGCTGTACCTGACTGAAACAACTGATCCGGCCGATATCACCAAAGCGGCCCAATCCGGCCTGATCCACGCGGTTAAATTATACCCGGCAGGTGCCACCACCAATTCGGCATCCGGCGTGCGCGATTTTGATAAAGTGCGCGGCGTGCTGGAAACGATGGCCGAGATTGGCCTGCCGCTTTGTGTACACGGCGAGGTCACTGACCCCGATATTGATATCTTTGACCGCGAAGCCGTGTTTCTCGACAGGGTGCTGGATCCGATCCGCCGTACAACGTCTACGCTGAAGGTGGTGATGGAACATATCACCACCAAAGACGCCGTTGCTTATGTCAGCGAGGCCAAGGAAAACCTGGCCGCCACCATTACGACCCATCATCTGGTGATTAACCGTAACCACATTTTGGTCGGTGGTATCAAACCGCATTATTATTGCCTGCCGGTGGCTAAACGAGAAGAACATCGGTTAGCTTTACTTGGTGCGGCAACCTCTGGTGACCAGCGGTATTTTCTGGGCACTGACAGCGCGCCCCATATCGATCCCATGAAATTACAACCCTGCGGTTGCGCCGGTTGTTTCACTGCCACCAATACCATGTCGATCCTGGCCGAAGTCTTTGAACGCCAGAATGCGCTGGAAAAACTGGAAAGCTTTGCGTCGCTAAACGGCACCAATTATTACCAAATGCTGCCAAACACAGAAACCATAACGATGCGCAAAGAAAAAACCGTGACCTACCCGGCCAAAATCGACACGCCCGACGGGCCGGTTACGATATTTGACCCCGGCTTTGATCTGCATTGGCGGATCACAAACTGAATACAAATCTTTGTTCCCTGAGTTATCCCCGCCGGAGGCGCAAACTAGCGACGCAGAATTGGACCCAATATGATCCCCAGCACTTTTCCACCCAAAGATGAAATCGCCCGGCTGACGGCGCGTATGTTACTTGAAATCGGCGCCGTCGATTTTAATGCAACGAAACCGTTCACGCTGGCCTCGGGGCTGCTGTCACCCACCTATGTCGATTGCCGCAAGCTTATCTCATATCCACGTATTCGTTCAGTGGTGATGGATTTTATGGCCACGACCGTGATGCGCGAAGCAGGCCTCGAAGCGTTTGATAACATCGCCGGGGGTGAAACAGCGGGTATCCCGTTTGGCGCGCTGATGGCCGAACGCCTGGCCCTGCCAATGAGTTATGTGCGCAAAAAACCAAAGGGTTATGGCCGCAATGCCCGCATTGAGGGTGCGATGCATGATGGTCAGCGCGTATTGCTGATGGAAGACCTGACAACCGATGGCGGATCCAAACTGTCTTTTGTTGATGCAATCCGCGAAACCGGGGCAACCTGCGCCAATACCGCCGTAATATTCTATTACGACATTTTTCCTGAAACTGAAAAACGGCTGGCCGATCACGGGGTTGCGCTGCACCACCTTTGTACCTGGTGGGATGTATTGGCCGAAGCCAGAGATCAATCCAGTTTTGACACCAAAACACTAAGCGAGGTCGAAATCTTTCTAAACGACCCGCGCAAATGGCAAGCAGCCCGCGCCGCTGACTGAACTAATGTAGCGGAAAACCGCGCGTTTTTCGTTATCCACAGGAACATACATTTTGACGGCGCGGCAGGCGTTCATTTATCAATGACGACAAAACCGAAGGCAGGGGCACCATGACAGAGATTCGCGCGATTCCGCTTGATCAGAACAATGGTGCAGACGGCACCCTGCCCCACAATATTGAAGCCGAACAACAGTTGCTGGGCGCCATACTGACCAACAACGACATCTATGACCGGGTGGCCCCGATCATGGGTCCACAACATTTTTATGACCCGGTCCATGCCCGTATATATGAGGTCGCCCAAACCCGGATTGCCAAGAATGCACTTGCCTCCCCGGTGACGCTAAAGGCGTTTCTGGAAGATGACGAAGGTTTGAAAGAACTTGGCGGTCCGGCCTATCTGGCCCGCCTTGCCGGTTCGGCGATTTCTTCATTTGCCGCACGCGATTATGCCCAAACCATTTATGATTTGGCGATACGACGTGAATTGATGGCGCTTGGCAACGAAATTTCGGACAAAGCCAGCCGGGTTGATGTGGAAAGCGAACCCAAAGAACAGATCGTCGAGGCAGAACAGGCCCTGTATTCCCTGGGTGAACAGGGTCAGACCGATAGCGGTTTTCAGTCTTTTCTAAAGGCCGTCACCGATGCAGTGAATGTTGCCAACGCCGCCTATCAACGCGAGGGCGGTTTGGCTGGCCTTGCCACCGGTCTGACCGATATCGACAAAAAACTGGGCGGGCTGCACCGTTCTGACCTGCTAATTCTGGCCGGCCGCCCATCAATGGGTAAGACCGCGTTGGCCACAAACATCGCCTTTAATATCGCCAAGGCCTACAAAAAGGGCAAATTGCAAGACGGCACAGAGGGCGCAATAAATGGTGGCGTCGTTGGGTTTTACAGCCTGGAAATGAGCGCCGAACAATTGGCGGCCCGAATTCTGTCAGAAGCTTCCGAAGTTCCCAGCGAACAGATCCGGCGGGGTGATATGACCGAAGGCGAATTTCGCCGATTTGTTGAAGCTGCCAAACAGCTCGAGGCCTGCCCGCTCTATATCGATGACACCGCCGCTTTGCCGATCAGCCAACTTGCCGCTCGCGCCCGGCGACTTAAACGTACCCACGGGCTGGACGTGCTGTTCGTAGATTATCTGCAATTGGTGCGCCCGGCCAAGGCCAAAGACAGCCGGGTGAACGAGGTTTCAGAAATCACACAGGGGCTGAAAGCAATCGCCAAAGAACTGGATATCCCGGTAGTGGCGTTGTCGCAATTGTCACGTCAAGTGGAAAACCGCGACGACAAACGCCCACAATTATCAGATTTGCGTGAATCCGGTTCGATTGAGCAGGACGCGGATGTTGTTATGTTCGTTTACCGCGAAGAATATTACAAAGAACGGGAAAAGCCTGGCGATCATGAATTGGAAAAAATGTCCAATTGGCAGGCCGAAATGGAAGCCCTGCACGGCAAAGCCGAAGTCATCATCGGCAAGCAACGCCACGGTCCCATTGGCCATGTAGAACTGTCATTCGAAGGCCGCTTTACCCGGTTTGGCAATCTGGTCAAACGTTGGCAGCAAGACGGCGGAGCCCGCGAATTTTGATCACCTTCGGCAACCGCCCGCCATCGTTTTACGCTTGCACGCTATCGCCTTGATCTGCAAAAACCGGCTATGAGCAGCGCAATTCTTACCGTTGACCTTGATGCCATCGCTGACAATTGGAGAGCGCTTGATAGCATATCCGCAGGCAATGTGCAGACCGGCGCCGTGGTCAAGGCTGATTGCTATGGTTTGGGGGCTGATCAGATTTCTGTGCATCTTGCCAAATCGGGCGTTCAGCAGTTCTTTGTGGCTCTCAGCCAAGAGGGCGCTATACTGCGCAAGTTACTGGGGCGGGATCCAGAAATCTCGGTTTTTTCCGGGCATATGGCTGGCGATACCGGGTTGATCAGGGAACATGACCTTACGCCGATGTTGAACTCGTTGGATCAACTTGAACAGCACCGGTCCAGCTTACCTGATTGCCCCTATGGCATACAGGTTGATACAGGTATGGGGCGGCTTGGCATGCCGCCATCTGAATGGATCTCACTAAACCACACGTCGCTGCGCCCCAGTTTGGTGATGTCGCATCTGGCCTGTGCCGATGAACCGGACAATCCGATGAATGCCGGGCAGCTTGCAAAATTTAGAAATCTGACCGACGGGTTAGGCTTTAAACGTTCGCTGGCGGCCACGGGTGGCATTTTATTGGGGGCGGACTATCACTTTGATATGACCCGCCCCGGCATCGGTTTGTATGGCGCGCAGCCTTTTACCGCGGGCCAGCCAGTCGTCCGTTTAAGCATCCCAGTCATACAGTCCCGCATGCTTGAACCCGGCGACAGCGTTGGATACGGTAAAACGTGGATTGCAAAGAATAAAACCCGGATTGCCACGGTTGCTGCAGGTTATGCCGACGGTTTGATACGCACCCTTGGGAATGGTGTTGATCTGTTTCACGGCGCAACCCGTTGTCCGCTTGTCGGGCGGGTCTCGATGGATCTGATTACGGTGGACATCAGCGCACTGTCAGATGTGCCGGTTTCCCTTGATATCCTGTGCCCGGTTCAAGATGTTGACCAATTGGCCCAAGCGGCGGGAACCATCGGTTATGAGGTGCTGACATCCCTTGGCCCGCGCTATGAACGCCGCTACAAGGGCGGATAATGTATATCCTTTCGCCACTTGCCTTAATTGGCCAAACTGTATTGTCGTTTTTGGCATCCATCGGCAGACTTGCGATATTCGCGGCCCAAACCGTTTCGTATTTTTTTCGTCCACCATTCTACATCAAAGAGTTATTACAATCTGTTGTTAACATAGGATATTTTAGCCTACCAGTTGTCGGCTTGACTGCCCTGTTTACCGGCGGCGCATTGGCATTGCAGATATTCGCCGGCGGGTCGCGGTTTTCAGCGGAAGCGGTCGTTCCACAAATTGTGGCCATTGGTATCGTCCGCGAATTGGGGCCGGTGCTGGTGGGCCTGATGATCGCCGCGCGGGTTACATCGTCTATCGCGGCCGAAATTGCTACAATGAAAGTCACTGAACAGATCGATGCGTTGGTGACCCTGTCGACAAACCCCGCGAAGTATCTAACCGCGCCCAGGGTTTTGGCGGCAACATTGGTGGTGCCAATACTGGTTGGCATTGGCGATATTATCGGCATCGCTGGTGGATTTCTTGTTGGCACCGGGCAGCTGGGGTTTAACAAAGCTACATACCTTAATAACACCGTGGACTTCCTTGAATTTGCTGACATTTATACAAGTTTGATGAAGGGTGCTGCATTCGGTTTTATTGCCGCGCTCATGGGGTGTTATTATGGGATGAATTCGGGTCGCGGGGCGCAAGGCGTCGGTCGCGCCACCAAATCATCGGTAGAGGCGGCAGCGGTTCTGATCCTGGCGACCAACTTTCTTCTGACTTCGATATTCTTTTCAGTATGATAGAGCTTCGGGGCCTCCATAAATCGTTCGGACCAAAGCCCGTTCTTGCCGGTGTTGATCTGACAATTGCCAAGGGCGAAAGCATGGTGATAATTGGTGGGTCCGGCACCGGAAAATCGGTATTACTGAAATGTATTCTTGGCTTGATGAAGCCGACGTCCGGGAAAATTTTGCTGGAAAATCAAGATGTTGCTACCGCCGAACGCGACATGTTCCTGGCGCGTTTTGGTATGTTATTTCAAGGCGCAGCACTGTTTGATTCCCTAACTGTCTGGCAAAACGTAGCGTTTCGCCTGTTGCGCGGCACCCAGAAATTGCCCAAGGATGCCGCCCGTGAAATCGCCATAGAAAAACTGCGCCGGGTTGGGCTAAAACCTGACGTGGCTGATCTGTTTCCCGGTGAACTGTCGGGTGGCATGCAAAAGCGTGTTGGCCTGGCCCGCGCCATTGCTGCTGAACCAGAAATCATATTCTTTGACGAACCAACAACCGGGCTTGATCCGATCATGGCCGGTGTCATTAACGAACTGATCCGCGAGATTGTCACTGAAATGGGCGCGACCGCCATGACCATCACCCACGATATGTCGTCGGTCCGCGCCATCGCAGACCATGTGGCCATGCTGCATGACGGTGTGATCAAATGGGCTGGGCCAGTGGCCGACATGGACGCCAGCGGTGATCCCTATTTGGATCAGTTTATCCACGGGCGCGCTGATGGGCCGATCGAGAGTGTACGATAGCGCGCTTTTCGCGCTAGAACGGCCCCACGATCGCCAGCGAACATAAATCCAATTTAGTGCTGGGATTGTGACTTTTTTGCCTAAAAAGACCATACTCGCGCCAACTGTAAGAGGCTTGTGAATGCCAACTGCGTTACTGCCCCTGTTCACCCTAGCTATATCGCTTGCATTGATCTGGATGCCGGCGCATTTTTTGATGACAGTTCGGCATCGGTTGCGTCGCAAAGGTTTACCGATCCGATTGTCGATTTATCGCGCGTTAAATGCATTTGGCTGGGCGGCCTTGATTTTCAACATCTATGTTGTCGCCCAAATCGTCACAGGGCGGGTCCCGCTTACGATTGCGCAAAACTGGCCGTTCATTGGATCGTTGATAATTGTTTGGGCCACGTTCTGGGCGCGACAGGCCATTGTTCGCATGGGTCGCAAACGATGGGTGCAAATTTAAGCGCACCTTGGCAGCCTGGGCAGCCTGCTGTAATTTCGCCCGATGATCCTTAGATATACCAACCTTGCCCTGCTTATCCTTTTCCCCATTTCCTGGTTTGCGCCATTGCTACGCGCCGGTCTGCTTCCCCTGTTCGGCCTGTCGGAAATCACGGTGATGTCGGGTCTTCAGGCGCTTTGGGAAACTGATCCGCCATTTGCCCTGTTAGTGACATTCTTTGCGATATTCGCCCCGTACCTCAAAACCCTTGGCATCGCGTTAATTCACTACGGTATGATGCGGCAAAAAATGCTGCCGTTTTTCAATTTCCTGGGCAAACTGGCGATGGCCGATATCTTTCTGCTGGCGCTTTTTGTCTTTGTTATCAACGGCATTGGTGTTGGCCGCGTTGAAACGGACTGGGAGTTATATTTTTTTACTGGCAGCATATTGGTTTCACTTTTCGTGTCTTATGCAACCGCAAAATGCTAAACCCGCTTGGCGAGCGTACAAGGCTTGGTTAGACACCCCCTATGGCCAAAGCACAGATATTTACCTGCACTGCCTGCGGTGCCAGCCATTCAAAATGGTCGGGCCGTTGTGAAGGCTGCGGGGACTGGAATACGATTGTTGAAGACACGCCGTTATCGGCGGGGCCTGCACAAAAATCTTTGGGGGCAAAACGTGGCGCTGCGATCGAGCTTAGTGACCTGTCAACAATCGAGGCGCCGCCACCGCGCACCGCGTCGGGTTTAGCAGAACTTGACCGGGTTCTTGGCGGCGGTCTGGTGCCAGCCTCTGCAATTCTGGTGGGTGGTGATCCGGGCATCGGAAAATCAACGCTGCTGTTGCAGGCGGCTGCCAGTTTTGCGCGCAGGGGGCTAAAGGCGCTGTATGTATCGGGTGAAGAAAGTGCCGCGCAAATACGAATGCGGGCCGCCCGGCTAAATTTGACCGACGCGCCGGTAAAACTGGCGGCTGAAACCAACCTGCGTGATATCCTGACAACGCTGGACCGTGAAAAACCCGACTTTGCCATCATAGATTCAATCCAAACCATGTGGGCGGACAATGTTGCCAGTGCGCCGGGGTCAGTTTCGCAAGTTCGCGCCGCGGCCCACGAACTGACCAATTACGCAAAGCGTAAAGGCATCGCCGTCGTGCTGGTGGGCCATGTTACCAAAGACGGCCAGATCGCAGGGCCACGGGTGATCGAACACATGGTTGACACTGTGCTGTATTTTGAAGGTGAGCGCGGCCACCAATTTCGCATCCTGAGGGCTGTCAAAAATCGGTTTGGTCCGGCGGATGAAATCGGTGTTTTCGAAATGACAGGCGCTGGATTGGCAGAAGTTTCAAACCCTTCGGCCCTGTTTTTGTCAGAACGTGATGAACCTGCCGCCGGTTCAGTAGTGTTCGCCGGAATTGAAGGTACACGACCCCTGTTGGTGGAATTCCAGGCACTGGTTGCCCCACCGCCCCACAGCCAACCACGGCGCACGGTCGTGGGTTGGGACGGCAGCCGGCTGGCGATGATCCTGGCGGTACTTGAAGCCCGGTGTTCGATCCCGTTTTCGGGACTGGATGTGTATCTAAACGTCGCGGGTGGGCTGAAAGTCAGTGAACCGGCGGCCGATTTGGCTGTTGCGGCGGCGCTACTGTCCGCCAGAGAAGACGTTGCAATCCCCAGCGACACTGTGGTTTTTGGTGAAATTAGCCTATCAGGGGCCTTGCGTCCTGTCGGACAAACCGAAAACCGCCTTAAAGAAGCCCGAAAACTAGGCTTTTCTAAAGCTATTGCCCCGACAGGAAGCAAAATAGGCTCGGGTGATGGTCCGGGGGTTAGGCAGATGCCAGACCTGACGAGCTTTGTAGGTGAGATTTTCGGCGCGGGTTAACACGCGCGAGCAGGAGTTAATACATGGACTTTACAATTGTCGATGGCGTCGTTGCGCTGGTCATCGTTTTGTCGGCCATATTGGCCTATTCACGTGGATTTGTGCGCGAAAGCTTGTCGATTGCCGGCTGGGTCGTGGCGGCGGTGGCCGCATTCTTTCTGGCACCCAGAGCCCAACCATTGATCAAAGAAATTCCGGTTCTAAAAGATTTTCTAGATGGTTGCGAACTTAGCATAATCGCTTCATTTGCTGTGGTTTTTGCGATTGCACTGGTCATTGTTTCGATTTTCACGCCGTTGTTTTCTTCGGCGGTCCAGCGGTCGGCACTGGGTGGATTGGACCAAGGCCTTGGCTTTCTTTTCGGTGTTGCGCGCGGCCTTTTACTGGTCGCTATCGCGCTGGTTATTTATGACCGCGTTGTACTTAACGAACCGCTTGCAATGGTCGATGACAGCCGCACCAACCAGATTTTCGCCCGCGTACAGGATTCGCTGAATGAATCAATTCCTGAAAATGTCCCCGGCTGGATCGTTGAGCGTTATGAAGAACTGGTTGGAACCTGTGACGCGGTGGCAGAGTAACATTTTCTAGAAATTGCGTGGCAGCGCATCGGTTGGGCTAAGTAATGCCGCGCATCCGCCGCACTATCGCGACGAATAGCGCCGGTACAAGCAAAGCGCTTGTCAGGTGATCAAACAGGTTCTCGGTGCCAATTCCGGCAAGCCAAAGCGCCTGCGCCCCAGCCACAATCGCCGCCATCAACCAGTCTTTGCGATAATACGCGTATCCGGCCAGCGCCACCGGCACGCCCAATCCGGCACCACCAGAATATCCAAATGCGTATGGGTCAAACGCAACACCACCGATACTGGCAAATATGTAAACGCAGTATAGCCCCAAGATCACGGTCTATTCTGACAATGACCAACGGGGCATTTGCAGCCCAAACGGGTGTAGTAAATCGACCAATGCAATGGCGACGATACCCAAGGAAATCGGTGAAAATTTTGCCGCCGGCCAGTTGGTGATGGGCCACGTTAGCCCAATAATGCTAAATCCGATCGCCAGTATCAGGGCAACAATTATACCGGTTTGACGGCCCAACAGCCAAAGCAAAGGTCGCGACAATTCCCAAGCCGTGACCGCCGATACACAAAGGATTTCATAAAGATCACCCACCCAAATTTACCCATGCTTCATTGAAAATTTGGGCGCGTATGCCGTGTTTGGCATTGATTGAATGGGTGATAAGAATATTGCCATTGTCCAAACGTTCCATGTCTGGATAGCGTGCACTGCCGTCGGCAACCTGATCGCCGCTTTCCAAGTCCATTACTTACGTCCAGGTTTGCCCCTGATTGTCTGATACCAGCAGCAAAAGGCTATCTTTGGATTTGGCGTCAGAATTGGCCGCCATTAATATTCGCCCATCCGACAATAATAATGCCGCCACCGTCGCATCCGGATTGGAAACGTCGGGCACGTGGACCAAAGGGGTCCAGGTTTCGCCGCCGACCATTGTCTGTGATCGGTACAATTTCCCGGATCTGTCTAGCGGTCGCAGAAACGCCACCGCGGTCTATGGGCCGGTCCCCACGATTTCAGGTTGAATGGCTGTCCGCCAATGGCCGATCCGGGCGGTGCTGCGCACCCGTCCATCCTGACCCAACCGCACCAGCAACCCGAAAGCACCTGCCATTTCGTGATAGGCTGGCACCAAAAGGTCACCGCCGCCCAAGTGAATGGCGCTGTTTCGCACCAGCGTTGACGGGTTTAGAAATGGCGAAAGCGGCAGTTTGCGTGCCACCACTGCGGTGCCGTTTTGCATGTTGACTTGGGCCACACTGGCCGCAGCCCAACCGCCCAGTGACACAACTGTTGCCAAATAAGTATTTGGCACGCCTGGTTCTTTCTGGATGGTGTTGCCCAATATTAGCACCGGCTGACGCGGGGCCATTGCCTGGGTCAGGGATTGACGTCGAAATAGACCAAATGCATCGGCTAATTTACCTTTGCTGGTATCGAAATCTACCGCCCAAATTTCCACATCTGGCACAGCTTCGCGACTGCCCTGAAACCACAGGATTTGCGTGGTTATTCCGGTGACGATATGAGGCGCGTGCATAACCAATGGTTTGCTGCTTAGGTCCAGCACGTTTTCAAACTTTGGCGCACCGCCGGGGCCCACCGGTGCTTGAAATATGAACGACTGATCCGTCAGGTTTTCAGAAGTATCGGCGGCCACAGCCAACGCGATGGAAGTTGCAAATAAGATTTTATGCGGGTGATTTTTGGAGACGTTTATTACACCATGCAGTGGCCTGAAAAATTCATTTACCGGAGTCAAAGGTCCTACATTCATGGCCAAAATCTAACCCGCTAGAAAACAATCGCCAGGTAATATTCTGGACGGATTGTTTGGGAAAACGGTAAAACCAACATTCGCATCTTAATTACCACGGTGTAATGACTTCGCGTGCGCAACATATTAGAATGGGCTCAAACCTGCCACTGGGATTCGGAGCCGCCGCCGCCATGCCTGACTTGCCGTTTTATCACCCGTTTGACGATGATAAGCTAAAAGAAGAATGCGGCGTGTTTGGTGTGATCGGCGTGCCCGAGGCCGCCAATTTCGTCGCCCTTGGTTTGCACGCCTTACAACATCGCGGTCAAGAAGCAGGGGGCATCGTCAGCCACGAATTTGGCCCCGGCTTCAGTTCGGCCCGCCGCTTTGGTTATGTGCGCGATAATTTCACCAAAGCCAGCTTAATGGAGACCCTGCCTGGCCCGCTATCCATCGGACATGTGCGCTATTCCACCGCCGGCACCAAGGGTCACACCCAAATTCGCGACGTACAACCATTCTTTGGCGAATTTTCTATGGGCGGCGCCGCCATTGCCCATAATGGCAACATCACCAATGCCGAGGCCTTGCGCCGCGAGCTGATCGGACGTGGTTCAATTTTCCAAAGTTCTTCCGACAGCGAATGCATCATCCATCTGATGGCGCGGTCGTTTCAACAAAACATCCCCGAACGCATGAAAGACGCGCTGCGCCGCGTTGAAGGCGCGTTTTCCATCGTTGCGATGACCCGCACCAAACTGATTGGTGTGCGTGACCGATTGGGCGTGCGCCCACTGGTTTTGGGTCAACTTGGCGACGGCTGGGTGCTAAGTTCTGAAACTTGCGCACTAGATATCATCGGCGCCGATTTTATTCGCGAAATTGATCCCGGTGAGATGGTGGTGATCACCGATAAGGGTGTTGAAAGTTCAAAGCCGTTTGAAAATGTCGGGTCGCGGTTCTGTATATTCGAACATGTTTATTTTTCCCGTCCTGACAGTATTTTAGGCGGGCAGTCTGTGTACACAACCCGCCGCCAGATCGGTGTTGAACTGGCCCGCGAAGCGCCGGTAGAGGCGGATTTGGTCTGCCCTGTACCTGACAGCGGCACGCCGGCCGCAATTGGGTACAGTCAGGAAAGCGGGATCCCCTACGCTATGGGGATCATCCGCAATCAATATATGGGACGCACATTTATTGAACCAACCGAACAAATCCGAAATATGGGTGTTCGGCTTAAGCTGAACGTCAATCGGGCGCTGATCAAAGGCAAACGGGTGGTGCTGGTGGATGACAGCATTGTACGAGGCACCACCACAACCAAGATCAAGCAGATGATGTTGGACGCCGGCGCCAGCAGTGTTCATTTTCGCATTGCCTCGCCACCGACATCCTGGCCCTGCTTTTACGGGGTTGATACGCCTAAGCGTGAAAATCTGCTGGCGGCAAATATGTCAGTGGAAGAAATGTGCGAGCATCTGGGGGTTGATAGCCTAAAGTTTATTTCGCTGGATGGTCTATACCGCGCGGTTGGCGAAGCAGAGGGGCGCAACGCCGCCAAGCCGCAATATTGCGATGCTTGTTTTTCCGGACAATACCCGGTGGCCCCGTCAGATATGTTGGAAAATGGGTTCGAGATTAAGACCGCGGCCGAATGAATGACACACCGGATATTCCACCTGAAATTGAATCCGCGATCCAGCATTATCCGACTACCGCACGCGCGCTGTTTGCTGAAATTCGCGCTGTCATATTTGATGCCGCTCAG
>CAXMPY010000052.1:0-13561 GCA_964195275.1 uncultured Paracoccaceae bacterium
GCTGGCCTGGTTTGAGCATATGAAGCGATCCTGGGACATGGACCCCTATCAATTCGCGATGGTGGTGATGTGTCGGGCCAAATCGATCACCTATGACAATCTAATCGTCCGTGATTCCGAATTCGTCGAGAACGCTGATACCGAATGGTATCAGCGGCATTTGCGCGAAACCGGCGAAGATCTGACAAAGTCCCGCCCGACGCCGATGTTTTCCAAATTCAAATTGCGCGCGCTGGATCTGCCAAACCGCGTTGTGATGTCGCCGATGGCGCAATACAGCGCCGACAATGATGGCAATGTCACCGATTGGCACAAAGTGCACTATGCCGGTCACGCCACTGGTGGTGTCGGGCTATTGTTTACAGAAATGACCTGCACCTCGCCCGATGCGCGGATCACTTTGGGCTGCCCAGGCCTTTGGACCGACCGCCACGAAGCTGGTTGGAAAGACATCGTCGATTTCATTCACCGCCACACCGCGACCAAAGTTGCGATGCAGCTTGGCCATGCCGGGCGAAAGGGCTCGACCCAAATTGGCTGGGAAAATCCTGACGTTCCGATTTCGAAAGCAGCAGAAAACTGGCCGCTGGTTTCGGCCTCGTCTATTGGCTGGGTAGAGGGTGTCAATCAAGTGCCTGCGGCATTGGATCGGGCCGGGATGGACCGAATAAAAGATGATTTTGTCCAGGCTACTGAACGGGCGGCGCGCGCAGAATTTGATCTTTTGGAACTTCACTGCGCCCACGGCTATTTGCTGGCCTCTTTCCTGTCGCCCCTAACCAACCAGCGCGGGGATGAATACGGTGGTTCGGTTGCCTGTCGGCTGCGGTATCCACTTGAGGTGTTTAAAGCCATGCGCGCCGTTTGGCCAAACCAGCGGCCCATGTCGGTGCGGTTATCGGGCACCGACTGGAAAGAGGGTGGATTGATCGAGGATGATTTACTGGCGATCGCCAAAGCGTTTGAAGACGCCGGTTGCGATCTGATCGATGTCTCGGCTGGTCAGACGACCCCGGATCAAGAACCGCTGCATGGCCGAATGTTCCAAACCCATCTGGCCGAAGCTATACGTAACGTTAATCAAATGGCAACAATGGCCGTAGGCGCCATTACCGAGGCCGCTCAAATTAATACGATCCTGCACACCCGGCGGGCGGATCTTGTGGCACTGGGACGACCCCACATGTGGAACCCGGGTTTCACCAATCAGGCCGCGGCCTGGTATGGTGCAAAAAACGAAAAATCCTGGCCTAAGCAATATCTAAGCGGCGCTGCGCAAGCATTCCGAGAAACGGCAAAAACCCGCGAAAAGATGCTGGAGCTTCAGAAGAAGGCGGCACCTGGCAAGCACAATAATTCAGCGTAGTCAGCCACTTCTCAGCGGCACAAGTTTTACAATACTGGAATACCGGGTCAACGGCATACCAGCAGCTGCTTGAGTTTAAATCAGCGCTGAGCTTATCGGGTTTGCTACCTTATCTGCTGGAACTTGTTTTCTTGCGCGTTTCGCAGATTAACGGATGCAAATTCTGTACTTCGCTTCACAGCGCTGCGGCGCGCCAATCCGGTGCGACCGCGGTGCAGGTTTATAGTTTGGGCAAGCCCGATGCTGGGGCCGCATTTGACGAAATTGAAACGCAGTGCTTTGCTGGGATGAATCTGTAACGTTGTTAAAAGACGATCTACGGACCGGTGCCGAAAAATCGCAGTTGGCGTTGATATTCTCATCAAGGCAATTGACCGATTTAGCCGTTGCAGTTGGTTTGATAAATGCGTTCAATCGGATCGCACTATGGCTGGGGCGAAGCGATTAGTTTGACAACTTTGACTGGTCTCTCGACATATTCGGACAAGTAATAGAATTTGGTACTATTAGCTATGTTGAAAGCCTCGCTGCGACAGAAAGCACGACGATGAACCAGACAATATTAGGCGACGATGTCATAAAATTGATGCGCCCACCCGAAACGGTGATGCGACTGGATCGTATGGGATCTTTTCATCAATCCAGACTAAGTTTCATGCGCAGCCTGCTGCGGAACATGAAACAGGAAAAATGGGTATTTTCGCGTCCCGTTTGGGATATCAACTCTAACGGCGTAGGTCGCGCGGTTTATCAGGCCAAGGGCCCGGTAAGGACATACAGTTTGGTTGTATTTGCCCACGATCTGGACGCCTCTGAGCGATCTGATCGGTCGATCGCAACTGCCTGGGACGCAACATTTACGATGTTTGACGGTGTGCCGAATAATGCAGACCTGGACCGGCTTTCGCTGGTTGTGCCCTTGCAAGAAGCAGGCCGTGTATCGGAAACCGAACTTTGCATATCGCGCGCCAATAAATCGGTGCGCTTGTTTGGTCATGTTGTGGACCGCCTGGCGGATGGCAAACAGCCCGATAGTGCGCAAATTGACGCCATCGGATACCTGATGCGCACCACAGCCGTCTATGGTTCGGGCAAATTTGGCGCGGCGTCACGCGACAAGATAAAGATGCGGCCCGAAGTCGCCCGACCGTTTCATATTGAGATGCTGTCCGTCTATTTGACCCGCGCGTTTACTGTCGATTTGGCCGAGCATTTGGCACAGGCAAAGTCACCTGAAAACGCCATAAAAATCGATCCTGTGTTGCGCCGCAGATTGGGGGTTGGCAATTCCACTGGCCTTGGAATGGCGCCATTCCTTGTCAACCACCCGCCACTAATTCACAACTGGATCAGCGCGCGCGAGATTGCACTGGCGCGGGTTCGGTCCCTGCCCGCCGCCCAAGAAGACAAAGTTGTTTTGTTTCGAACGGCACTGGCGCGGGCGGCGGCCAGCATTGGTGACTGGCATACAAAAGATGAAGTGCAAGGCGCACAAATTTTAGCGCTACAAAAAGATTTGACCATTTTGACCACGCATGTTGCAGGGCCAATATTCGAATGTTTTCAACCCTGGAATGCGCTTTATCTCTGGACGGAAAAGTCGCTTTCGCTTGAGGCTCAGGAATTATTGGTTTCAGTGTTGTTAGAACCATTCGGCGAACTGGTTGATGATTTGTTGAACACCCTAAGCGCGGACGAAGAAGCTGTTTTCCGAATTGACGGATCGATGCGCATTGGCGTCCTGCGCGATATATTGAAAAGCCACTACGCCTGGGCGATGCGGACGGATTTCGAACAGAAAGATAACCGTTCCCGGTTTTGGTATGTGTCCGCGAATAAGGCCGAGCCGCGTTTGGGCGAAAGAGACGACGAACCGGACGCCGATGCCTACGAAGAGCCAATGGATATTGGCCGTGGCGTCAACAAACTTGTGGCGGCGCTGGCACCGCGTGCCCAGGATGATCTCGTCGCTGATTTTCTGTTGAAACAGCCCCGATTTCGCATATTGATCCGGCGTATCCAAACCGTTGGCCAGCATCCATATGGCGAAATTCATGACAACCTAATTTCAGACACAGTGCGTCCCGTCGACATGTTGCGCTGCAAGCTGTCGTTTTTCGGCGCGATCGATTTTGATCCACGCTCGGATCGATGGGTGCGGATAACGATGTTCAAAAATGCACCGTATCCACACGAGCTTGGTAACAGTACACAGGACAACTGGGCCTATTGCCTGCCCGGGGAATTTCCGTGAACGATTATTCAGTAAAGGAAATTCGAGCGTTAGCAACGCGCGCCGCAAGGGGTGCCTATATGCCCTGGGGCCTGGCAGAAGAAGCCGGCGCATCGATGGCTTGGCTGGAACGACATTGCCTGCCGGGGGTCCAACCATTCGTAGATCTGTTGATCGCAAACAGTGACAAAGACCCAGCTGATCTTGCGCCAAAATTCGGACACAAGAAAACTGGATCTGGGGGCAATAGTTGTGTTTGCCCAGTGATCGCGGGTGCCTACCTTTGTGACTTGCGCGGCACAAAGCTACAGGCGGGTGCTGTCGAAATACCGTCTGTAATTGCGCCGATTTTGATGCTTCCATTTCTCGTTTGGGTTGCGCAGGACCTTGCATGTTCAGCGTTGGTAAAGTGGGGCCGCGTATCGGCCCATGTTGGTGAAAGGGGTGTCGTATTCGTTTCTGGCATCAGCGAGTTGGATAATTCAGGGCAGCAGGATGTGATCATCTCACTTACCACCGAAATCCCTGAATTATCGGGTGAAACGCAGGTAAGGGTGGCGCTGTCAGACAAAAATCAGCGGGTCCCTGAAGGGTTCGTGCAACGCACCTATCTGCCCGAGTCTGAACAATCAAAAGCCTCGGGCGCAGGTGGTGGCAGAGTAGATGACGAATAAGCGAAATAGCCCAATTTCCCGCGCATTACATTAGGGTTGTGGCGGCACGCGTCAAAGCCATTAATTTGAATCAAGGAAACTCGCTTGGGACCGTGCGGATATGCGGCGGACTGGTAGGGTTTTATAAAATTTCTATCGACAATCTATCGGCGTTAGGTCGTGCTAATTGCCGATTCAACTTTCCAGGCAATTCTAGATGAAATGACGCTCAACTAGGCATCTAGAGGCTTGACCAATGCTCTCTAGAATAAAAAGTAATAATATACTTACTTAATGAAAAGCCTACCATGAATAGCCAAAATATTGCAGAAACCAGTTCCTTTCGCGCCGCCGACGAACCATTGGGGAAAGATGAACAAGTGGTTACCGCTGTTCAGCATTGGACGGACCGTGTGTTTTCATTCCGCGTAACGCGACCGGCCAGCCTTCGTTTCGTTCTGGTGAATTTGTAATGATCGACGATGGCGATCATTTTGATGACGATCGTATTGGTCATATTATCTGAAATCGTTTCGCAGAAACTGCGACGCAGATTACGGTAATAAAAGTATCCTTCTTCCTTCGAAACGATCTATATTGACAAAACGGTCTGTCGCCTAATATCATTCGCATACTAACAATATTAGGTGGGAACCGTCGTGTCATATCACCGACCGTTTGATCTGGCGTCTGCTTTGGACTTGCTGACCCAATCTGGCGGGAAAATCGTTGCTGGTGGAACGGACGTCTATCCTTCAGCCCAGCAAGGGATACAGCCCAGCTATTATCTTGATGTGACGGCTGTCTCAGGACTTAGCGACATCACACACAGCGCTGCTGGCACCCGTATCGGCGCGTCCGTGACTTGGACACAGCTTATCCAAGCCAATTTGCCACCGGCTTTTGATTGTCTCAAAGAAGCGGCCCGCGAAGTCGGAAGCGTTCAGATCCAAAATGCCGGAACCCTTGCTGGGAACGTGTGCAACGCTTCGCCTGCCGCCGATGGGGTGCCGCCGCTTCTTGCCCTTGAAGCTATGGTCGAGCTGCATAGTGCTGCACGCGGCAAGCGCACAATTGCGCTGACAAGCTTCATCCAAGGTGTTCGCCGGACGGAACGCGCAGAAGATGAACTTTTGACAGCCATTATTATTCCGCCAGTTCCCAAAAATTCGCGGTCAGCTTTTGAAAAATTAGGCAGTCGGCGATACCTCGTTATCTCGATCACCATGACCACGGCTGTGCTTGCTTGCGATGCGAACGGCAAGATTACTTATGCGCGCCTGGCCGTTGGCGCCTGTTCCCCGGTTGCAAAACGTCTTGTCGATCTTGAGCAAGAAATCATTGGACAAACGGTTGATCAGATTGTTGTCCGGCCAGAACATTTGGAAATTCTCGACCCAATTGATGACGTTCGCGGCAGCGGATCTTACCGGTTGGATGTGGTGGCGGAACAGTGCACGCGTGCAATTCACAGGGCGCTGAGCCGTGAATAACACAGTCCGTATCCAAAGCACTTGTTTTCGTCTTGATGGTAAACCGGTTGAAGTATTTCCCGCGCCGGGTGTTCGATTGTCGCAGGTGTTGCGTGAAGACTTGGGCGCGCGTGACGTTAAGGTCGGCTGCAATGCAGGCGATTGCGGGGCTTGCACTGTTTTGGTGGATGGCGCGCCTGTTTGCGCCTGTTTGACGCCTGCGCAACAGGTGGCAGACTGTAATGTTGAAACCCTGCGTGGATTGCATCGAACGGATGGCATTACCCGCGCCTTGGCTGAGCGGTTTCAGGATATGGGGGCGGCGCAATGTGGGGTTTGTACCCCCGGTATGATGGTGTCTGCGGTCGCGTTGTTGCGCGAAAATGCTGCACCCAATGAACAGGAAGTGAAAGATGCCCTTGGTGGCGTTCTTTGCCGTTGCACGGGCTATCGCACGATCATCGATGCTGTTGTTGGCGCGGCCCCAGTGGCGCGCGACGGTGTCGGTATTGTTGGTGACCCAATTCGACATGTTGATGCTTTGGAAAAAGTTACCGGGGTGTTGGCATTCGGTGATGATGTGGCCGTTGTTGGTACGCTCGAAATTTTCGTGATCCGGTCACCTTTCCCGCACGCGGCTTTTCAGATCGGCGACCTAGGGAAATTCATTGCCACCACTGATGGCGTTGAACTGGCTTTAACCGCTGCCGACATACCGGGGCGAAACCTTTTTGGCGTGATACCCCAGTTTGTAGATCAACCCGTTTTTGCCGAAACCAAGGCGCGGTTCCGGGGCGAAGCTGTCGCCGCAATCATTGGCACACGGGATGCCATCCAAGACTTTAACCCGGCAACCTTCCCCATCGCATGGACGGAACTGGACGCCGTGACGGACGCGAAATCCGCTCAGGCCGCTGAAGCGAACCAACTGCATCCAGATCGCGCTGGAAACGTCATGTGTGGCGGGTTTGTCGCCTGCGGTGATCCTGAATTGGCATTTGAAAATGCAGACGTGACTGTTGAAGGACGTTTTCAAAGCGGTTTTGTTGAACATGCCTATATCGAACCCGAAGCCGGGTTTGCGCAAATGGTCGGCGAAAAAGTTGAAATTTACGCCTGCACCCAAGCCCCCGTTATGGACCTGGATGCGCTGGCAGATATTCTTGCGATGGATCGCACCAGGATACGGATTATTCCCACCGCAGTTGGTGGTGGCTTCGGTTCGAAACTTGATATTTCGGTTCAGCCCTATCTGGCACTTGCCGCGCTAAAGACCGGCAAGCCTGTTCGGCTAAACTATTCGCGAACTGAATCGATGCAAAGTTCTACCAAACGGCACCCTTCTGACATTCACCTTAAGATCGGGGCCTCAGCGGACGGTAGGATCAGCGGTTTCAATTTCTATGGTGAATTTGATACCGGGGCCTATGCAAGTTGGGGGCCAACCGTTGCCAACAGGGTACCCATTCACGCATCCGGCCCCTATCGAATTCCAGACTACCGTGCTGAATCAAAAGGCATCCACACCAACAATCCACCTGCCGGCGCATTTCGCGGGTTTGGCGTGCCACAATCTGCCATAGCGCAGGAATGTCTGTTTGATGCTTTGGCGGCAAAACTGGGCATGGATCCGTTAGATTTCCGCATTCAAAACGCGCTTGAAAATGATGTGCCAACAGTGTGCGGACAAGTGTTTTCACAGGGCGTTGGCATTGGGCAGTGTTTAGAAAGCCTGCGCGATGCGTGGGACCATGAACGCGACGCTGTGAAAGGCTTTAACGCACGGAATGCAAATCTTAGACGTGGCGTAGGCATTGCGGCTGGTTGGTATGGATGTGGGAACACTTCTTTACCCAATCCATCAACGATCAAATCAGGTGTTTTGGGTGATGGCACTGTTGTGCTGCACCAAGGTGCGATGGATATTGGGCAAGGCGCAAATACCGTTATTTCGCAAATCTTTGCGACCGCATTGGGTGTGTCCGTCCAGTCGATCAAACTTATCGGTCCAGATACAGATGTGACCCCCGATGCCGGTAAGACATCTGCCTCGCGCCAGACTTATGTTTCAGGGAATGCGGCGCGGCTGTCGGGTGAGGCACTGCGTGCATCGATCTTGGAAAAGATGAACGTAGCAGCCGATGCAACCCTCGCATTTGATACTGCTTTGATCCGTGCGACAGACAAAAGTGGTACGCATGAATTTGCCTTGTCTAATCTAAGTACTGATGAAGAAGGCTTCGTATTCCGCGCTGAAGAAACCTATGACCCGCCCACCAGGCCGCTTGATGAAAACGGTCAGGGTATTCCTTACGCTCAGTTTGGCTATGCCGCACATCTGGTCGTGGTCGAGGTCGATCCAGCCTTTGGTACAGTCAATCCGATCAAATTTGTGGCGGCGCACGACGTTGGCAAGGCGATCAATCCAATGCTTGTCCAAGGTCAGGTGCATGGCGGCATCGCCCAGGGTTTGGGTATGGCCCTGATGGAAGAATATATCCCTGGCCGTACTGAAAATCTGCACGATTACCTGATCCCGACCATCGGGGATATCCCGCCAATTGAGACAATTATTATCGAAGAACCCGATGCGCATGGGCCCTATGGGGCAAAGGGGTTGGGTGAACATGTTTTGATCCCGACTGCCCCTTGCATTCTAAATGCCATATATGACGCCGTGGGTGTGCGTATCACAAAAATACCGGCCACGCCGTCGCGTGTACGTGCAGCTATCAAGGCGAAATCACTATGAATGACATTGTAAAATCAGAAAAGATCAGATGTGATGCTTGCCCCGTGATGTGCTACATTGCGGATGGAAAATCGGGGGCATGTGACCGCTATGCAAACACCAAAGGCAATCTTGTCCGCTTAGACCCGCTTACCATCATTGAAAGCACTCAACAAAAACTTGTGCCCTTTATGAAAGAAGGCGACCCTGAAGATTGGGACGGCAACATTGTTAAAGGCGATCGCCCGTTTGTAACGGCCGTTGGTGCTGGTACGACCTACCCTGATTACAAGCCTGCACCCTTTATCGTAAGCCAAGAGATCGAGGGCGTTGAAATGGTCACCGTCGTGACCGAAGGGATTTTTTCGTATTGCGGCGTAAAGGTGAAGATCGATACCGATCGTCACATCGGGCATGAACGCGATGTTGTTTACGCCGATGATGAACCCATCGGCCATGTGATGACGTCTGAGTACGGTTCGAAGATGCTGTCATTGGGTGGCGTTGAACACCTTACCGGCGGGTCAAAAAAGGAAGGTCGTGTCACCTGTAATTCCCTTTTGCGTCTCTGCAACCGTGAAGCGGTTGAAGTATCTATTGGTGAAGCTGACCATGCGACCGATGTAACCATCCAAGCCGGTAAAGCACCTATTATTAATGGGTTAGAGGAAAATCTAATGCGTGTCGGTTGTGGATCCGCAACGATTGGCATGTTCGCCACGCAATGGGTTAATCATGTTGACGATGTCGTGGTGGTTGATGATCATATTACTGGGGTGCTGTCCGAGCACCAGGCAGGTAAGGAACTTGAAGTTCCGGCGACGGGCCTAAAAATTGTTGGACGGCGTTCGACCCCCGGCCGATATTTTCAGGTTGCCGAACCTGGCACAGGTTGGGGGGGCACGAACATTGATGATCCCCTTAAAATTCTGGGGCCCTTCAATCCAAAATTTGCCCGCGAAGGCATGCGGCTGTTAATGGTTTCCACAACAGGCGAACAATCGGCCTATTTTGAACTGGACGCACAACTTATACCGCAACCCGTTCAAATGCCTGATATCCTGCGCGCTTCGACCGAGCTTATTACTGAAAACTGCGAACCTTCGGTTTGCTCTGTGCTGTTTATGGCAGGTGCGGGCGGCAGCCTTCGGGCAGGCGTAACTGAAAACCCGGTAAGATTAACCCGGTCGGTTAAAGAATCTTTAACCCACGTGTCTTGTGGCGGTGCCGATGCTTATGTCTGGCCAGGTGGTGGCATCACTGTCATGGTCGATGTTCTGGATATGCCAACAGGATCGTTCGGGTATGTCCCGACGCCAGCGCTTGTCGCCCCAATCGAGTTCACGCTTAGGGTTAGCGATTATGGCACGCTTGGCGGGCACATGGATGAAATTAAGCCGGTCCAAGATATTGAAACCGCCGCCCTACGCCGGGTACAACCAAACCACCAAGGACATGACCCGATGTCGCGCGCAAATTACCGGTGGCCCAAAGGGTACAAGCCCGAATGAAGCCACGCGCAGACATCCTACCTTGTGGTAAACGTTTGCATTTGCAGCATGGACCCATCGACCTAATTATCGGGGCGGACGGGGATCGGCAGGCTGCGTTTTCGGCGGCCAAAGAACGGTTTGCAACGGTTCTGCAGGAACTTGTTTACGAGCTGCCAGAACTAAAACTTCCACTGACCCGTGACATCCCACCACCGCTCGGCGCCATCGCGCAACGCATGGATCAGGCCGCCAGACCGTTCGTGGGTGATACCTTTGTCACCCGCATGGCCGCTGTCGCAGGCAGTGTTGCAGATACCATTCTGGACGCGATGAATACCGGCTCTCTGTCCCGTGCCTACGTCAATAATGGCGGCGATATTGCACTGTATCTGGCAGAAGATCAGTCGTTCACGCTTGCGATTGCGGGGCATGATGGACGCGATCTTGGGCGCGTAAAAATATGCCATGACGACCCGATCAGGGGCATCGCTACCAGCGGTCGCTTTGGTCGCAGCCATAGCCTGGGGATTGCCGATAGTGTCACTGTTCTTGCCGCCAATGCCGCCCGCGCCGATGTGGCAGCGACACTAATTGCGAATGCGGTGGACCTACCGGACCACGCAGAAATTATCCGCAAACCGGCAAGCAGTTTGGACGACACCAGCGATCTTGGTGATTTGCCAGTCGTCGTTGGCTGTGGTCAGCTTTCAAATCGCGACAAGACACGTGCCCTTTCTGCTGGGCGCGCACAAGCCGATGAATTAATCCGCCGTAATCTGATTTCGGGTGCGGCCTTGTTCCTGCAAGGTCAATCTGACACCACCCTGCCTGCCCGGCTTACATATTCCCAAAGGACACCAAGCTATGCCTGAAATTTCTATCCGCAAAATGATCTATTCAATCGAAGAGATTTTTCATGAAGGCGGCCCTATACCCAAAAAATCCTTGCGTCGTGTTTCGGCCTTAGCGGTCATCGAAAACCCATTTGCAGGCCGGTATGAACCTGAAATTCAAGGTTTTATGGAAAACCTTAAACCACTTGGCCTAAACTTGGCGCAACGGATGCTTGATATGCTTGGCGGCGCTGGCCAGATCGAAGGATACGGCAAAGGTGCCATGATCGGTGAAAACGGCGAGCTTGAACACGGGGCGCTGTGGCATGCACCTGGCGGCTATGCGATGCGCCAACTTTTGGCGGATCCCAGTGCAATTGTGCCATCTACCAAGAAAGTCACCGGCGTCGGCGGTCGCTTGGATGTTCCCATTACCCATATCAACGCCTCTTATGTGCGCGGCCATTTTGACTCGATGGAAGTAGGCACCAACGACGCACCACGCGCAAATGAGATGGCGCTTGCACTGGTAATGACCACTGGCGCACGAATTCACAACAGAACCGGCGGTCTCGCCGCCGCCGATATAATCGGAAAGGATGGCCTAAGATGAAAGCAAAGATCAGAAAAATTGCCATTAACATTGAAGAAACGCACAGGGAGATTGGGCGCGAAATATCGCCCGCCACACGCAAGGCCGTCGCTGTGGCTGTCATCGAAAATCCTTTTGCGGGCACGTATCAAGAGGACCTGACCTTGCTCATGGATATCGGCGCAGAGCTTGGTGCGCTGTTGGGTGAAAAATGCGTGCAGGCCTTGGGTATTACACCCGCAGAGGCCGAGAGCTACGGCAAATCCGCAATGGTCGGCGAGAATGGAGAATTAGAGCACGCAGCCGCTATCTTGCACCCAAAACTGGGGGCGCCATTGCGGGTGGCTGTTGAAAGGGGCGCCGCCCTTGTCGCGTCATCCAAGAAGATGGGCAGCCCCGGCCAAGTGCTTGACGTGCCATTGGGACACAAAGATGCCGCCTATGTCCGCAGCCATTTTGATGGCATCGAGGTGCGTTTGAATGATGCACCACGCGCAGGTGAAATCATGGTGGCTGTTGCAGTGACAGATAGCGGGCGCCCCTTGCCGCGTGTCGGTGGATTATCCCACGAAGATGCCGAAGGACGGGACGGATTGCGATAGTTCAAACAGGTCAGAGATTGGTTGATCGCCATAAATAAACTAGGGTATTAATTCGTATGGATGCACCCACTAAAAGCGAAACCCAAGGCAAATACCAGTTGGAACAACAGGTTGGGTATTTGCTGCGATTGGCCAGCCAGCGTCATTCAGCCATCTTTCAAATACATTCCTTGGATAGTCTAACACCGACACAGTTTAGTACGCTGATCCGGCTTTCGGAGAAAGGTGAAGTTTCCCAAAATCATTTGGGCCGAATTGCTGCGATGGATGTTGCAACCGTAAAGGGGGTCGTCGATCGCCTGAAAGCGAAAGGCCTTGTCGATTCTCGGCCAAATCAAGTTGATAAGCGACGCTCTGTCATTTCATTGACCAAAAGGGGCGCATCTTTGGTCGTTGATCTGGAAAATATTGGCCAGAACATCACAGAAGAGACGCTTTCACCACTGACAGCTGCTGAAGGGCGAAACTTGGTCAGCTTGCTGCGCAAGATTTCTTAACGATTTAGAGACAGAGCGTTTGATGCGCTTCCTAATTGTTGAACCGATCACTGAAAGCCGCGAACTTATAAGACGCGTTCGGGCAGGCGTTCTGCTGGGGGCGTGTTGCGCGAGCGCTCGGATTTAACTTCGCCGTCGATGATTGTCATACCCACACCTGGCAAATTTCCCAATTGCACGGATGCAAGCATAGATTTTCCTGGCGCATGCTGCGCCCGATCCAACAGTACAAAGTCAGCGCATTTTCCAATCTCAATCAGACCAGTGTCCAGTTCGCGTTGCCGCGCGGTGTTGCCGTTACCAAAGCAAAATGCCAGCTCTGCCGGGACGTTGCCAAACGCAGACAGCATTGCAACCATCCTTAGGATCCCCAAGGGTTGTACGCCAGAACCGGCTGGTCCATCTGTCCCTAAAATAACCTGATCAAGTTTGTTCAGCTCGCGTGCTGTGTTCAGCGCTAAAACCGCGGAGCGTTCGTTCCCGTTGTGGACGATCTCAAATGCCGAGCTCCAGTTTTCACAAAGACAAATGATTTGATCATCAGGCAGCGCCGAGTGGCCACCGTTGATATGGCCGATGACATCGGTTCCAGTCTCCATAACCATATCCGCATCGATAAGGCCTGATCCGGGAATAGACGGACCACCTGTGTGGATTGTGCTTTGAATGCCATATTTGCGCGCCCAAGAAACCATTTGCTGGGCCGTTTTGCCGTCTTTAACGGTGCCCAATCCAACCTCGCCCAGCAGTTTCACACCTGCATCGGCAAGATCCTTGAAATCTTCTTCCACCATTCCGTGTTCGATCACGGGTGCACCAGCATGGACCTTGACGCCAGACGGGCGAAAATTTTCATACCAACGCTGGGACGCAATCGCCATAGCCTTAAGGCCAACAATGTCTTTGGGTCGGCCCGGCATGTGGACTTCACCAGCTGAAATCATTGTGGTCACACCACCATGCAAAGTGCTGTCAATCCAGTGAAGTTGCTGTTGTCGCGGCGTGTAGTCGCCAACGACCGGATGGACGTGGCTGTCGATCAAACCGGGCGCTAGCGTCACGCCGTTGGCGTCAATAACCGTCGTTGCA
>CAXMPY010000053.1:0-12831 GCA_964195275.1 uncultured Paracoccaceae bacterium
ATGAACGCCATCAGACACATGCCAATGATGATCGCCCAGTTTAGCTGAAAGCCGTATTTGAACGGATTGGGCAGGGCAAAACTGGCGGCTTTTCCGATGTTACCAAAATTCACCTGACCCATGATCAACGCAATAATGTAACCGGCCAATATGCCCACCAGCACCGCCGAAACGGCGGTAAAGCCTTTGGTGAAAAACTTCATCGCTAAAGTCACGGCGATCACAACCAGTGCAGGCGTTCAGAGAAACAGCGACCCAAGTTCAGGTGTGCCTTGTAAAGGCACACCTCCGGCAGCGTATTGAATGCCAACTTTGACCAATGCCAACCAAATCATCAAAACGATGAGACCAGTGACCAGCGGCGGCAAGGCAAATCGAATGCGTCCGATAAAGAATCCAATGCAAAAATGGAAGATACCGCCGATCATCACGCCGGTCATCAGACCACCCAGACCTGCGGTGCCTGCGCCCACGACGGCGGGGATCATAACAGGCAGGAACGCAAAGCTTGTTCCCTGAACGATCGGTAGCTTAGCGCCAATGGGACCAATCCCGATGGTTTGGATCAATGTTGCAAGGCCAGCAGAGAATATCGACATTTGGATCAGATAGGTCATGTCAGGAAATCCAAGCGCGCCCTGATCCGACCCAAATCCAACACCCGCAGCCCCGGCGATGATGATCGCAGGTGTAACGTTTGAGGCGAACATCGCCAGCACATGTTGAATGCCGAGTGGTACAGCTTTGCCTAATGCGGCATGTAATTTGGATCGCGCAGTTGTTCTGGCGTCCCGATTGACGTGTCAGTCATTTCTTGATCTCTTGTCCGAGATAGATTTTATCTATCAAAAATTGAGCCCTGTTGGTCGGCCTCTGTATCATAATTTAACCACATATAGCGATTTATACCAATACTCCTCTAAATTTGGGGTTTTACCGATGCGGTCAATGACCGCGAACAACCCAGGTTCAGACAACGGGGAAAGCACGCCGTGCCAGATGCCCTTGTGAAAATTTATGGCTTGTCCGGGTGCCGTCAGAAACGCCAAGGGCGCCCCAGGGATGCCATCATCATCCGGTGCCACAACCACCAAGAATGGGTTTTCTGACATTGGAATAAATGCCTGGCTGCCATCCGGATGGCGTTCGACCAATTCAATTTTGATCGGGAATTCGCAAATCTCGCCCTTAAAAATTGAAACCCCTGCGCGCCCGTCAGCCCCAAAATCCATTCTCGCGCGATCATGAAAACGGCCACAAAGCCCCCGATTAATCAATTTGTCGGGGTTGCCATCAGCATCCACAATGTCGCCATAGGGCGCGAAATCTACAGCATTCAAAGGGTTGGTATATAGAATATGCGTCATGAACCAATAGTCAATTTTGGATGCCGGTTAACGTCTTTGTACAACAGGTAACGAAAGGGCTGATCACCTGTCGCCTCGCAAGCTTGGGGGCAAAAAGCGCGCAGCCACATAAAATCGCCGGCGCCAACATTTACCCAATCGGTATTCAACAGATATTTCGCTGTTCCTTGAAGCACGTAAATGCCGTGTTCCATCACATGGGTTTCGGCAAAAGGAATAACGCCACCCGGCTGGAACGTAACAATATTGACGTGCATGTCGTGGCGCAAATCAGCGGGGTCAGCAAATCGACTGGTTGACCAGTTGCCCTTGGTTGCAGGCATCGCCACCGGATCGATATCTTGATCGCTGGTCACGAAAGAACGGGGGTTTTCGATGCCTCCGACTTTCTCGTATTCTTTGCGGAACCAGTGGAATGTGACGTTATGATCACTGGCGTTGCTAACAGCCCAGTCCGCGCCCGGTGCGACAAAAGCATACCCACCTTCGGTTAGTTGATAATCTGCCTCGCCGATTTTTAGGTCGACGGTTCCGCTGACAACAAAAATGACAGCCTCTGCCAATGGGTTCGGCTCTGGCTCGGTGCTGCCGCCGCCGGGGGAAACTTCAACGATCAATTGGGCAAAAGTTTCGGCAAATCCGGTTAACGGACGAGCGATGATCCAGGCGCGCGTGCCGGCCCATAAAGGCAAATAACTTGTAACGATATCGGACATGACGGCAGCAGGCAAAACTGCGTATGACGTGGTGAAAGCCGCAGGGGCATACAAGCGTTCGGTTTGGGCCGGTAGCCCGCCTTTTGGTGTGTAATAAGAATGTTTCACGGCAAAATCTCCGATAGTCTGTGCCAGGCAATTCGTTCGACCTGATGGCATGCTGTGGTAAATTCGCTGTCTCGATCATTGTTCAAGCGTGATTTGAAAGTGGCGAATATGCTTTGCTTGGTATTGTCTTTGACCGCTATAATGAATGGAAAGCCAAATTTTTCAGTGTATTGCGTGTTCAGGTCGGTCAATTCGCGCCGTTCCTCATCCAGCAATGCATCAAGACCGGCGCTTGCCTGTTCGGTCGTGGATTCTGCCGTCAGCCGTTTGGCCGCAGCCAACTTTCCAGCCAGATCAGGGTGGGCCGTCAGCACGCCAAGCCGTCTGCCTGTATCGGCACCACGAAACGCGCGGCACAAGGCGTTGTGTAATCCCTTGGCACTGTCATGGGCGGGCCCAAGTTCCAGACGGTGGCTTCGTTCTGCTACCCAGGGTGAATGTTCAAATATGCCGCCAAATGTTGTGACAAATGTTTCGCGATCCATTTTCGATGGTCGCGCCCATGCTGCTGGCGCTGGGTGCTTTTGCTGCCAGTGGTGGGCAATGTCGATACGGCGTGCAAACCAGACATTGCCGTAGGACTGGGCGTATTCAATAAATCTGCGCACCGCTTGCGCGCGCCCTGGGCGTCCGGCAAGACGGCAATGCAGCCCAATGCTCATCATTTTGCCGCCTTCTGCATAAAGCGCGTCAAAAGTGTCTTTAAGATATGTGAAAAATTGATCTCCAGAATTGAACCCCTGCGGCGTTGCAAAGCGCATGTCGTTGCAATCCAACGTATAGGGGATAATCAGCTGATCACGCCCACTAAGGTTGCGCCAGTAGGGCAAATCATCGTCATAGGTATCAGAGATATATTCAAACCCGCCTTCTTCGGCCGCAAGTTGAACTGTGTTGGTTGAGCACCTGCCCAGATACCATCCGGTTGGCCGCTGGCCGGTAACTTCTGTATGCAGCGCAATTGCTGCATTAAGGTCTTCGCGTTCCTTTTCTTTCGGACAGTCTTTATATTCCACCCATTTCAAGCCGTGGCTGGCAATTTCCCAATCTGCGTCTTGCATTGCTGCTACTTGTTCTGGAGATCGGGCCAGTGCGGTGGCGACACCATATACCGTCACCGGAATATTGGATGTAGCGAACAGGCGATGCAGGCGCCAGAACCCGGCCCGCGCCCCGTATTCATAAATCGATTCCATGTTCCAGTGGCGCTGATTGGGCCACGGCGCGGCGCCAACAATTTCGGACAAGAATGCCTCGGACGCGTCGTCGCCGTGAAGAATGTTGTTTTCACCACCTTCTTCATAATTGACGACAAACTGCACAGCAATCTTGGCACCGCCCGGCCAATTGCCATCTGGTGGATTTGGCCCATAACCCCGCATGTCACGCGGATAGCGGTTCGCCATCGGATTTCCCCCTTTCTCGCCATTGCATACGCCAAAAATGCAGCATTATTTTCAAAAAAACCAGAAAACAGTTTTTAGTAAGCTAGGTGGTCGATTTTCCGTTCCGTTCAGGGCACAATCCGCAACATTAACAAATTGGGATCAGTCATGGTAGAAGGCTATTTAACAACACACGTCTTGGATACCGGGCGCGGTGTGCCGGCAGACGGTATGCGAATTGAGCTGTTTCGCCTGGATGGTTCACGCCAACTAATACGGGAAATGGTCACCAACGCAGACGGTCGAACAGATGCACCGATACTGCCGAAAAATGAGTTTGTGCAAGGCAGTTACGAATTGGTTTTCCACGCCGGTGCCTACTTAGATGCCAGCGGTACGCCGCCCGAAAGCCCACGTTTCCTGGATGTGATCCCAATTCGGTTTGGCATTAGCGATATCAAAGCACATTACCATGTGCCGCTGCTTATTTCGGCGTTTGGGTATTCGACTTACCGGGGAAGCTAAGTGCTGCGTTTTGAAGTTCTGTCTTTACCCGGGCGATCATGAATTCTGTGAACAGTTTGATTTTTGGATCTTTCAGGCGGCGGTGTGAAGATAAGCAAGCCAATTGCACGGGAACCGGCGGGGTCGCCTCGGCGACCGGCATTAATGTACCTTCGCTTAGATGCCCCGCAATTTCAAATATTGGTTTCATGACGATACCATGACCGTCTAGCGCCCAGCCAGTTAGAACATCGCCGTCATCGGATTCAAAAGGACCTGCGACGTCAAATTTTTCCGGGCCCTCTTTTGTGATCAATGACCATCGAAATTCTTTGCTGCCCGGGAAACGCAAGCTGAGACAGTCGTGTTTGTCGGCAACCAACGCGGCCCCATCGACAGGGTTGCCCCGACGCGCGATATACGCAGGGGACGCACATAAAATTCGCGGGCATTCTGTGATGCTGCGCACTTTCAAGTTGCTGTCTTCCAGAATGCCAAGATGAAAAGCCAGATCCAGACCTTCGGCGGTGATATTTATTGACCGGTCTGACATTCGCAATCGCACGTCAATCAGGGGGTATATTTCCTTAAAATCAGGCACCGCGGGCGCGATGTACCGGCGGCCAATGCCTAGCGGTGCCGCAACAAATATTGTACCCCGCGGGTCATCACCGGTGATGGCAATGGATGCTTCTGCATCGGCGATGGCGTCAAGGACTTTGCAGACGCCAACATAAAAGGTTTTACCGTTCTCAGTGGGTTGCAGCGCCCTTGTGGTTCGGTTGAACAGCCGAACGCCCAGGTGTTTTTCCAAATCCGATATCCGACTTGATGCAACGGCAGGCGATGTACGTTGATCGCGCGCGGCAGCGCTCATACCGCCCAGTTCATAAACCCGGACAAACATTTGCAGATTACGGACATAGGCCATTGCTATTCTTCGTATTCATTTGAAAGTCTGTTGCTATTTGCAGGATACACAAAAAAATCTGACCGAGTATAGTTTTCTTGAAACGGCTTGGAGAGCACAAATGTATGATCTGTTGGCAATGGGCAGCTGGCTGGAATTTGCGGTACGCTGGGTGCATGTAATCACTGGCATCGCCTGGATCGGTTCTTCGTTTTATTTCATAGCCTTAGATTTGGGGTTACACCGTGATCGTAACCTTGCTAGCGGCGCAGATGGCGAAGAGTGGCAGGTTCACGGTGGTGGATTTTACCACATTCAAAAATATTTGGTGGCCCCAGCAGAAATGCCCGGTGATTTGGTTTGGTTCAAATGGGAAAGCTACGCCACTTGGTTAAGTGGTTTCGCCATGCTTATTCTGGTTTATTATCTTGGTGCTGAATTTTACCTGGTTGATCCGAATGTACTGGACATCCCGATCTGGCAGGCAATTGTAATTTCCTTGGCCTCACTTGGGTTTGGTTGGATGGCCTATGATTTTATCTGCAAATCCAAGTTCGGCGATGACAACACCCGGCTGATGGTGCTGCTATATGTGATCCTGGTGCTGATGGCCTGGGGATATACACAGGTTTTTTCCGGTCGTGCGGCGTTGCTGCATTTGGGTGCTTTTACTGCGACGATCATGTCGGCCAACGTGTTCATGATCATCATTCCAAACCAAAAGATTGTCGTAGCAGATTTGCAAGCCGGGCGGATACCCGACGCCAAGTACGGGAAAATTGCCAAACAGCGTTCAACCCATAACAATTATTTGACCTTACCTGTTATTTTTCTGATGCTGTCCAACCACTACCCGTTGGCTTTTGCCAGCGAATACAACTGGGTGATTGCCAGCCTTGTATTTTTGATGGGCGTCACGATCCGTCATTACTTTAATTCGGTTCATTCCCGATCTGGCAACCCAACCTGGACTTGGCTGGCGACCGCCATTTTGTTCATTTTGATCGCTTGGCTGTCCACAGCACCAATGTTTCAAAGCGATGAAGACGAAGCCGCATTGGGGCCAGGGGCAGTTCGGTTTGCCGCTGCAGATGGGTTTGACGAGGTGCATGACATTATTCTGGGTCGCTGTTCGATGTGCCATGCAGCAGAACCTGCTTGGGATGGTATGCTGTGGCCGCCCAAAGGCGTGCGGCTGGAAACCGAAGCACAAATCGCCAGACTGGCGCGGGACATTTACCTGCAGGCCGGACTAAGCCATGCGATGCCCCCGGCGAATTTGTCATTTATGGAAAATACCGAGCGGGCAAAAATTGTGGCCTGGTACCGGGCAGGCGCGGGCGGATAACGCCGAAAATCTGCATATTCCGCTAACGTCTCAATTATGATTTCAGCCTGGTAACTCGGCTAACCATCTGCGCAATTCGCCATTTCAGTGGCCAAGTTCATCATCAGGTTTCCATAGAGTTCAGGCCCTGGTTTGAGATTGAAGCCAACCGGGTCTAGCAAAGACACCGCGACGGTTGCATCCTTGGCAAGAGCCCGCAGCAACGTTTGGTTTTGCTGACGCTCACTGAACACACAGGCAATTGATCCGGAATTCAACAAGTTCCTTACTTCTTTCATACGCGCCGCACCGGGGGCGTTCGCATCGCTATCAGAGATAACGGCGGCAACACTCAGATCAAATCGATCGGTAAAATATCCATAGGCGTCGTGGGCAAATACAAATTTCTTGTCGTGGGCTTTTATTAACACTTTCTCTAGCGCAGAGAGCAATTGGCCGGTTTCAGTTGCGACCCGTCGGGCATTCTCAGAATAGATACCCTGATTTTCCGGGTCTATATCAGAAAGGGTTCGGGCGATCGCGCTAAGCCAAATTGGGATGTTCACAGGGTCGAGCCATGCATGCGGGTCCGCAGCGGACAGATCGCCCGAAACCGGCCGTGTCCGGGTCCCACGTACGGCAAGAAGTGGCGTGCTGATTGCGTCGTTGGCCAATGTTTCAATTGCCGGCGGCAACCAGCGGGTAAGTTCTGGACCAATCCAAAAGATGAGATCCGCACCGGCCAACATACGTGCCTGTGAAGGGCGTAGTTGAAGGTGATGGTGGTCGTCATCGCCCGTGATCAAAAGGGTAGGTGCCCCCAAATCACCCATGACAGCAGCCAACAGCGAATGCACTGGCGGAATATCCGTAACCACCGTTGGGACGTCCGCAGAAACACCGTTTGCAACAAATTGGAACACGGCCAAGATAGCAATAAAACGGCGCATTGGTCATCCTTGAAGTCGATTTTGTTATGATATAACATTTCAAGAATTGGTCCTGCAAGGCAAACAAATGAACAAAGCTCAATCTCCGGCCACGGCTTTTAGGGAACATAACCACCAGTCCTGTCGTGGTGACGTATTACAAGCAGCTGACCGACTGGCAAGCGAGGCCGGGCTGCGCCTGACCCCGGTACGTCGGCGCACATTGGAAATATTACTTGAGGAACACCGCGCTTTGGGGGCCTATCAGGTCTTGGATCGATTGGCAGATGACGGATTTGGCAAGCAACCGCCGGTGGCCTACCGCGCGTTGGAATTCTTAGTGGAAAACGGGCTTGCCCACAGGATTGGGCGGCTTAACGCGTTCGCCGCCTGCATGCAGCCGGGTGTGGCCCATGCGCCAACATTTTTTATTTGTTCCACCTGCGATGGTGTTGCTGAAACCCCCGCATTTGATGTCAGTGATGCATTGGAATTTGCCGGTGACCAGATCGGATTTCGTGTCGAGCGCATGAACATTGAAGCTGTCGGGACTTGCCCAAGTTGTCAGCGGGATGTACCTAAATGAGCTTGATCCAAGCGATTGATCTTGCCGTAGATTATGCCCAAGCCGCTGTTTTAAATGATATAAATTTTCACATTTCGGCGGGTGAGATTGTGACGATCGTTGGCCCAAATGGTTCGGGGAAATCAACGCTAATCCGGGCGTTGCTGGGCGTTGTAAAGCCATCCAGGGGTAGCGTTCGTCGACAACCCGGATTGAGAATTGGCTATATTCCACAAAAATTAGCCATAGATTCCGCAATGCCCCTGACGGTAAGCCGGTTTCTGTCGCTGCCAAAACGCCCACCCAAATATGAAATGGAACAGGTTTTGACCCGTGTCGGGGCAGAGGGGCTGTATGAACGGCAAATGACGACACTTTCAGGTGGCCAATTCCAACGGGTGTTATTGGCGCGGGCCCTGATGGGCATGCCTGATATCCTTATTTTGGATGAACCAACCCAGGGGCTGGACCAGCCGGGTGTGGCCGCGTTTTACCAATTGATTGACGATCTGCGCCAAGAGATTGGATGCGCCATATTGTTGGTTAGTCACGACCTTCATGTTGTCATGAGCGCGTCGGATCGGGTGATTTGCCTGAATGGGCATGTCTGTTGCGAAGGTTCGCCCCAGGTTGTTTCCGCCGCTCCAGAATATCGAGAGATGTTTGGCATCGGAACCAAGGGCGCGTTGGCGCTGTACCGGCACGAGCATGATCACCACCATGATCACGACACCCACAAAGAAGACGAGAATGCCTGATGTTGGATGACTTTCTGGTTCGCGCCGCCTTGGCGGGCGTCGGATTATCTCTTGCAACGGGTCCGCTAGGTGCGTTTGTGGTGTGGCGCAGGATGGCCTATTTTGGTGATACAATCGCCCATGCCGCAATTCTTGGTGTCGCGATATCGCTGGCATTCTCGGCCTCGATATTTCTGGGTACATTGGCAATTGCTGTTCTAGTTGGGCTGATCGCTTTGGGCCTTGAAAGGCGCGGCCGATCAATGGACTCGGCGCTTGGGGTATTGTCATATTCCGCCTTAGCACTTGGGTTGGTTGCGATTTCATTCGTGAAAGGAACCCGGGTCGATCTTTCGGCGTTTCTGTTTGGCGATATCTTGACCGTTAGCGTGATGCAGCTGGGGCTTATTTGGGCCGGTTCATGCGTTGTTTTGGCGTTGCTTTTATGGCGTTGGTCTTCAATGCTGACCGCAACACTGAACGAGGAATTGGCAGCTTCAGCAGGCATTAATCCTGATCGCGAAAGGTTGGTTCTGATATTGGCGTTGGCGGTTGTTGTTGCGCTGGCGCTAAAAATTGTTGGGGCCTTACTGATCGGCGCCATGTTGATCATTCCAGCAGCTGCGGCGCGGGGCATTGCGCGGACACCCGAGGTTATGGCCGGTGTTGCAATATTGATTGGTATGTTCGCCTCGGTGGTCGGTGTGATTGCCGCCGGGATCACGGATGCACCAGCTGGCCCCAGCATTGTTGTCGCCGCTGCGGTGGCGTTTGGGGTGTCGTTGTTGCTTCGGTTTCCCGAAAAGTGACTTGCTTCTTTGCCTGAAACCACCGAAGTCCAAAAAAACATTTGCTAGAGTTCAAGGGTAATGCAGGACTTCACAGAGGTATTAATCCGTTCGATCGGCCTGATTTTCGCAGGCGACGCCCAGCTTTGGTCGGTTGTGCTGTTGTCGCTGCGTGTGTCGCTTTGCGCGGTATTCGTGTCCGCTGTTATCGGCTTTCCACTTGGGGCCTGGCTGGCTGTCGTGCGGTTTCGCGGACGTCAGGCGTCCATCGTGCTGATTAACGCATTGATGGGTCTGCCGCCTGTGGTTGTGGGCTTGTTGGTCTACATGATGTTGTCAAACAATGGACCATTGGGTGTTTTGCAGCTGCTGTATACGCCAACGGCGATGATCATCGCGCAAACAATATTGGTCGTGCCGATCGTGGCGTCATTGACGCGCCAATTGCTTGAAGCACTGGATGCTGAATATTCCGAGCAGCTGCGATCGTTCGGCGTGTCACGGCTGGCGTCGATACCAACGCTTTTATGGGACGGACGGTATGGGCTAACGACAGCATTGCTTGCCGGATTTGGGCGCGCAATCGCAGAAGTAGGGGCTGTGATCATCGTTGGCGGCAACATCAACCATGTGACACGCGTGATGACGACATCAATTGCGCTGGAAACTTCACGCGGGAATTTGGCGCTGGCGATGGCACTGGGCACAATATTGGTAGTGACGGCAATATTGGTGAACGCCGCGGTTTCGGTGCTGGGTTTGGTTGCGAAGCAGGCCGCGAATGCCTGAAAATGTGGCAACAGCGAATGGCGAAGCAATCCAAGCGCAATCCCTGCCAATTGTTGCTGAAAATCTGACCTATCTGGCGGATGCCAGGAAATTGCTGGACGTTGAGTATTTGGAAATTACGGCGGGCGGACCCACGGTGTTTCTGGGGCCAAATGGTGCTGGCAAAAGCCTGTTTCTTAGGCTGTTGCATGGCTTGATACAGCCCACAAGCGGTACCATTCGGTTCCGAAACACACAGCTTGATCCCGCCAGCCGTCGCGGTCAGGCGATGGTGTTCCAAAATCCGGTTTTGCTGCGGCGATCGGTTGCGGCCAACATTGAATACGCTTTGAAAGTGCATGATGTAAAACGGGCAAAGCGGAGGGGAAAAGTTCAACAGCTGCTGGCGCAATCTGGACTAAGCGGGCAAGGCGGCCAGTCGGCCAGAACATTGTCCGGTGGCGAACAGCAGCGTCTGGCATTTGTGCGGGCGATGGCCGGGGATCCTGATATATTGTTTTTGGACGAACCAACGTCCAGCCTGGACCCGCAGGCATCTGGTGAAATTGAAAATATGATTACACAGGCAACAAACGCAGGCACAAAAATAGTCCTGGTGACCCACGACCTGGGTCTTGCCAGACGAACATCGGTGGAAATAGTATTTCTGAGCGAAGGTCGCGTTTGTGAAAAAACCAGTTGTGAAAATTTCTTTCAAAGACCGTCCTCGCCAGAGGGCCGTACGTTCCTGGCCCGAAACCAAGCGCTGATTGGCGAAACTGATGACTAAAAACGGCCGTCATGCGCGCCCGCATCTGCTGGCCATTGTTTTCATGTTGGCGCTGTCCATATGCGCCGGCAGTGCCAAAGCAGAATTCATCGTTTTGCAATCCACGACATCCACCAGGAATTCAGGGTTGCTTGATGCAATTTTGCCTGAATTTGTTCAGGAAACAGGTATTGAAGTCCGGGTTGTGGCGGTTGGCACCGGACAGGCTATTCGCAACGCAATGAATGGTGACGGCGATGTATTGATGGTTCATGCTACTGCCGCCGAAGAAGAATTTGTTCGCCAAGGTTGGGGCGTTGAACGGTTTGATCTGATGTACAATGATTTCGTTATTGTCGGTCCAGAACATGACCCAGCAGGGGTTGCCGATACCAACGATGTCATCAAGGCTGTTCATAAAATATCGACGTCTGGGGCCATTTTTTTGTCACGGGGCGACGACAGCGGAACCCACACAGCAGAACTTAAACTTTGGCGGCAAGCAAATATTGATGTCGTGGCAGCATCTGGCAGTTGGTATCGCGAAACTGGTGCCGGCATGGGTGCCACTTTGAATATCGGCATTGGAATGGATGGATATATCTTGGCTGACCGCGCGTCATGGGTTGCGTTCGGTACGAAAGCCCGACACCGCATTCTACTGGATGGCGATGATCGACTTTTCAATCAATATGGCGTCATATTGGTTAACTCGTTGCGGCATCCGCGTGTAAAAGAAAAGGCGGGCCAACTATTTCTTGATTGGCTGCTTGGCGAAAAAGGTCAGGCGGCTATTTCAGGATTTGCAGTCAATGGGCAACAATTATTCATCCCCAACGCACGCTAACGCTGTTGTATCAGTTTGGCAGCGCAACGGTGTTACAGATCTTTGAAAATTGGAAATCTAATCACCGAGATGTCGGGCAGTTCTCGGCTTCAGGCGCCGACCTTAGCCGCGGGTATAAATTACCGATAGTTTTTTGAGCTGCTTCAACGCATCTTCGGATAAATCTTTGATATCGGCGGTCGAGTCATGCAAATGCAGCGCAATTTCTGAAATTTCTTCAACTTCCTTATCGGAAAAATCACGGTCAGAACGCACGAAACTAGAGATTGATCGCGTGGAATCATCATCAACTGCAAAGGTAAATCCAAATTTTAGCCCAAATTCGCGGGCCATAGGCAGAATATTGCTGCTATCAATATCTTCAAGATCGCACCAGCGCGCGACCCCTTCGTTACCAAAGCCCCACAATACTGTTGGATTTCAGGACCAGTCCCTTTGCGGAATATTCGTCCATCCACGCCTTATTATACGTTTGAAATAAGAACCGAGGGGTTGTGAAGTTTATGTGCAGCGCAACCGCATAGCCTGCAGTGCACAACGTATCAAGTCGTGACAAAGGTCCCATTAATTTAGTACCGTTTCCCATCCCAAATTTGATACTAGCAATCTGAGCACTCGTCACTGTGTCTAAAAGTTAGTATATTTATTCAACTAAAGCGAGTATTGAATAAGATCAATTACTGAGGTTCGACAGGTCCGGGAAAAAACTTTGGCGCTGAATTCAAAATGGCCGATGGAATTCTCATCGATCGCTTCGGCGGGCTACTATGTTGCGCTTCGAATTGGCTTTTCTTTTCCTTTGGAAGAACGCAATGAATTTCCCGCGGAATGGGTGGCGCATTACACCAAACATGGATTGATCCTGCGCGATCCGGTCGTGCGCTGGGCCTATGACAACTCTGGTTCCGCCCGCTGGAGCGATCTGTTCGCAGATGATCCCAGCGCTGTGCTTGCAACAGCAAAGCAGTTTGGCTTGCGTTATGGCGCGGTGATTTGTTGTTCTTCGTCTGGTTCGGATGACCTTAGATCTTATGGGATATTCGCGCGCGACAGCAGTGAATTCAACGATGACGAAATGAATATGCTAGAGCTGCAATTAAAACGGTTACAC
>CAXMPY010000054.1:0-12802 GCA_964195275.1 uncultured Paracoccaceae bacterium
CTGACACGGGACATCGCCGCTGGGTACGAAAAGCTGGTGCGTGAATAATATAGGTCTCATTTGGTAGGAATTTATGGACGGTATTAAGATAACTCTAATAGCAGATCTCTAAACTGACCTGACATTACCAAAGGCCAGCCCAATGTCCAAAGACAGCCCCAGCTACTTTTTGCCAATGCTGATCTTGATTTTGACGCTGCCCACTGCGGCCTCAATGCTCTATGTCAGAATTACCGGTGATCATACCATGCGGATCAGATTCAGGTGTATTACCGGGTTGGGAAATCCGAAATTGGCCCCTATCGCCTGCAAAATATGTCGACGGGGATCCCGGCGGCGATATCTGCCTATAGAATGGCTGCGCGATAAGTTTCTAATTCAAATCTGCCAATTGCTTTACGGCCCAGTTTGCGGCATCGGCCACGGTGCTATCGGGGTCTGCTGTCAACTGTTGGGGCACGGGGCGCAGCGCCGATAGACCGGAATTGCCGATGGCATACAGCACGTTTCGAACGAACCGGTTCCGCCCCAGCCGCTTTACCGGACTGCCCGAAAAAAGCGCCCGAAAACCCGCGTCATCCAGCACCGCCAGCTCTGCCAGTTTTGGGGCGGTCAGCGCGTCGCGGGCCAGATACTTAATCTCGCTGGCGGCCACCGCAAATTTGTTCCACGGACAAACTGCCAGGCAATCATCGCACCCGTATATCCGGTTTCCCATCAACGGGCGCAGTGTCTCATCCACGGGGCCGTGATGTTCTATCGTCAAATATGAAATGCAGCGGCGCGCATCCAATTGATAGGGTGCTGGGAACGCATCTGTTGGACATATGTCCAAACAGGCCCGGCAATTTCCACAATGGTCATCCTCTGGTTCATCCACTGGCAATTCAACCGTCGTGAAAATCGCGCCCAGAAAAAACCAACTGCCCAAATCGCGACCAACCAAATTCGTATGTTTGCCCTGCCAGCCCAACCCGGCGGCCGCCGCCAAAGGCTTTTCCATAACCGGCGCGGTATCGACAAACACCTTAATCTCATTGTCCGGCGCTTGTTCCAACAACCAACGCCCCAATCGCTTTAGACGTTTTTTCAAAATATCATGGTAATCCCGGTTTTGCGCGTAAACCGAAATTGCGCCCCGGTCCGCCTGTCCGATGACTGCCATTGGGTCATGTTCGGGCGTGTAAACGTCGGCCAACATGATCACTGAACGGGCCGCAGGCCACAATGCCTGCGGATTGCCGCGCCAGCTCATCCGCTCGGCCATCCAACCCATCTGGCCGTGGTGCCCGGCGTTTACATATTGTGCCAGCCGCCCGGCAGCTTTGGGAATTGCCGCTGTGGTGGTAACGCCAGCTTGCGCAAACCCCTCGCCCAAGGCCCGCGCTACCAACCGGTTTTTCAGCTCAGCAGACACTGAACCGCTTTCTTCTTTTCAAAAATATCCACGGGGGGGCCCGGATGAAATCCGGGGTGTGGGCAGTCAGCCCCCTGCGGCACCTGGTGTTCAAAAATCCAGGTCCGAATAATGCGCCGGCGGCGGAAACCCCGGTACATGATCGGCAAGAATTGACCGAAACGCCGGTCGCGATTTAATCTTGGCGTACCAATCTTTCACATTCTCGTTTCGGTTCCAGTCCACATCACTAATATAATCCAACGCAGAAAAATGCGCCGCAGCGGCAAAATCAGCCAGCGTCATCGAATCCCCCGCCAACCAGCGCCGTTGATCCAGCAACCAACCCATATAATCCAAATGAAATTTGATCGCCTTGGCGCCGGCCTTGACATTCTTACTGTCCGGACAACCTTGGCCCATGATCTTTTTGTTCACCCGTTCATACAGCAGTTTAGACGTAACTTCGGCATGGAATTTATCATCAAACCAACCGATCAGCCGACGCACCTCCTGCCGGGCTAACGCGTCCTTTGGCAGCAGCGCCGGTTCGGGGTGTTTTTCCTCAATATATTCGCAGATTGCCGTACTTTCAGACATGGTCTGACCGTCCAGCTTTAGCACTGGTATTTTGCCTGCTGGGTTGCGACGCAAGAAATCGGGGTCTGCTTCCCAATAACGCTCTTCAACCAGTTCGACCTCTAGCTTCTTTTCGGCCAGGGACAGCCGCACCTTTCGGCAAAACGGCGACAGCGGGATATGGAACAATCGGATCATGGATTTGAGCGCTCAGAAACGGGTTGGTTTTACCCTCAATGGCGCGAACCGGGCCAAGTATCAACCATCCAGACAATCTGCGCGACCGTCGACCAAAATAGTTGCCGCGCCATCCGCAATCGAACTGGCCCGCCGTTTCACGAATGCCGAGCCATTGTTGGGTGATCGTTTCTTGGGGCTGGGCAACACGGCGGCCAGCCTTGCGGCCTGCCAGGGTTGCAACGCATCTGGACCAATGCGGAAATAGGTGCGCGCCGCCGCTTCGACCCCGAACACACCATCGCCAAACTCGGCAACGTTCAGATAAACTTCGACAATACGCCGCTTGGTCCAGACCACCTCGACCATAGGTGTCATCACCGCCTCCAGCGCTTTTCGTGCCCAGCTGCGCCCCTGCCAAAGGTAAACGTTTTTAACCACCTGCTGGCTAATGGTCGAAGCGCCGCGATTACCGCCATCTTCCATTGCGGCCCGGATCGCAGCCATATCAAACCCCCAATGCAGGCAATAATTTGCATCTTCGGCTGCAACAACCGAACGCGCCATAACTGGTGCGATATTTTCCAAATCGACCCATTGTTGGTCTACGCCGCCTGCCCGGCGACCTTCTGAAAACATGTATGGCGTGGTTGGCGGATCTATTACCGCATACGTTGCCACCGCGACAATCAGCATCATGCCGACGGCCAGCGCGCCGCGCGTAATCCAACGCAATTGCCATCGATTTGGCCACAACAATCGGCCAACCAAAGCCCAATTATTGCGCTTGGATTTGCCGACTTGTTTTTTGGACGGACGTCTCTTTTTTGCTGCTCTTGCCACAGGCCCCATAGGTCATATATCGGCAAGTCCGGTCAAGTGCATTGCGCACGCGGCCCTTAGGCCGCTGACAGCAAAACCATCGCGTCACGTTTTCCAACCGACGGCCGTGCAGGTTGCAGGTATCCAGCAGGTGCCCCTGTCGCAAGTCCCGGAAACAATTCACACAATTCCCGGCGAATACCTTTATCCTGCAAAAAGATCGTATCGCCTGGGAAAAAGCTTTCGCTTGGCACGCACTCCGACAACACGATCTCATGCTGATCAAATAGCATGTGGTAATAGGTTTTGGTTTCACCTGGTTCTTGAAATATCAAATCACCGTCAATAGGATCCTCAATTGCACGGTCACCCTGCGCTGTCGATATTTTGGTACCAGATGCAAAGCACGGCGGCCCAAGATCAGTGTTCGTATCAAGCGGGCCCTGCGTATCCGCAATGGTTGTGCTGACCAAGGTACCATTTTGCAATATCTGACCAACGGTGGGTGTAAAAACCTGGGTGCCGTTTGATAGGTAAAACGTCGTTCCGGTATAGGTGACATTGCCGACACCCGGTACATTGATCGTGACGGTATCGCCGGGCTAGGAACTGGTCACATCCAGACCGTTTACGGTATCGTTATTCGAACTGTCGATATCGCCGTCATCAATTTGACCCGTCAGGTTGTACAACGCAAAATTCAACTGCGTACCCACCGGTGGCGGGCTATAGGGATCTAATGTAAAAAATTGGTCGGTAAATGTCGTCGGCATAGGGTATCACCAAGGCTACGAAGGAAAAATCTACGTAAAACCTATTGGTGAAGCCTGGCAAAGCGACGGTGTTTTTCCGGAAATATTGTGGCAAGGGCGATTACAAACACAATAACCCTGAAAAATCCTGCTATTCCGCCGGGATCGCGCCCAAATCCTTTGACAGTGGGTGGTGCAAATGTACCAACATCTCTTTTGGACAAACCTGAACGAAGAACCGTTTTTCCGCGTTCCAGTTGTTCAGAATATCTGTCGCTTTGGCACTGGCTGTTTCTGTGACGTGTGCCGCAATCAGCGCCTTTAGCTGGTTCTCCCAGTGCTGGACCGAAACGGCGGCGGTTACTAAGGAATCCATGTTCATCAACCTGTCCGATATCCTATCAGGGTCGTACAGATAAGCCATGCCGCCGGTCATGCCGGCCCCGAAATTCGGCCCGATTGAACCCAACACAACTGCGACACCTCCGGTCATGTATTCGCAACCATTTGACCCGCAACCTTCAACCACCACATTGGCCCCCGAATTGCGCACTGCAAACCGTTCACCCGCGCGCCCCGCGGCAAACAAATACCCTGCCGTCGCACCGTACAATACCGTATTGCCAATGATGGTGTTTTCAGACGCAACCAGCCGGCTTTCCATTGACGGGCGCACCACAATTGTACCGCCACTTAAGCCCTTGCCAACGTAGTCATTGGCGTCACCCGAAACCTCTAGTTTTAGGCCGGGAACAGCGAAGGCGCCAAGTGATTGCCCGGCGGAACCGGCCAGTTTAACCGTCAAATGGTCTGTTTGCAGGTCATTATGCATGCCAAATTTTTGAACGATGTGGCTGGAAATACGTGCGCCGATGGTTCGATGCGTGTTTTGCACCGCGTAGGACAATTGCATTTTCTCACGGTCATTCAGGAACCGCGCCGCATCGGTCACGATCTGCGCATCCAGCGTATCAGGTACAGCATTTCGAGGCCGCGAACGGTCATAAACAATGCGGTCTGCACCATCAACTGTGATCAGCAACGGGTTCAGGTCCAGATCATCCAGATGGTCCGACCCCCGGCTAACCTGAGTCAGCAAATCCGCCCGGCCAATTACTTCGTCTAGCGACCTTGCGCCCAATGACGCCAATATTTCCCGAACTTCTTGGGCATAGAATGTGATTAAATTCACCACCTTATCTGCTGACCCGGTGAATTTTTCACGCAGACGCCGATCCTGTGTACACACGCCAACCGGGCATGTGTTGCTTTGGCACTGCCGCACCATGATGCAGCCCATTGAGATTAGGGCCGCGGTGCCGATGCCATATTCTTCGGCTCCCAGCATCGCCGCCATGACGATATCGCGCCCGGTGCGCAAACCACCATCTGTGCGTAGCGTCACCCGTTCGCGCAAGTTGTTCATTGCCAGAACCTGATGCGCCTCGGTCAGGCCCATTTCCCAAGGCAAACCTGCATATTTGATAGATGTGGCGGGCGACGCCCCTGTGCCACCGTTATGCCCTGAAATCAGGATTACGTCGGCCTTGGCTTTCGCGACTCCGGCCGCGATCGTGCCAACGCCCGATGCCGCCACCAGTTTAACCGTTACTTTGGCGCGCGGGTTGATCTGTTTCAGGTCATAAATCAGCTGGGCCAGATCCTCGATACTATAAATATCGTGGTGCGGCGGCGGGCTGATCAGCATGACGCCCGGCGTTGAATGTCGCAGCCGCGCGATCAGTTTGGTCACTTTCATGCCAGGCAACTGCCCGCCTTCACCCGGTTTGGCGCCCTGTGCCACTTTAATCTCAAGTTCTTCGCACTGGTTCAGATATTCCGCCGTGACGCCAAAGCGCCCGGATGCAACCTGCTTGATCTTGGCACTTGGATTGTCACCATTGGCTTCTGGATGGAAATGCGCCGGGTCTTCGCCGCCTTCGCCACTATCCGATTTCGCCCCGATCCGGTTCATTGCCACATTCAGCGTTTTATGCGCCTCGGGGCTTAGCGCGCCCAGGCTCATCCCTGGTGTCACGAACCGTTTTCGGATCGACGTGATACTTTCCACTTCTTCAATGTGAACCGGGTTGCCAATGGTCTTGAAATCCAACAAATCACGCAGGTGAATTGGCGGGTTTGCCTGCATTAGGGTCGAATATTGCTTCCAAAGATCAAAGCTTGCCTGCGCGCAAGCCGCCTGCATCAAATGCATTGTTGTCGCGCCCCAGGCGTGGGCTTCGCCTGATTTGCGCGCTTTATACAGCCCCCCGATCGGCAAAACATCAGCGCCGCCCAACCAGCCTAGCCGGTGCACCTTTTCCAATTTGCGCTGTATACCGTGCAACCCGATACCGGAAATCCGGCTGTGCATGCCTGGGAAAAACTCAGCCACCAACGCGCGGCTAAGCCCAACTGCTTCAAAATTTAGCCCGCCCCGGTAGGACGACAAAACCGATATCCCCATCTTGGCCATGATTTTCAGCATGCCCTGATCAATCGCCTCATGGTACCGCGCCACGTTTTCGGTCAACGTGCCATCCAACAGATCGCGATCAATCCGGTCGGCAATCGAATCTTCGGCCAGATAGGGGTTCACCACCGTCGCGCCGCACCCAATCAGCACGGCAAAATAATGCGCATCAACGCATTCCGCAGACCGCACCGCGATCGAGCAAAACGTCCGCAGCCCCTGCCGCGTTAACCCGCTATGCACAGCACTGGTGGCCAGTATCATCGGCATCGGCACGCGATCGGCGCTCTGCTGATGATCGGTCAGCACCAGATGCCCGGCACCTGATCGAACCGCGTCTTCTGCTTCCGCCCGGATCCGCGCCAAGCCTTCGGCCAACGCACCTTCGCCACTTTGGGTGTCGATACAGCAATCAATTTCCGCCATCGGGGCGTTGAAACTTTCAACCAACCGCTCAAACTGCACATTGCCGACGAACGGGCTTTCCAGCACAATAATTTCGGTTTGACTGCTGTCTTCATCCAGCATGTTTTTCAGATTGCCGAACCTTGTTTTCAGGCTCATCACCCTATGTTCACGCAAGCTGTCAATCGGCGGGTTGGTCACCTGGCTGAAATTTTGCCGGAAAAAATGGCTAAGCGGTCGGTAGCTGCCTGACAGCACAGCCGACGGCGTGTCATCCCCCATGCTGGCCAGCGTTTCTTTGCCATCCTCGGCCATTGGCGCCAGGATATGTTCCAAATCTTCCAGCGAATACCCAGCTGCGATTTGCCGTCTGCGCAATTCGCTGCCAGTAAATATCGCGGCTTCATTCACGCCCGAAAGGTCGTCTTCCAGATCGTTTATCCGTGCCACCCAGTCGCCAAATGGCAAGGCGCGGGCCAGTTTATCTTTGATCTCGGTATCGTGGTATAGCCGCCCTTTTTTCATATCCACGGCCAGCAACTGGCCTGGACCCAGCGCGCCCTTTTCCACGATATTACCCTCATCAACCGGCACCATCCCGGCCTCGGAACCGGCCATCACCAACCCATCTTGGGTCACAACATAGCGCATCGGCCGCAGACCTGACCGGTCCAGACCCGCGCAAACCCAGCGCCCGTCGGTCATCGCCAAAGCCGCCGGTCCATCCCAGGGTTCCATCACTGAATTGCAATAGGAATACATGTCGCGCCAGGGTTCAGGCAATTCTACTGCTTGCTTGCTCCAACTTTCGGGCACCATCATGGTTTTCGCCATCGGGGCCGAACGCCCAGCGCGAACTAGAACCTCAAAGACCGAATCTAACGCGGCGGAATCCGAAGATCCCTGGGCCACAATCGGTTTGATATCTTCCGCCAGCTCGCCAAAGGCCCCGGACGCCATGCGGATTTCATGGCTTTTCATCCAGTTCAGATTGCCCTTTAGCGTGTTGATCTCGCCATTATGGGCCAGCATGCGAAAGGGTTGCGCCAGCCACCATTGCGGGAACGTATTGGTGGAATAACGCTGATGGTAAATCGCGAACGCGCTTTCAAAGCGCTGGTCCAATAAGTCCGGGTAAAACTCGGCCACTTGTTCGGCCAGCATCATACCTTTGTAAATCACTGTCCGGCAGCTCAACGAACAAACGTAAAACCCGGGCACCCGCGCATCTACCGCCGCCTTTTCGATCCGGCGGCGTATGACATACAATTCACGCTCAAAGGTTTCCTCATCCACGCCCTTGGAATTTGAGATCAAGATTTGTTCTATTTCCGGTCGGGTCGCGTTGGCCTTTTCGCCCAGCACATGCACATCAACTGGGACCTGCCGCCAGCCATAGATGTAATAGCCCATGCGCAGCACTTCAGATTCCACAATCGAGCGGCAAGTTTCTTGTGCGCCAAGATCAGTGCGGGGCAGAAATATTTGACCAATCGCAATACGCTCACGCTTGCGCGGGGTGTGTCCGGTGCGTTTGACCTGATCGTAAATGAATTCCACCGGGATTTGCAGCAATATCCCGGCCCCGTCGCCGGTTTTACCATCCGCATCAACAGCGCCCCGGTGCCACACAGCTTTTAGCGCGTCGATTCCATTTGTGACAACCTTACGAGACTTGGTCCCATCCACGGACACCACCAGGCCGACACCACAGGAAGAATGTTCATCCGCGCTGGAATAGAGACTGTTTTGGTCCATCCAGTCGCGTTTGGTCTGTTCGGCTCTGGCCCAATTATCATTAGGTTGTGTCATTGTTTGTCCTTGTCCGCGAAGCCGGCAATTATCTTCTCAACATCAGCCTCGGTCAGCTTTTCCCAACTTTCCGGGGTTTCATTGGTGCTGTTTTTGAGATCAACAAACAGCTCGGTACTCAGCACCAAACCGTCGCTGTCGTCTAACAGGCCAACCGGAATGCTGGTATTGCCAACATTAGGCCCGGCAGTCAGACGCCACCATATCGGCGAGCCGCATTTATTGCAGTTTGCCCGTTCGGCAAAATCAGAGCTGACAAAAACGGATATGTTTTCCTGCCCGGTTATTTTAAGGTTGTCGGTTGCCACCGACACACCACGATATGCCGCGCCAACCCAGCGCTGGCACATTTTGCAATGACAGATCGAAAAGTCATCTTTCATGTCAACGGCGCTAAACGTCACCGCCCCACACATGCACCCCCCTGTTCTGTCTGTCATCGTAATAATCCTTCATTGACCAGGTAGGTCAACAATATTGTCTATTCTTATTTCCCGCCTCGGCTTTTCGTCCGATGATAAATCGGATGGTATTCCGATACCCAATTTTATCTATTCAGCGGCGATGTCTGCGCTTGCATTCAGGTAGTCCAACATCGCATCTGCGGCCTCGCGGCCATCGCGGATCGCCCAGACGACCAAGCTGGCACCACGCTGAATATCGCCGCAAGCATACACCCCTTCCAGGCTGGTTTCATGGGTCTGAAAGTCGGCTTTAACTGTCCCCCAATCGGTCACGTCCAAATCAGGCAATCCCCACAGTTGGGGCAGCTCTTCGGGTGTGAAACCCAGCGCTTTGATCACCAGATCGGCAGGTTCGGTAAAATCGGCACCTTCGATCACTTCTGGCGTCTGCCTCCCGCTGGCATCCGGAGCCCCAAGTCGCATTTTTTGCACCATTACACCGCTAACACTGTCGCTTCCAACAAACGCTTTGGGCGCAGAAAGCCATACGAATTCGACGTCTTCTTCCTCGGCATTTTGCACTTCACGTTGACTGCCGGGCATATTGGCCCGGTCGCGGCGGTACAGGCATTTGACGCTGGTTGCGCCTTGTCTGACCGCCGTGCGCACACAGTCCATCGCCGTGTCACCGCCCCCGACCACAACCACGCGTTTTCCGCCAGCGTTAAGTTCGCCGGAATCAAAGTCGGCAACGTCGTCACCCATGCTTTTCTTGTTGCTGGCGGTCAGGTAATCAATCGCCCGAACGATGCCATTCGCCCCAGTGCCGGGCGCCCGTAAGTCCCTGGAAACATAGACGCCTGTGGCGATCAGCACGGCGTCGTGCAAACCGCGCAGAGCATCAAAAGAAATGTCGGTTCCAACTTCAGTGTTCAGGGCAATATCAACGCCTGCCTGTTCCAGATGTTCAACACGACGCGCGACAATCTCTTTTTCAAGCTTAAAGCCCGGAATGCCATAGGTCAGCAATCCACCGGCGCGATCACTGCGTTCATATACCGTTACTTTCAGCCCCGCCGATCGCAACCGATCAGCGGCGGCCAACCCACCGGGGCCAGACCCGATAATGCCAACACTTTGGCTGCGTTCAACGCTGGGTTTATTCGGTTTAACCCAGCCGTTTTCCCACGCCGTATCCGTTATAAATTTTTCGACGCTGCCGATTGTAACCGTGCCGTGTCCCGACAATTCTATGACGCAATTACCTTCGCACAGCCGGTCCTGTGGGCAAATGCGCCCACAGATTTCTGGGAACGTATTGGTCGACTGGCTAAGTTCGTAGGCCTCGCGCAACCGCCCACTGGCGGTCATCTGCAACCAATCCGGGATGTTGTTGTGCAACGGGCAGTGATTTTGGCAATAGGGCACACCGCACTGGCTGCACCGGCTGGCCTGCTCAGCCGCCTTAGTTGCCGCGTATTCGGTATAGATCTCGTCAAAATCCTGCCGGCGCAAACCGGCGTCACGCTTTTGCGGCATATCCCGCCGCACGTCGGTAAATTTCAACATCGGTTCTTTTGCCATGGGCGCCGTCCAATAATATCTTCAATCAAGACTTTTAGTTGACAAAACGTGCAAAGAAAAGGCAAACTAGCTGACCTAAAAAATCGCATACTAGGAGTAAGCGCTTCGAATTGATCATTTAGCAGTGATTTTAGGGCATGCTTTATTACCTTAATAGTTGCTTTTCATTTGATTCCCGTAGGTTAGGTTAGCCGCTCAATGATCAGGTCCTTGAAATGCCAATTTTTCATCTAGTTCTTGTGGCGATACTTCAGGGAATAACTGAATTCTTACCGGTGTCTTCTTCGGGCCATTTGATTCTTTTGCCGTATTTCACGGGCTTTCCCGATCAAGGCCTGGTTATCGATGTCGCGGTACATGTCGGGACGTTGTTCGCGGTAATCTTGTACTTCCGCCGCGATGTCGCTTTGTGCCTGTTTGGTTTACCCCGGCTTTTGACCGGGCATATCGATACGCCAGGGTCCCGCCTGGCATATTTGCTGATTATTTCCGCGATCCCTGTGATGTTGGTGGGGTTGGCCCTAAAATTGACCGGGTTTGATGTACTGTTGCGATCAATTGCTGTCGTTGGCTGGAGCATGTTAATATTTGGGCTGCTTTTGTATTGGGCTGACAAACAAGAACCATCATCCAAGACAGAAGCCGGCTGGTCTGTTCGCGATGCGATTTCGCTGGGTTTATTTCAGATGCTCGCCCTAATACCGGGGACATCCCGATCTGGTATAACGATAACCGGGGCGCGAATGCTGGGCTACGCCAGAACCGATGCCGCGCGACTTTCCATGCTAATGTCGATCCCAACGATATCTGCATCGGGCATCCTGTTGGGGGCCGATGTCATTGCGACCTCAGACGCAGCCACCGCGCGCGCCGGTGCTATTGCCGCTGGTTTTGCATTCCTGGCGGCGCTGGTTGCACTGTCGCTGATGATGCGGTTACTGCGGTCGGTCAGCTTTACGCCATATGTGATTTATCGCGTGATATTGGGGCTGATATTGCTCTGGATCACCTATAGCTAGGCCTTCAGGTTTTTCGCCGAAGACTTAATCGCAGAATATTGACCGGACGGCCTGTTGGGCCAAAGGTATTCAGGCAACTCGGTTTCCATCGCAGTTGGCTCAATTCCCAAATCCTCGAACCGCAACGCGGCGGGCGAAACAACGCCGTCATCGCGCAGGCTTTTAACCTGATCACGAGTCAATATTGTATTTGAAATCAACCCAACGGAAACATATTGAAGTATGTCAAACAGGCCGCCCACTACCACCCCGGCCCAAAATGGCAGGTTCAATACGAACCGCCGGCGTTCAATGACATCCAGCATTTGCGCCATCAACGCCTTTAACGATTTCACTTCAGGTCCGCCTAGTTCATAGATCCCGGGTTTCGCATCTCCCAGCACCCCGGCAGCGACAGCTTTAGCAATATCATCGACAAATACCGGTTGAAACCTGGTATCGCCCCCAACAATTGGCAATACGGGCCCAAGCTTGGTCATGGCTGCAAATTTGTTGAAGAACTGATCTTCGGCACCAAAAATTACCGACGGTCGAATAATGACCGCGGCAGGGAAATGTTCAAGCACTGCCTGTTCGCCCAGCGCTTTGCTTTGGCAATATTTGCTGCTTGCTTCGCTTGCGGCGCCAATTGCCGACATGTGTACAAACTGACCAACACCTTCCATAGTCGAAATTCGGGCAATTCTTGCCGCGCCTTCCTGGTGCAAAGCTTCAAAACTGTTTTGGCCGCGTTCGGCAAGTATGCCAACACAATTCACCACCGCGTCTGCGCCGGCGGTTGCCGCTTGCACAGATGCATCGTCGCGAATGTTGCAGAATACCGGTTCCACCTGGCCGACGGCCCCATAGGGTTTAACGAACATCGCTTGGTTTGGCCGCCGTACAGCAACCCGCACGCGCCATCCGTTCCGGGCCATGCGCTGCGCTACATAGCGGCCCAAAAACCCGGACCCACCAAATATCGTGACTAGCCTTGCCATTGAAAACCTCGACTGAAATACATTTACAGACCTACTATCCAGCCCGATTTCCTTCAAGGTGCAATTCTAAGGCGATTCCAGATTGCGGACACCCCGTTTGTCATTGACACACCCCAACCACCCCAGTATTCCGCAACATCTGGACACCAGCCCAGGTGGCGGAATTGGTAGACGCGCTAGCTTCAGGTGCTAGTATTGGCAACGATGTGGAGGTTCGAGTCCTCTCCTGGGCACCAAATAGTCATAAAAATTCCAATAAAATTAGGTACTTAATAAACGCTGTCGGATTTCAGTCCACCCCTATGTCCACCTTACGATTTTCATTGCAATTAGCTTACAGAAAAGAAAATTCGGAAATTTCAATGCGAAGTTTTCTTTTGGGGCCGGACCCAGACTTTC
>CAXMPY010000055.1:0-12539 GCA_964195275.1 uncultured Paracoccaceae bacterium
ACAGGATAAAGATCGCCAACGGCAACCCGGATGCGGTGTAGACCAAGATCAGCGAGGTCAGCGTGTTCACCAACCCGGTGGCCACCATGATTTGCAAGATTGCCACTGTGCCCAGCCGGATTGGGATCATGATGCCCAGGGCCAGATATAGCCCCATCAATGTGTTGCCCTTAAAGCGGTATTCAGACAGTGCAAACGCGGCCATCGCGCCAAACAGCAGGATAAAAAAGATTGATCCGACTGTGACGATGAATGAATTCTGAAAATAGCCAAAATAGTCGCCCTGTTTCAGAACCGTCTCATAGCCGACCAGCGTAAAAGTATCGGCATTGGGCAGCGCCAGTGGATCACGAAAGATCGCTTTGCGGGTTTTGAAGCTGTTGATGATGATCACAATCACTGGAAACAGCGCGATGATTGTATAAGTGATCAGCGCGATATGCGCAAAAGCCAGGTTCAGTGGGTTATGTTTGACGCGTTGCATGTCTGACCTCCCTAAAACTGGTAGCGACGCATGCGCGTCTGGATCAAGAACAGATAGATCGCGACGCCGATCAGGATAACCAGGAACATCATCATCGCAATCGCCGCCCCCATGTTTGGATCACCTGGTTGGGTTTGGTGGCCGAAAAAGGTGCGGAACAGGAATGTTCCCATGACTTCGGTTGAAAAGTTCGGCGCGGCCAATGCGCCCTCGATGGTGTAAACCAAGTCGAACGCGTTGAAATTGCCAACGAATGTCAGGATCGAGATGATGCCGATTGAGGGCCAGATTAGCGGCAGCTTGATCTTCCAAAAGGCAGACATGCCGGTGATGCCGTCCATTTCGCCCGCTTCAATGACTTCCTCTGGTATCGACAGCATCGCCGCATAGATCAGCATCATCGGGATGCCGACGAATTGCCAAACGCTGATAAGGGCGATGGTTGTCAGGGCTGTGGCTTCTAACCCGAGCCATGGCAGGAACAGGCTTTTCAGGCCAACCGCGTCCATGATGCTGGGTGCAATGCCCCAAAGCGGTGACAGGATCAGTTTCCAGGCGAAACCGACAATAACAAAAGACAAAATCGTGGGTATAAAAATCGCGGTGCGATAAAACGCGCTGAACCGCAGGGCATTTGAAGATAGCATCGCGGCAATGGCAATGCCTATTGGATTTTGAACCGCCATATGGACGACGAAAAACCAGGAATTGTTTCTCAGGGCGCGCCAGAAACTTTCGGACCAGTTTGGGTCACCAAACAGTGTTTTAAAATTAGCAAAACCGACATAGACCTGTTGTTGATCAACCTTTTGAAACAAGGACAGCTGCAGGGTGCCAAACAGTGGCAGGATCATCAGCGCAGTATAGATCAATACAGCAGGCGCCAGGAACACGGCGATATGCCAGCGGCGTTTTGGGCGGTTGGTGTCGGCCATCATTTATCCCCCGGACGGTCGTGTTGCCGGGCCGCCTGTATGGCAGCCCAGCCCCTTAGCAAAGTTTTATTTCGCCGGTGTGTACCAGCTGTCCAGCGCGTCCTGCATGTGCTGGCCTGCTTCGGCCGGCGTCATGGAACCACGGATCACGTTCGCCGATGCAACCCAGTATTCGGTGTGCAAGTTCGGTACACCGCGACCCAGGATTTGGGCGTAGGGGCGGATCGACGAGTTGCAGCTTTTGCGCCAGTCGACCATCGCCTGTGCCAAAGGATCATCCAACGCTACATCGTGATCGGACAATGAGAAGAAGCCCGGCAGCGCGTTGGCATAAAGGCTAGCGAATTCAGCGGAACCGGCCCAATTCAGGAAGGTTTTCACCGCATCGCCATTCTCAGACGCCGGGTTCATGCCAATAGCAATGTCCACGTGATCTGAGATGTAGCATTCGCCACCTTCAACGGACGGAGGAGCGAAGGCGCCCAGTTCAAATTCGGCATTTGCGTTGAAGCCCGAGATTTCCCAGCTGCCTGCTGGATAAATCGCGGCGCGACCCAACGTGAACACGTTCTGGCTGTCGGGATAAGATTGGGCCTGAAAGCCGTCACCCAAATAATCGCCCCAGCGTGCCAGCTCTTCGTAACCTGCCACCCATTCCGGATCGGTCAATTTGGCAGTGCCAGCAATCAGGGCTGCGCGGCCTTCTTCACCACTCCAGTACTTGGTGCCGACATTGGCATAGCCCATTGTGGCGGCTTCCCATTCGTCAGCAGTACCCATTGCCAGTGGCGTATAGTTGCCGTCAGCTTTAATTGCGTCAAGCGTGGCATAAAATTCGTCAACCGTCGTTGGCACTTCAACGCCAACTTCGGCAAACGCGTCCTTATTATAGATAAAGCCGTGGATTACCGACGCCATTGGAACGCAATACGTGGCTGAACCGTCATCGGTGCTCCAGCCTGATTTTGCGACTCCACCAAAATTTTCTAGTGCGGCAAGGTCGCTCAGATCTTCCAGATGTCCGGCTTGGAACATGGTCAACGAACCGTCAAACGGACGACAGGTGATCAGATCACCGGCGGTTCCTGCTTCCAGTTTGGCGTTAAGAGCCGAGTTATATTGAGCGGGAGCCGTTGGTGAAAACACCAGCTTGATGCCGGGATTGGCGGCTTCAAACGCAGGGATAATCTGGTCTTGCCAGATAGTTATGTCATCGTTGCGCCAGCTTTCAATTGTAAGCGTGACGTCCTGTGCCATTGCAGCTGACCCCAGTAAGGTCGTTGCCAGCAGGGCACTAATACAGGTCTTGATTTTCATTGATCGTCTCCCAGTAGGTGCGCATTTGCGCGGTTTATTGTTGAGCATCAGCCCGAGGTTATTAATGATTTGGCAGAGCGAAGGTTTTGATCTGCCATATCAAGAAATTTCGTTGCGTCTTTGCGGTCCTTAGCACCGCTGGTAATCAGGATTGCCTCTTTCACGCCCCAGTCGGCTCGCAGCAGATTCTGGTGTGCGGTGTCAGCGTTGCAGCCGGTGATTTTCATCACAATCCCTTCGGCGCGTTTCTTAAGTTTGATATTGACGGGCGTGACGTTAACCATCAACCCATCCATCACATGGCCCAGTTTGACGCCCATTAAGGTTGACATCATGTTCAGGGCAATTTTCTGGGCAGTTCCGGCCCCCAGACGGGTGGATCCTGCGAGCACTTCTGGGGGGCTGTTCAACAGGATCGGGACGTCGGCATTTTCCAAAAGTTTGGTCCCCGAGTTATTCGCAATGCCGACGGTGGTTGCGCCGATGTCGCGGGCGATGTCCAAAATCGTATTTGGATAAATGGTGTTGCCACTGGCCGCCATGCAGATCACGCAGTCTTTTGGCCCAATGACACTTGCGGCACGGCGGGCGGCATCCGCATCATCCTCTGCACCTTCTTTGGAAACAGTCATATCGTCTAGTCCACCGGCGCGCAGAATGTGAATACGGGCGGAGGGCAAACCAAAAGTAGGTGGAATTTCCAGACCATCAGCAAGGCAAGCGAGTGCCGAACATCCGGCGGCACCATAGACAATGTTTCCGCCGGATTGAATGGCGTCTGTCATCGCCTGTGCGCCGGCTTCTATGGCGGGTAATGCGGTTCTGATGGCGTTGGCTGCTGCCAATTGCGCATCATAAAGCACCGATAAAATCTCAGCGCCACTAAGCAAATCAATACCGGCAGCAGCAAAATGGGTATTTTCAGTTTGCAGTCCCGACATCCGAATCCCTTCCCAGATACGTGTATAGCGCTATAATGCCCAAATAATACCTTTTGTCCAGTTGAGATAATTTTTTTCCCGATTTGCGAGGAAAGTATAGCATTCTGACGTTTTTCCTAGCGCCAATCGCGATGTAAATTGCTGCCGTAATGGCTTGGAGAAACCAGATAGGTATTGTATAGGTATTATATGAATGGCGAATCTGGACGACTGATTGTGGCGGTAGACGGCGGCGGAAGCACATGCCGGGTCTGCATTGCTGCGCTTGACGGTATGGTCCTTGGTCGCGCTACAGGTGGCCCGGCGAACATCAATTCAGACTATGAAGCAAGCCTTCGAAATTTGCACACAACAATCGCGAACGCTTATCAGGACGCCGGGTTATCGGGTGACCGTGCAAAAAACGACTACGCCTATATGGGGCTTGCCGGAACCACAGATCACAACAATGCGACAAAGCTGCGCAATAGCCTGGATTTCTTCCAAACAAAAGTAACCGGCGATGTGGAAACAACAGTGCAGGGCGCGCTTGGCGACGGTGACGGAACGGTAGCATTGTTTGGCACTGGATCTTTCTATTTGGCCCGGCAGGACGGGGCCAGTCGGCGGGTTGGTGGCTGGGGTTTTCGGCTTTGTGACGATGGTGGCGGTGCCTACCTTGGGCTGGGTATACTACGACTGACAGTGCAGGCCTTTGATGGGTTGATCGACCACAGCCCGCTTACCCAAGAAATATTGCACCGATTTGGCGGCGCACTAGGCCAAATGGTCAGTTTTGCCCAAACGGCGACGCCCTTGGATTTTGGCGCTTTCGCCCGCGAAATTGTCACGGCATTTGCGGATGGCGACAAGAACGCAGAATTATTGGTTGGCCGCGCCGTAACCAGAATGCATGACACTTTGGATAATCTTGGTGTCCTTTCCATCGGCAAGCTGTGCCTTTTAGGTGGCCTCGGACCGTTCTATCGAACCCAGCTGCGCCCGGATTATCGCGATATTTGCGAAAACCCGGCGGGCGATGCATTGTCGGGCGCAATTCAGTTGGCACAAATTGAACTGGTCGGGGCGAAAGTATGACAGTTGGGGAAATCTTTGATCCCGATGGGTGGCTGTCGCCCAGTGGCGGTCCAATGTATATTCAGCTAAAACGCCGAATTGAAAACGCCATTGCTGACGGACGCCTGCCAAGCGGAACACCTTTGCCGCCGGAACGCACCATCGCCACCATGACCGGGCTTTCCCGTGTCACCGTGCGAAAAGCTGTGCGTCCACTTGTGGACAATGGGCTGATCATTCAGCGGCGCGGGTCTGGCACCACAGTTGCCCAGCCTGTCCAAAAAGTTGAACAATCGCTGTCGCGCCTGTCGTCTTTTACCGAAGACATGGGTCGTCGAGGGATGGATGTTTCATCGACTTGGTTGGCCCGCGGAATATTTTTACCATCGCCGGAAGAAATTATGACCCTTGGGCTAACGGCCACAACATCAGTGGCACGCTTGGCGCGCTTGCGTTCGGCTGATGGAACACCGTTGGCGATCGAACGCGCGTCTTTGTCAGTTGATATATTGCCTGATCCATTTTTGGTTGAAACATCGCTTTACGAGGCATTGGATACGTTGCACCGAAAACCAACGCGCGCTGTGCAAAGGATTTCAGCGACCAATTTGGGGAATGATGACGCCAGTTTACTAGACGTGGAAGAGGGTATCGCCGGTCTGCAAATTGCGCGGATTTCCTATCTTGCATCTGGGCAAGTGGTGGAATTTACCAAGTCAATTTACCGAGGCGACGCGTATGATTTTGTCGCGGAACTTCAGTTGCCGAGCGACTGAAATTATCGGCGCCGGTTCGGACGTGAACAGTTAACAATCCGGATCATAGGCAAAGGCTTCGACGAAAAACTTTACAATCCGAATTCGCTGTACGGAATATAGCGCACCATCGACCCTTTTTCGATGGTTTGCGCGGCATCGTGCAATTCCACCAAGCCTCGCGCCCAAGACAGACCCGAGATGCGCCCGGAACCTTCAGACGCAAATACTTGGACATGGCCGTTTGCTGCCATCCGGGCACGTAAATATTCACGGCGGCCGGGTTTTTTATCTTTCTGAAAATCGGCAGGCACCAAGTAGCCCTGAGGTTTAACCCAGCCCGCACCTGCCAATACAGACAGAGACGGCCGCGCAAATATTAAGGCACAGATCAGTGCGGCGACCGGGTTCCCCGGCAGCCCAAAAACCGGCACTCCCTGCCACATTCCCAACGCCAGTGGTCGGCCCGGTTTCAGCGCGATCCGCCAAGCCTGCAACGCGCCCAGTTCTTTCAACAGAGCTGACACATGGTCTTCGTCACCAGCCGACGCGCCGCCTGTGGTTAGAATCGCATCTACTTTATGTGTGGCTTGTTCCAGACAGGATTTAAGTAATTGACGGTCATCATTCACGTGACCCAAGTCGACCGAATGATAGCCCCACCTGTCGGCAAGTGACAGCAACATTGGTCGATTTGCGTCATAGGTTTGCCCCGGCGCAGACGCGCCATTATCGGCAGGCACAATTTCGTCACCGGTGGACAGAATGCCAACCCGCAACCGGCGGTGAACCGGCACATTGGCAACCCCAACACCCGTCAGCAAAGCCAAATCCGGGGCGCGCAATTGATGCCCGGCGCTCAAAGCCGTTTGCCCTTTTAGAATGTCCTCGCCCGCCCGCCGTGCATTGGCCCTTGGTTTTATTGGACCGTTAAAAGCAACATGGTTCTTATCAAGGGCAACATCCTCTTCCAGAGCGATGGTATCGACGCCATCCGGTAACAATGCCCCGGTTAATATCCGGATCGCCTGGCCTTTGGGCACTGTGCCCAGAAACGGTACCCCTGCTGCCGCGCGCCCGTCTACCAGCGGTAATACCTGCGCGCCGTCGCCTGTTGCGGCCTGTGCAAATCCATAGCCATCAACGGCGGAATTGGCGCCCGGTGGATTGGACCGCAGCGCAACTTGGTCTGCGGTCAAAATGCGGCCCGCCGCGTCTTGTACAGGAACATTTTCTTGTTTGGTTACCGCGCAAAGCCTGGCGCGAAGGACGCCCAATGCGTCATCCACCGGCATCCAGTTCACACCCGCAGGTAGCGAAAAACAATCATTGCTCAATGCCGGTGGCGACAAAGCGGGCTTCGGGCTTTGACCGTCTTCAATCAGCCCAACATGGCGCAGGATAAAATCCGCGATATTGCGCGTGTCATCCAGATCAAACACCGGCAACGCAAGATCGTCATGGGGTTGGTCGCTGGCCACCGCCAAAACAGTATCTTCAGTTGGCGCGATCAAAGGCTGTTTTGTGGCGGCCCGGTTTGCTTCGATCTTGGGGTGGTCATCGCGTTTGTAACCTTCGATCAACACCAGATCACAGGGCGAAAGGCGTTGCAAAAGATCGGCAAGTGTTGGTTCTGTTGTGCTGCGCAATTCATGCATCAAAGCCCAACGATTTTTGGACGATAGCAAAACTTCACGCGCGCCTGCGTGGCGATGGCGATAGCTGTCTTTGCCGGGCTGATCGACATCAAACCGATGATGCGCGTGTTTAAGCGTCGAAACCGTAAGGCCCCGCTCAGAAATGTCATTTACCAGTCGCTCTATAAGCCCGGTTTTGCCTGAGTTTTTCCAGCCGACGATGCCAAAAACTCTCATGTTGTTTCTGCCGAATTATACGACTGAACCAATAATAGGTCTGCGGGTGTATTGACGTTAAAGAACGGATCCAACCCCCGAACCGGAAACGGCACTTGGGCCACGCCATGTGGGTCTGCCCATTGGACAACCTTGCGAATGCCGCCGATAAGGGCTGCGCGCAAATCTTCGCGTAACGCGACCGGCCACAACCCAAATGTCGGGTGTCGCATCATTCCCCGTTCAGGGTCTGGGGTGGCAGCAAGCGCGATTTGGTTTTTGCCGGTTGAAAGGGACCGGCGAAGTTCAGCGACCAGATCGGTTGGAAAAAACGGCGTATCTGCGGCGACGGTGACGATGTATTCTTGCTGATGTTGGGCCGCCCAATCCATGCCAGCCAGCACGCCCGCAAGCGGCCCAAAAAACCCGGCCATGTTGTCGGCAACGACTGGCAGCCCAAAATCGCTGAACCGGCTAGGGTCGCCATTCGCGTTCAGGATAATCTCGGAAACCTGCGGGTTTAACCGCGTCACAACTTGCGACAGCAGGGTTTGGTCACCAAGCTTTAACAGCGCTTTGTCACTACCGCCCATACGCCGGGCCCGACCGCCTGCTAAAATGACCCCCAACGGCGCTTGCATCACGTCTTTGCACCATTTTTGTGGGGTTTGCTGGACACGTGTTCTTTTGTATCTGGGTCAGCGTCGCGCACCAATCTGTCAGCGCCGGCCAGGCACTGAAATCGCTGGCCGCGCATGCGCCCGATTAATGTCAGACCAACCTGGTTGGCAATCTCAACCCCCCAAGCGGTAAAACCGGACCGTGACACCAAGATCGGGATACCCATATTGGCAGTTTTGATGACCATTTCCGAAGTCAGGCGCCCGGTGGTATATAGAATTTTGTCGGACCCCGAAACCTGTTCTGACAGCATCCACCCGGCAACTTTATCAACGGCGTTGTGGCGGCCGACATCTTCCATATAGACCAGCGGCATATCGCGTTTGCACAACACCGTGCCGTGGATTGCACCAGCGCTAAGATAAAGGCTGGGTGTGCGGTTTATCTTGGCGGCCAGCGCATACAGCCACGATGTGCGCAGCTCAGCCTGGGGCAGTGTCAGATTTTCCAACCCCTCCATCATGTCGCCAAAGACGGTTCCAACAGCACAGCCCGAAGTGCGGGTTTTCTTTTGCAATTTGTCTTCATAATCTGTTTCAAGCGCGGTGCGGACAACGACGGTGTCAAGTTCTTCGTCAAAATCCACTGACGTTATATTTTCACCCGGTTGCAACATGCCCTGATTTCGCAAAAACCCCAGGGCCAAGAATTCAGGGTAGTCGCCAATGGTCATTGCCGTTACGATTTCGCGGCTGTTCAGAAAAATTGTCAGGGGTCGTTCTTCAACCACGGAAATTTCATGCACATCACCAGATTGATCGGTGCTGGATACAACACGCGTCAAACGCGCGGCATTCGGCGCAGGCGCAATCAAATAGTCAGTTTGGTCCTGACTGGTTGCCATTAACCTAGCCCTTGTTGCTGTCTGTAAACCCATTTCAGGACCACCTTAGTGGTCCGTGTCTGCGCGCGCCATACACAAATATTCGCCAATGTATTGGTGCGGTGGACTGTCCTTGTCTGTTCACGAAATCATGCAAATACCCCGATTACGCAATTTACAAATACTTGATTTAGTCAAAAACAGTCTAATGATCAGAAATTGGCAGAATTTATTCTGCTGGCCATACTGAAGAAATCCGTTAAAAATCAACAGATGATAGTCGGGCCAGCGGAATTCGAATGCCGGTCGGGTCAATAAAGTGTTGCTGCACTTGCCAAAAGGGAACTTCTAAACGTTCCTGTAGAAATGCAATTCAGAAGGGAATTAGAACATGTTTAGTAAGGTAATAAGCACCGCGGCGGTTTTCGGACTGCTGGCCGGTTTTGCGCAGGCTGCCGATCTTGGTGGTCGTATCCTAAAGATTGGGTCTGATACCACATATCCGCCGATGGAAACTGTGGACGAGGCGACGGGTGAAATCGTTGGCTTTGACGTTGATCTGGTTAACGCGATCTGCGCCGAAATCAACTGCAAAGCCGAGTTCGTGACAACCGCTTGGGACGGAATTTTCGCAGCCCTTCAGCAAGGCGAATTTGATATGGTTGCTTCGGGCGTATCAATTACTGATGAACGCGAACAGTCGATGGATTTTACCGATCCCTACCTGATCGTCAGCCAGGCAATTTTGCTGCGGGTCGATGATACGGGCCTGACGCTGGCCGACTTTGAAGGTGGCAGCAAAACACTTGCGGCCCAGACCGGCACAACGAATGCAGATTTAGCTGAAGAACTGGTGGGGCGCGATCGCGTCAGCCTTTACGACACGTTTTCGGCAGCAATCCTTGCGTTGCAAAATGCAGATGTCGATGGCGTTATCATCGATGGCACCTCTGCTGCGGCCTACGAACAGGAATTCGCGGGTGAACTGACGATCGGGATCACCGGGTTGCAATCTGATCCACTCGGGCTTGTGTTTCAGGAAGGCGACGGGGTGGTTGATGCGTTCAATGAAGGGCTAGCTGCCATTAAGGCCAATGGTGTCCACGACGAATTGGTTCAGAAATATTGGACCACTGACGGCTAAAAGCCGCCATTTCTTCGGTTAGGTCGTGCCGGCGGCGCAAATTGGTTCGCCGGCACGATCATTCAAAAATCATTTTTCGGCGGGCTGGGTTATCAGGGGTGATTTTTCATGGGTTTTGTGAATCTCTTACGGCCCAGCAATCTTGTGCTGCTGGTTGCGGCCCCGTTCATCATTTATCTGTTTGCAAGTTCTAGCAAATATACCCGATCCCTTAAGGCAATTGTTGGGGTCGAACCCGGCGCTTTGGCATTGTTCCTGGGATTTCTGACCGTCCTTTTACTGATGGTGTTCGGGTTGATCATCGCGCGCTGGTTGGCGCAAGGAGATGCAGCATCGCAAAGGTTGCGGCAGCTGGCGTTGATCGCGCTACCCGTTCAAATCATTTTGATTGCACTGGTGATATTCGCGCCGTCCTACGCGTTGTTGTTCGCCAAATCAGCCGTGGCCAACGCGGTTGATCCGTTCACCTCAGATTGGATCGTTCCAACCGTCCGCCCGCGCCAATTGACACCCCAAGCCGCGCTGGTTGTTGCCTTTTGGTTTCGCGCATTGGCGCTTGCATATACCGTGACGATGGTCGTTTTTCTGACCGTTGCATATGTGTTCAAAGACCGCGTGCTTAATTTGGCTGCAACCTTGTTTCTGGCGCTGAATACAATTGCGTTGATATATTTGCTGTTTGTGGCCCATTGGGGCTTTGCCAGCGGTGTCGCCATTACGTTTCGTGCCGCGATATTTGCCTATGTGCTGGCGGCGATACTGGGCCTTTCGTGGACTGGATTGCAGGCTTTGCGGCAGGGCAAACGGACCATTCTGATCTACGCATCGATCAGCATCGTATTTCTTTCAATCGCGGCGGCTTTCTTTTCGCAACCAAAGGAATCATTTGTTTTGGTGGGCACAACAGATGCGCGAGTTGCCATCGTAAAAGGCACGCCACAGTCTATGGCCGATACCGTCCGATTTGGCGAATACCCCGGCGCAGATGGCACCACGACCAAGATACGAAACGCCGCCAACGTGTCTGCGGCATTGGATCTGGTTCGCGGCGCTGAAAATGTTTCCGGTGCGTTTGTGCCCAACACTTCAGATTGGCAAGATTTCGGGCTGATCTGGGATGTCGAATTTCTGGGCAGTTCCGACAAAAAGACGGCGCTTACGTTTTCAACCCTTGGCCTGTTGTTATTGGTGCTGACTTTGGGCGCGGCTCAGCATCGTCTTCACCCCCTGGCGGTTGGGTCGGAATTTTTTGTTGATACCATCCGCGGTATCCCGATGTTGGTGATCATTCTCTATATTGGGTTGCCGTTAAGTGGGGCGATCAAAGACGCCACTGGTGGCGGTATTGACCTAACTAATATGACGCGCGGCATCGTCGCGATCGCAATTGGGTATTCCGCCTATATGGCCGAAATATTCCGCGCCGGGATTGAATCTATTCCAACCGGTCAGACTGAGGCAGCGAAAAGTCTCGGCCTGTCGCGCTGGCACACCGCGCGACTGATCGTTTTGCCGCAAGCCCTGCGTGTCGTCATACCGCCCCTGGGCAATGAATTTATCGCAATGATCAAAGATACATCGCTGTTGTCTATCCTTTCAGTACGCGACGTTACGCAGCGGATGCGCGAATTTCAAGCTTCTAGCTTTCTGCCGTTTGCACCGTTCAACACCGCCGCAATTCTTTATGTCGTTATCACCCTTTGTTGCGCCAGTTTCCTAAAATGGGTGGAACGCCGATATGAGACGCCGGGGCATTAGGTGGACAATCAAGGACAGTTAATTGGGTCTGAACCCGCTGACCATTGGGCAGTGGTGGTGAGAATAATTTATGGGTTAGAGACGCGCTTGCATCTGTTGGTCGGCGAATACGACCTGAACTTTCGCGTCGATGCCGGAGGCGAGCGCGCATTCATTCTGAAAGTTATGCGGCCAAACTGCCCAACCGATCTGGTTGATATGCAATGCACGGCACATGCGCATGTTCTGGCAAATGAACCGATGTTGCCGGTTCCTGCGGTCGTTCCCACGTTGGATGGACGGCTGTGGTCGACAATCCCAGATCAAGACGGATCGCCACGGATCGTCTGGTTGATCAACCTTTGTGCTGGATTAGATTATGCCGACTATTCCCCTAAGACGATGCAGCTGATTGCAAAGGTCGGACAGCAGGCCGCACGACTTAACGCGGCGCTGACAGATTTTGATCATTCGGGCCTGCGGCGTAACTTGAAATGGGATCTGGCCCACGCAGAGTGGATTTGTGAACATCTTGAGGCCATCCAACATACCGGCCGCCGCGCGCTGATCGCCGATATTGTCGCAGGGTATCAGCTGGCCCAAACTGAATTGGCCAAACAGCCAGTTCAGACAATCCATAATGACCTGAACGACTATAACTTGATGGTTCACAGCGATAGGGAAGGTTCGCCTCGCCTGTCCGGCATCATCGATTTTGGTGACATGACATTGGGCGCAGTTGTGACAGAACTGGCCGTTGCTGGTGCTTATATCGTTTTGGGTCAGAAACACCCGGAACGGGCGTTGGCCAGT
>CAXMPY010000056.1:0-12217 GCA_964195275.1 uncultured Paracoccaceae bacterium
CTGAGGGCCATGATCTGGATGCCGATAAATGGCAGGAAACCCTTGAAGATATCGGTGAGCGAGATGTGCGGCGGCGCCACGGATTTCAGATAGAAGGCCGCCGGTCCAAACGGCGGTGACAGGAAGCTGACCTGCATGTTCATGGCAAAGACGACGCCAAACCAAACCGGGTCATAGCCAAGCGAGATCACGATCGGGACAAAGATCGGCATTGTCAGGAGCGCGATTCCAACCCAGTCCAGGAACATGCCGAACACGAACAGGATCAGCATCATAAACAGGATGATAACGACCGGTACGTCCGAGATCCCGGTAATTAAATGCTCAATTCTGTCACATAGGTGCTGACTTCAGACAACCCCGAGCCGCGAGATACTTAGATAGGTTGGGTCTGACAGATACATCGTTTGATACCGTCTCGATCTATGTCGCACCCGAGAAAATAAGCGGCTAAGTCATTGGAAACAAAATGAATTATAGACCGTCCAGGGTCGACCACCACTCAGTCTTTCTAAAACCGCTGACGGCGCACACCCATGAAATAGTGTTTACTTTTACATGAGTTAGGTGGACGTAGGGTACCAGAGACCTCGCAATCGGTCTCTGATTAGAGCCAATTCAGGAAAAGTCTCTATGGAGCAATTACGAGCGAGGTCTTAGGCCGTTCAAAGCGAACTCGAGGACGCGCGAATCCAGGAATCTGGCTCTGCTTCACCCTATCCAGCGGCAGCTCAGGAAGGGTGCGTAGTGTTTTTGCCTTGAGATGCTGCGGCTGGCGGCCTTCGAGGATCGCAATTGCGATACCCGTCGGCGCGAACACACAGTCTTCGAGATCAAAATTGCTTGAACCAATCTGATCAGCGTATAACATATTGATTTTATTGGTACCGCCTCCCCGGCTTGAACGGGGGACCTCTGGTTCCACAAACCAGCGCTCTAACCAACTGAGCTAAGGCGGCACGACCGATAAACGGTGTGGTTCGATTAGAATTTTACACCTGCCGGGTCAACCTGAAAGTTTGTACGCGATGCCAATTCCGTGCGCTTATTTACGGCGTGAAAACCGCAACCGTATGCCATTTATGGAACGAACCGTCAGATGGGCAACTGGCGTCGGTACTTTTTCAGGCAGTAGCGCAACCCGGAACTCTCGGATAATGCTCGCCAAGAATAAACTACCTTCAACCAGCGCAAAGCCTGCGCCAGGGCAACTGCGGATACCGGTGGAAAACGGGATATAGGCGTCACGCTGGCAGGTATTGCCATCAGCCTTGGCGTAGCGGTCAGGATCAAAACCATCCGGGTTATCCCATATGTCGCCATTTCGGTGCAGGTGCCAGGGGCTGATGACAACCTCTGTGCCATTGGCTATTTCCCGACCGCGAAACCGATCAGGCCGCGACGTTTCGCGCATCATCATCGGAACTGGCGGATATAACCGCAGCGCTTCTTTAAACACATCGCGGGTCAGTTTTAGCCCGGTTATGTCGGCCAAACTGGCGGGGCTGGGTAAGGCGGCGACTTCGGCCGCGACCCGTTCCTGCACACCCGGATCAAAGGCCAGCAAATAAAGCGCCCAACTGATCGCCGCCGCACTGCTTTCGTGGCCCGCCAAAAGAATATCGCGACCTGATCGACCATTTCTTGCAGATCAAATTTACTGCCCGTGATCGGATCAGATTGGGTCATAATTTTCGTGGCCAGGTCGTCAGGCGCTGTCCCATCGGTAATCTCGCGCAAACGCGCAGCCACCAGCTGTTCGATTGGGCCATGCAAACGACGCGCCAATGATCTGGTTTTTGCCCTGTAAAAGCGCGGGAACCAGCGCGGCAGCGGCAAAAACGCCGCCAGGTTCAATATGGGTTGACTGCGTTGAAAGGTGCGAAATTCCCGAAAAACTTCTGAAGCTGTCTGATCTTCGATCGGGACAGAAAACAATGTACGGAAGATGACATCGGCAGCACCAAAATTGGCCATTTCTTCGATTTCAACCGCAGTTTCGGCCCTATGCAGTCGGGCGACCATCGCCTGCGCTGCGGCCCGCATTGGCGCAAATGTGTCGCGCAAACGCCCGCCCTCAAACGCGGGGTTGATAATGCGGCGTTGGCGCTGCCATTCCGCCCCATTGGTCAAAAAAACCGAATTGCCCAAAAGCGGACGCAACCCTGGCGCTGACACGATCAGATTTTGGGAAATCCAATGGACGTTCAGTCCGTGTATTGGGTAATGCTTAGCGGATTGTTACCGCGAGATTAAGCAGTATTGCGCTTTGCCGCCGCTAGCCCAGCACGGCCAATGCCGGGAACGTTTCCAGCAGCCACCAGGAAAAGGCGCTGAACGCCCCTGTCAGAAGGGCTACACCCACAACGATCAGCAAAACACCCATGCCTTTTTCGATCTTGCCCATATGGGGTTTAATCCGGTTCAATAGGCCCATCGAACGTTGGATGAATACAGCCGCCAATAGGAAGGGTATGCCCAGTCCTGCGGCATATACAGCCAGAAGCGCTGTACCACGAACTACGGAAGCCTCAGAAGCAGCCAACGAAAGGATCGCGCCCAATTGTGGACCGATACAGGGTGTCCAGCCAAAGGCAAACGCCAACCCAAGTAGATAGGCCCCAAACGATGAACCACCTTTGCCACCTGCATCAAGGCGCGCCTCGCGATCCAGAAACTTAATGCGGAATATTCCCAGGAAATGCAGGCCAAAAACAATGACGACCACCCCTGATATCTGCGAGAGCAATTGCTGGTGTTGCAAAAAGAACACCCCAAAGACCGAGGCCGTGAAACCCAGAAACAAAAACACCGTCGACAGGCCAAGCACAAAAAACAATGCGGGCAGTATAGCCTTTTTGCTTTTGCGACCATCGGTCGTCATCTCGTTCATCGATATCCCGCCCATATAGGCCAGATAGGGCGGCACAATCGGCAATACGCAGGGGCTGAGGAACGACAAAAGACCCGCTACCAGGGCCACGAACATTGCCGGTAATAAACTGGCGTCGATGATTTCTATACCAAACATGAACTTCACATAGACCCGAACTGTTGCGCCGTCACCCGCACGCGATGTCACAAGTTGGTGGACAAATTGAAACATTGTGCGCTAGTCCCACCGGCATGGAATTTGATCATGATCTTGATGCGCGGGGGTTGCTATGCCCGTTACCGGTTCTGAAAGCGCGCAAACGGCTTGGCATGTTTGAAGCTGGTCAGATATTGCGGATCACAACCGACGATCCGGCGGCAGTAATTGATGTGCCACATTTTTGTGCGGAATCCGGCCACCATCTGGCCGCCAGCGAAGTCGGCCGAAAACAATCGATCTTCTATATCCAAAAAAAATAACGCCGGATAATTTCCGGCGCTATTGAGGTTTCGGCTATTTACCCAGCGACCACCAGCCGCGCTTTTTCGGCTTGTCTGGGTCTACCGCGACCATTGCTGGTTCTGGCGTACTTTGGGGGGCTGGTGTTTCGGCTACCACAATTGGTAATTCCTCAACCGCTGCTGCGGTAACTTTTTGCTTTGCCGGGGCCCGTTTGCGCGGCGTTTTCTTAGGTGTTTTGGTTTTAGTGTCAGCGTCAGCATCAGCATCAGCAACTTTGACCGCATCGGTGGTTTCAACGTCTGCCTTCTTAGCGCGTGAACGCCGCTTTGGTTTTGACTTTTCCTCAGCAAGGGCTTCTGGGGCAGTTACGGCTTGGACGGTTTGGGCCGTGTCATCACTGGTAGCTGCGGGCTTTGCCCTTGATTTGCGCGTTCTGGTTACCTTTTTCACCGGTTTTTCTGCCGCTTCTGTTGCAACCGCTTCTGGTTCAGCTTTTGGTTCGGTCGCAACTTGTTCGGCGGATGGTGCCAATGTCTCTGCCGTATCGGCCTCTGAAGGCGCATCAGCAGCCGGATTTTCCCCGGCGTTTACGGTGTCATTGTCATTTTGACCCTCTTCGCCGCTGCGACCGCCCCGACGACGACGCCGACGACGCCGGCGCTTTTTGGGTTGCTGATTGTCTTCCTCTGCTGCGGTTTCCTGTACTTCTTCCGCTTGGCTACCCTCGTCAATATCCGCCATCAAAGACGCATCCACGGAAATCACCGCACTTGGTGCTTCGGCAACAATCCGGGTCGCTGTTTTGAACTTTTCAATCGAAAAATCTGGCGAGATCAGGAAAGGATCTGCTTCAACCCGAACGGCCATGCCATACACAGTTTCAATGCCAGCAATATGTTCGCGTTTTTGGTTCACCAGGTAATTGGCAATGGCGATCGGCGCTTTCACCAAAACCTCGCGGGTTCGGCGGCGCACGCCTTCTTCTTCCAACTGGCGCAAAATAGACAGCGACAGATTGTCATCTGACCGGATTAGGCCGGTACCGTGACAATGATTACAGGGCTGGGTTGTGGCTTCGATCATGCCTGGACGCAGCCGTTGCCGTGACATTTCCAATAGGCCGAAACCGGATATCCGGCCAACCTGAATACGGGCGCGGTCGGTTTTCAACCGGTCTTTGAACCGTTTTTCCACGGCGGTGTTATTGCGCCGTTCTTCCATGTCGATGTAATCGATCACGATCAAACCGGCCAAATCGCGCAGGCGCAACTGGCGCGCAACTTCGTCGGACGCTTCCAGATTTGTTTTTAGCGCGGTATCTTCGATCGAATTCTCTTTAGTTGCCCGGCCAGAGTTAACGTCGATCGCCACCAGCGCCTCGGTCACGCCGATAACGATATAGCCGCCGGATTTTAACTGAACCGTCGGATTGAACATCGAGCCCAAATAAGCCTCGACCTGAAAACGGGCGAACAAAGGCAGCGGTTCAGAATACAATTTCACGTTTTTAGCGTGGGACGGCATGATCATTTTCATGAAATCCTTGGCCACACGATGTCCGGCCTCGCCTTCAACAAACACTTCGTCGATCTCTTTGTTATAAAGATCGCGGATCGATCGTTTGATCAGGTTGCCTTCTTCATAGATCTTAGCCGGTGCGATGGATTTCAGTGTCAGTTCGCGAATTTGTTCCCACATACGCTGCAAATATTCGTAGTCGCGTTTTATTTCGGTCTTGGTGCGCTGCGAGCCAGCGGTGCGAATAATAAGCCCCGCGCCATCCGGCACTTCTATCTCATTCGCGATTTCTTTCAGCTTTTTACGGTCAGGCGCGTTGGTGATTTTTCGCGAAATGCCACCGCCCCGCGCCGTATTTGGCATCAGAACACAGTACCGGCCCGCCAGTGACAGATAGGTCGTCAGTGCCGCACCTTTGTTGCCACGTTCTTCTTTAACAACCTGAACCAACAGGATCTGGCGAACTTTGATAACTTCTTGAATCTTATATCTTTTCGGGCGAGTTTTACGCGGTGCGCGAATTTCTTCCGTGACGTCATCATCAGCAACGTCTTCGATACTGTCGTCTTTTTCGGTTGCATCTGTGCCCTTGGGGGCGTCTTCGTCCGGTGCTTCATCGGCGATATCTGCCGGAACCTGATCGGCGTTATCGACAACCGCCGCATCGGCCGCTTTGTTCTCATCGCCGTCTGAAACTGGTGTTTCAAGCGGTGCGTTTGCAGCGTCGGGTTCTGGTGATGAACCTTCAATTGGGTCTACACCACCCTGATCGCCCTGGGCATCTGCATCCAGATCAACCACATCCATTCCCGATATCTCGGGTTCTTTGGTGACAACGGCATCATCTGAAACTGTTGCCTCGGCCTTGGATTTGGCGCGGCCACGTCCGCGACCCCGCCCACGATTTCCCGCAGGTTTGTTGCGTTTTTCTTCTTCGTCTTCGGCCTGTTGTTTGGCATAGGCCAATTCTTCAGCCAATAACGCTTCGCGGTCAGCGACAGGAATTTGATAATAGTCTGGGTGAACTTCGGAAAACGCCAGAAACCCGTGGCGATTTCCGCCATAGTCTATGAACGCCGCCTGAAGCGACGGTTCAACCCGGGTAACCTTAGCTAAATAGATATTGCCAGCTAGCTGGCGTTTGCTTTCCGATTCAAAGTCGAATTCTTCGACTTTGTTTCCGTCAACCACCACAACGCGCGTTTCCTCGGCGTGGGTGGCGTCGATAAGCATTTTCTTTGCCATGTTATCTCTTGATGCACCACGTCCGACGGTGCGGCCCTTGCAGGCCGCGAACGTAAAAGATGGTGTCTTGTTAAAGCGATTGATGGCGTGCTTACAGGCATCAGGTCGACCGCTGGGGCCCCCGGCTGCTCTGGTATATTCACTGCGCGCCTCATCGCGTTTTCTTTCTAGGGTGGTTTTCCACCCCAATTTATGGCCCTGCATCCCGTTTGAATGCGGGCAAACTGTTGGCCTTGCGGCCTTCTCGGTCTGATCCGGCGTGCCTGCGGCCATACGCCTGCGGCTGCACCAAATCAGCGAAACTCGTGTGGGTCGTTCAATTTAATAATACGACCTACGGTCAACATAAGGGCGAAAGTCATGTCAATACAATGACAAAAACAAGTACACCGCGAATTACAGGTAATCTGATCGCGTTAGACCATATTTTGCCATTTTTTCATTCAGCGTACGGCGGGGCAATGAAAGTTCTTCCATAACCGCAACAATACTGCCCTTGTGACGTCGCATTGTATTGTCAATTAACATGCGTTCAAAGGCGTCAACATATTCCTTCAGGGGTTTGCCGTCGGTCGTAACGGATGCTTCGGAAACATCGTCATCGGCCATCAAAAGCGACGCGATTGATCCGGTACCTCGACGGGCCTGAAGGACCGCCCGTTCTGATATATTGGACAATTGCCGAATATTTCCGGGCCAAGGCGCCTGTAACAATTGTGCGGCTTCCTGCGCGGATACTTCGGGTGCATGGCAGCCATATTCATCTGCATATTGTTCGGTATAACGGGTAAACAACGTCAATATGTCTTCCCCCCGGTTGCGCAATGGCGGCAATGTAATTTTCATGGCAGCAAGCCTGTAAAATAAATCTGGGCGCAGCATGTCTTCGCTGGTTTTACCCTGTTCCTGCAAATTCGAAATCGCAACAACTCGGGTTTCTGCCGGGCTGCCCTGTTCGTTGATCCATGTCAGAAGGCGCGATTGCAATTGATGTGATAGGGCCTCAATATCTTCCAGCACCAACGTCCCGCCGCGCGCCTGTTCGATCAGGGGCAGCAATTCGCCGTCTTCGACCGGTCCAAATATCTTTTTGCCCAGTGTTTCTTCGTCGTAAGCGGTGCAGGAAACCAGAACAAACTTTTTGCCGGCTTTGGCACCAACCGCATGTAACGCATGGGCCACCAACGTTTTCCCGGTACCGGTCTCGCCATCGATCAGGACGTGCCCATCCGCTTGGCCAAGGTCAAGAATGTCTTCGCGCAACCTGTCCATCACCGGCGATGTGCCGATCAATTTCTTCATGATGGTGGTGCCGTCAGACAATTCACGCCGCAAGGCGCGGCTGTCCAGTGTCAGGCGGCGAGCGTTGCTGGCACGTTTTGCCAATTCAGTCATTTTGTCAGGGTTGAATGGTTTTTCGAGGAAATCAAATGCGCCCAATCGCATGGCTTCAACGGCCATCGGCACGTCGCCGTGTCCGGTGATCATGATGACGGGTAGTGCGGAATCAATGCCCATCAATTTTTGCAAAAATTGCATACCGTCCATACCCGGCATTTTTATATCCGACACCACAACGCCGGCATAATCAGACCCAATAGCCCTAAGGGCATCTTGCGCGCCGTCAAAGGTTTCGGTTTCAAAACCAGAAAGAGCCAGCCATTGGCTGATTGACTGGCGCATGTCTTTTTCATCGTCAACGATTGCAATCTTCATTTTTCCGCCTCGGGTCCTATTCTGCTGCTTGAACCTGATCTTTTAGGGCCGGCAGCTTTATCTCAAATACAGCACCACCATCTGCGGCGTTTCGCGCTGTTAGTCGTCCGTCAAAATCATTCACGATCCCGGATGAAATTGCCAGGCCCAGCCCCGTGCCGTCGCCCGGTGCTTTGGTGGTATAAAACGGTTCAAACAAACTATCTAAATCCTCAATTCCGACGCCATTGTCCCTAACCGTCAAAATTGCTGTTTCACCTGCGGATATCAAGATGTCGATGCTAGGATCAACCGCCGTTTTTATGGCATCCAATGCATTGCGTAAAAGGTTAATAATCACCTGCTCTAATCGTACCCGGTCGGCAAGAACCATCACCGGGTGCCGCGGAATGGAACGGGTGATCGCGATATCCTGACCTTTCAGGTGGGGTTCCATCATTGTCAGCGCGGACGAAAAGGCTTCGCGCATATCCACCGGTTCAAAGGCGTCACCGCCCTTACGGGCATAACTTTTCAGCTGCCGGGTAATCGACCCCATGCGATCAATCAGGTCATCAACCCGTTGAAAGGATGACAAAGCTTCCTCGGGCCGTTTGCGCTGCAATAGCAGACGCGCCCCAGCCAAATAGGTCTTCATCGCCGCCAGCGGTTGGTTCAATTCGTGACTGACCGCTGCCGACATTTCCCCCAGCGCCGCCAGTTTTGAAGACTGGGCCAAAGTTTGTTCGGCCATGTTCAAATTGTGTTCCGCTTTTTCCCGCTCTGCGATTTCGCGCTGCAATGCATCGTTTAACTGGCGAAGATCCGCTGACTCGCGTTGAAATTCCACTGAGCGCGCGCGCGCGCGCAAGCTGGCAAAGTAAAATGAGACGGCCAACAGTATGGCAAACCCCATAATCTCAAGCGCCAAAACACCGTTCACCCGCTCGCGGACCGAGGCGTATGGTGTAAATGTGGTCATCGTCCAGCCCCGGAAAGGAATGCGGTTTTCTTGGCGCATCACCGCTTGGCCCAATACATAGGCATCCACTGGCAGCACGGTCCAATCCGAGGTCAGCTGGATGGCGCGATCAATTGCCGTTGGGGCCGACGACACTTTTAGCGCCTCGTCCTCAACAAGACCGCGCCACCGAGATTCCGTCGATAGAATGATTAGCCCTTCGCTGTTGGCGACAAATACGGCATCAGATATCCCGGCCCAGGATTGTTCAAACTGCCGTAAATCAGCCTCGACAACGATGACGCCTGCCAGGTTGCCATCAATTTCAACTCGGCGACTATAGTTGAAAACAAATGCACCGCTATCGTTGCGGAACGTTGTGAAGACGGTGTCATTGGACCGCAATGCATCAATAAAATAGGGGTCTTGTCGATGATTTGCGCCCATAATGTTTCGATCCGTTGCGGCCACTACGCGGCCGCCTTCATCCAGCAACATCAACGCCGCCGCGCCGATTTCTTCGATGTAGAATATCAACTGCTGGGACGATTGCGAAAAATCTGAATTCGCCAGCGCCCTGATCAAACTTGGCTCGCGGCTAAGCAACAGCGGCACGACCGAGTTTCGCTGAAGTTCGGAAATCACGTTCCCGGCGTAAAGCGCCTGACGAACGTCAACACGGTTGCGGGTGGTCTCGGTAAACCGCGTGGTCAGCCACTGGTTTGTGAAAAGCACCACAAACACGCCAACCACCGTAACCAACAGAACACCAATCCTGCCCCGCCAAGTCATTGCGGGGCGTAAAGAACCACCTGGTTTTCGTAAGCTCAATGCCATGATCGCAGACTACGCGCCGAAAACGGCGGGCTCAAGGCATGGATACGGTGTGCAACAACTGAAGTTAATAGACATGCGCAGCCTGGGGCCATTGGTTTTTGTCAGGCGAATGCCGAAACTGGCAGCAATGAAGCAAACATCTGTGCGCCATCAGTGCTGCCATGTGCTGTATCAACCACCCGTTCTGGATGCGGCATTAACCCCATCACCCGCTTATTCGCGCTGAAAACACCGGCAATGTCACCACTGGAACCGTTTGGGTTTTCGCAATAGCGAAAGGCGATACGGTCTTGGTCATTCAGCCTGGCGACAAGATCGGCGTCGGCAACATAGTTTCCTTCATGGTGTGCAATCGGGAACTGCAATTTTTGCCCGGCACTATATCCGGCGGTAAATGAACTATCAGGCGTGCCGACCGTCAGGTCGACGGTTTTACAGATAAATTTCAGACCGGCATTTCGCATCAATGCGCCAGGCAACAAACCTGTTTCTGTCAGCACTTGAAATCCATTACATATTCCAATGACATAGCCGCCGTTCTTCGCGTGATCCACAACCGCCTTGCAAATCGGGCTTTGCGCAGCAATCGCCCCGCACCGTAAATAATCACCAAATGAAAACCCGCCGGGGATGCCAACAACATCAAGGGGGGGCAGGCTGGATTCCTTATGCCAAATCATCGTCACATCGGCGCCAGCGCGTCTGAATGCGACGGCAAGATCGCGATCGCAGTTGGACCCCGGAAAAACGATGACGCCGGCGCGCATCAGCTAATTTCCACGCTGTAGCTTTCGATCACCGTGTTCGCCAACAGCTTTTCGCACATGTCTGATACTGTGCGTGCGGCATTTTCAGCGTCGGTATCGGCCAAATCAAGTTCGATTACTTTGCCTTGGCGCACACCGGTAATACCGTCAAATCCAAGCGTGCTCAACGCGTGGCGCACCGCTTCGCCCTGGGGATCAAGAACACCGTTCTTCAACATGATATGAACCCGTGCTTTCATGGCAAATTCCTGTTTGCTGTCAGTTTATCAATGTTCGCGTTGTGGTTTGGGTCACATTGGTTGGCATAACACCCAACCGGCGCGCGACTTCGGTATAGGCTGCTGTTAAGTCACCTAGATCGCGACGAAACACGTCTTTATCCAGTTTTTCGCCAGTCTTTTTATCCCACAATCGGCAACTATCCGGACTGATCTCGTCAGCCACAATCAGGCGCATGAATTCACCTTCCCAGACCCGGCCAACTTCGATTTTGAAATCCACAAGCTGGATATCAACGCCATACATCACGCCCGACAAAAAGTCGTTGACCCGCAATGCCAGCGCAACGATATCATCCAGGTCCTGCTGGCTGGCCCAGCCAAAGGCGATGATATATTCTTCGGGCACCAGCGGATCACCCAATTTGTCGTCTTTGTAGGAAAACTCGATAATCGGACGGGGCAATTGTGTGCCTTCGTCCATACCAAGACGTTTAGACATCGACCCTGCGGCGAAATTCCGTACAATAACTTCCAGCGGAATAATTTCGACAGACCGGATCAGTTGTTCGCGCATGTTCAGGCGTTTGATGAAATGCGTTGGCACCCCAATCACCGCCAATCCGGTCATGAAAAATTCGCTTAGCCGATTGTTGAGAACGCCTTTGCCGTCGACCACAGCCTTTTTTTCAGCGTTGAACGCCGTGGCATCATCTTTGAAATATTGCACAAATGTACCCGGTTCTGGGCCCTCGTACAGGATTTTGGCTTTGCCTTCGTAGATTTTCTTGCGCCGTGCCATCTGGCCTCCGCTATTGCCACCAGATGTCGCCCGCTGACGTCGCCTGTTTGGCGACCGTATAGGCCAAGGACCAACACGCCGCAAGGATGCCCCTGCCCCTTGAAGCCAAGCGACACAAAGGTCATATCTGTACTCACAGAGCATAAGGGAACGGGGACCACCATGACCACATTTGACGAACGTAAAAATGCCTATGAAAACAAGTTTGCCCATGACGCTGATATGGAGTTCAAGGCAGATGCACGCCGCAATAAATTGCTGGGCTTGTGGGCGGCTGAACTGTTGGGCAAGTCAGGCGATGACGCCGCCGAATATGCAAAATCTGTGATCAAGGCGGATTTTGAAGAAGCCGGGCACGAAGATGTGTATCGAAAGGTTGCTGGTGATCTTGGTGATAGGGCGGACGAGGAAACAATTCGACGCCAGATTGCCGCCTTTATGGTCCAAGCCAAAGCGCAATTGATGGATGAGATCTAAGTTGATTACCGCGGGCAAACGCCTCGCGGTGCCGCAGTATATTTCGTTCCAATTTTACCTGTTAAGGCCGTAGAAGCCCGCGCCTGGCACCCCAACCGAGGGTGATCAGGAGGAGTGCCATGACAAAACAGATATCGCGGAGTGCTGCGCGCACGTCAGAGATTGGTCTGACGCTGATAATAGGCCGTCAATTGCTGCCTTTAGCGTTGGTTGGCCTTGGCTTTTGGCTTTTGGGCCGTTGGTCGCTATGATCAACTGTTGCACGGGCTGATGAATTCGCGTGTGTCGTTGGTTCAAGCACGCAAAAGCGGTATGGCGGCGATTGCAGTCGCGCAACTGGCAGGATTTGTGGTCCTTAGT
>CAXMPY010000057.1:0-12182 GCA_964195275.1 uncultured Paracoccaceae bacterium
TTCGCCGATACCGACGATATGCAACCAAGGCGTCACGGTGTAACCTTTGGCAAACCGGCCGCCAGCGCGTTCACCGCAGCACAGGCCATTGCAGACCCACCGCGCCGTCCCCGCAGCGCTACAAATTCACAACCGCGCGGGGTTGCGACCAATTCTGCCTTGCTTTCAGCCGCGCCAACAAAGCCTACTGGAAACCCAAGAATGAGCGCCGGTTTTGGCCAGCCCTGATCCAGCAATTCCAGCAGGTGAAACAATGCTGTCGGCGCGTTGCCGATCGCAATGACCGCACCTTCGATCCGATCCTCCCACAGCTCTACCGCTGCTGCCGATCTGGTATTGCCAATGTCGCCCGCCAGTGCTGGAACGCGTGGATCGTTCAAGGTTACAACGACATCATTCCCAATCGGTAAGTACCGGCGAATGACGCCCGCACCGACCATTTCACAATCGCAAAGTACTGGCGCACCTGCCTGCAAAGCCGCCTGCCCAACCTCAAACGCGCCGGGTGAAAACGCCAACCGATCCGCGACTTGGACCATGCCACAGGCATGGATCAGCCGCACTGCCATCGCTTCCATGCCAGGACCAAATCGATCCAGCCGCGCCTCGGCGCGCACGGTTGCAAAACTTTCCGCATAGATCGCTGATGGGTCGCGCACATAATTGCGCATCACCCAAGCCCTATCTTTGTTCGAAAAATATCCCCGCCGGAGGCGCTAGTTTTCGTAGAAAAATAGATCACCCTGACACCTTGCGCGCACTTTCCGGACCGTGCGGATGCTTGGCGTGGGGATATTGCGGGTGTGCATGATCATGGTGGTGGTGGCCATCGTCGTGGTGATGGTGGTGTTCGTGGTCCAAATCCAAACGGCACGCGCCCGTGCAAAAATCCTGACACAGCTGACATTCTGAAACCGTCGCGCCGGGCGCGTTTGCCCCTTGCCCTTCGACATGATGGTGGTGGCTTTCCTGAACCGCGCCAACTTCTGCCTCAAAGCCCAGAACCTGGGTGCGGTATTTGCAGGTTCCGCAAGTTGGCGGCACCACGTCGCCCACCTGTTCGATGATCCGTTCAGCGAATGTTTCCAATACTTTAGGGTGATCTTTCAAATACCCTGCTTTGACAAAATCAATCGCAGGGTAAGCCGCCGCCACTTTGTCGGTAAAACCATAAATTCGGTCAATCAGCACGCCAGCAAACAGGAAATACGGGAATACAATCACGCGATTGTAGCCCAAACGCGTGACATGTTCTAAACACGGTTCCACCAGCGGGAACGTCACGCCGGAATAGCCGACTTCGCACCAGCCAAACCCCAAACCTTCCTGCAACATGCGGGCGACTTTGCTGACATTGGCGTTGGCATCAGGGTCAGATGCACCACGACCAATCACAACAAGGCAAGTTTTGGTCAGGGGCAATTCACCCAGTTCTTCATTGGCGCGCGCCACCGCTTCCTGCACCCGCGCGCCTGCCGCCGCGATCATTTTGGGGTCGACCCCCAATTCGCGCCCGTAACTCAGGTTTACACGATGCTTGGCCGCGTATGTGTTCAGCACTGTCGGTATGTCATTCTTGGCATGCATGGCCGCAAACAACATACCGGGCACGGCCAAAATTCGGTCACAGCCTTTTGCGCGCAAACGGTCCAGCCCGTCGCGGATCACCGGGTTGGCAAATTCCAGATAACCATAGTCGGTTTCCCAACCGTCTGGCAGTAACTCGGGTAATTTTTCGGCCAGCACCGCAAATTCGTCCACTGCATCCTGTGACCGAGAACCATGACCGCAGATCATCACACCAATTTTGGACATATCAGGCTTCCTGCGGATCGTCAGATGCGGGCTTTTCCTCATCGTCATCGCGTTTGCCCGTGATAACGCCCCAAAGGCCTGCCGCGATTGCCGCGCCAATGGCCCCGGCGACCAACCAATGGCCGTGCCCGGCAACACCGATCAAATGCCCCGGATCAGCAACCGCGTTGCTGCCCCAAAATAACCCTATAAATATCACTGAATACTTCATCTCACGTCCTTTCATGCCCGCACGAAAACCTGAGAGGAAAAGCCGTGTTCGCCGACGATGCTGTGTTTCGATCCCCTATCTGGGTCAATCGTCAACAGCCAACCTCTCTGGCCCAAATGGGCTCCGTCTGGACCGTGTATATTGAGCGCGTCCAAGGGGTGCAATCGCATTCACGCCAGGCGAATTGTCAAATACGACCTGCCCAACAGTGCGGCTATGCAGAACAAATGTGCGCAGCGCACAGTTCCCAAAGTCAAAACGCAACCTATATAGAGGCAACCAACAACAGGAGCCTGATCATGGGCAGACTAATCGATGGGGTTTGGACCGACGACCACAAAGTCGCCAAAAAACCTGACGGAAAATACGTCCGCAAAGAAGCACAATTTCGCAACTGGATCACAACCGACGGTGGGGCCGGTATAACAGGCGATGATGGGTTTGCGGCCCAATCCGGGCGTTACCACCTTTATGTGTCATATGCCTGCCCCTGGGCGCACCGCACGCTGATATTTCGTCAACTCAAGGACCTGTCAGACCATATTAGTGTGTCAGTGCTGAACCCGCTGATGCTGGACGACGGCTGGACGTTTGAAACAGATGACAAAGGGGCAACCGGCGATCATCTTTTTGGCAACAAATTCCTGTATCAAATCTACCAGCAGGCTGACGCGAATGCGACCAGCCGTGCCTCGGTGCCCGTGCTGTGGGACAAACAACGAAAAACAATCGTATCCAACGAAAGTTCCGAAATCATCCGTATGTTTAATTCGTCGTTTGACGGCATCACTGGCAATACAGATGACTATTGGCCGATCGCGTTACGCGATGAAATCGAGGCCATTAACGCGCCGATCTATTCAAATTTTAACAATGGCGTTTACAAATCCGGATTTGCCACTTCACAGGCTGCCTATAACACCGCTGTTGAGGCATTGTTTAGCCAACTGGACGAACTTGAGGGCCGGCTTACCACCCGCCGATATCTGGTCGGTGATCAATTAACAGAAGCAGATTGGCGGCTTTTTGCGACATTGGCGCGGTTCGATCTGGTTTATCACTTGCATTTCAAATGCAACCGCCGCCGGATCATCGATTACCCGAACCTATGGGCCTACACACGCGAATTATACCAATGGCCGGGTGTCGCCGCGACGGTGAATTTTAACCACATCGTAAATCACTATCACCGCAGCCATGAATCAATTAATCCCCATCGCATTGTACCAATTAACCCGGTTATCAACTGGTTGGAACCGCATGGGCGCGGCTAACCCGATTTATTGAGCGCCGTAATGTTCAACCGATGCATCCAGATCTTGCGGTGCCACACCCGCAGGCAACATGGCGCAGGCGTTCGGAATATGTTGGAAAATTGAGCCATCAGAAAAGAAATTGCTGCTGCTTACAAAAATGATTTTGGTTTCTGGCTGGCGGTAACTGCAAAAGTCTGCAATCGCAAACGCGCTGCCGCTGCCCTGCACCAGATCCAAAACGATAATATCAACATCAACATCGCGCAGCACATCGATGGCTTTGGCCTGGCTGCACACCAGTTCGACCTGATGACCTTGGCGTGCAAGATGGCCTCCACAGCTTGGCCAAGTCTGGGTTTTCTTTAGCAATCAATACACACATAACTTTGGAATTCACCCGATGCAGGCGCAACACGCTTCCCCGTTCCTCGGTTTGAAATACCTACCAAGTGATTAACAAGTCGTTAATATCGAGTGATTCTGGTTAACAATCGGAAATTGTTGCACATGCCGGGATATTCCGTTCAAAGGGGTCTTAGTCAGTCAAATGGAACAACAATGACCACCTGGATAACCACATGTGACACCTGCAAGCGCGACGGTTGGGAAACAACCGCTATGGCGCAAACAGATGGCGAAGTTTTGGCGGCATTAATTGAAAACCGTGCCAAAGGTTCAGTGGTCAAGACCCGACGTGTTTCGTGCCTAATGGGGTGCACCCATGGTTGTAATGTAGCGATTCAATCCAGCGGCAAGCTGGCCTATACCGTCGGAAAATTTGAACCCAGCGCGCAGGCTGCGGACGCCATTGTGAAATATGCAGAGCTCCACGCCGAAAGCGCAACGGGGCAAGTTCCCTATCGTCAATGGCCGGTGGCTATAAAAGGGCATTTCATCACTCGGCACCCGCCGCTGCCGGATGACCAGTGAATACTGACAATAAGCGCGACCATGGCGGTGGTTTGGACGCTGCTATTGCCCGATTCGGGGGCCAAAAACCCAACTGGATTGACCTGTCCACCGGTATCAATCCTGTCCCTTACCCTGCCTTTGACATACCTGGCCCGGCGTGGACCAATCTGCCGGATTCTGCGGCCGTAGATCAGTTGGAGAATGCAGCCCGCGAATTCTGGAAAGTACCCGATGGTGCCGCCATTCTGGCAGCCCCAGGCGCGTCTGCACTCATCGCAAGAATTCCGGCGCTAATTAATGCCGGAACCATTGGCATAGCGGCACCAACCTATAATGAACATGCCGCTGCATTTGCCGCGTGCGGATGGGACGTTACCCCTGATAGCCCCAACGCCCGTGTCGTGGTTCATCCAAATAACCCGGATGGCAGGTTTTGCGATGACTTTGAGCCCGCCAAATCCTTAACAATCATCGATGAAAGCTTTTGTGACATCGCACCGAACCGATCATTGATCGCCCTTACAAAGCGGCCAAACACAATTGTCCTGAAAAGTTTTGGCAAATTCTGGGGGTTGGCCGGTTTACGACTGGGTTTTGCCATTGGCGACCCCAAACTAATTGCCAAACTGTCGGCGCTACTTGGCCCGTGGCCGGTATCTGGCCCGGCGCTGGCAATCGGCACCACAGCGCTTGGCGACGTTGACTGGGCCAACCAAACGCGAGTGCGCCTGTTGCAGGATGCAAATCGCATGGACGATCTGATGACGGCAAAAGATGCCAAAATTGTCGGTGGCACATCACTATTCAGGTTGTACAATGTCGATGATGCCGCCAAGTGGCAAAATCGATTGGCAAAGTCGCAAGTCTGGTCCCGAATATTTCCATATTCAGGCACGTGGTTGCGACTTGGGCTGCCAGCCGCATTAGACTGGCCGCAATTTGCAGCATCACTATGACCACAGTCTTAACACTACTAATTGCCATGATATTGGACGCGGTTTTTGGTGAACCTAATTGGCTTTGGACGCGTCTGACGCACCCAGCGGTCTTATTGGGTCATTTTGCGGCTTGGCTAGATCGAAATCTGAATTCTGGCACCAACCGGAAACTTAACGGCATATTGGCGGTAACGGCCATGTTCGTGTTGTCTTTGTTGATTTCTTGGGTTGTCTACATACTGCCTGCAACACCAGTGCTGGAAACTGTATCTGCCGCGATCCTATTGGCCCAAAGAAGTCTGACCACCCATGTAACGGAAGTTGCCGACGCGTTGCGCATGTCCCTGGCCGCGGGCCGAAAATCGGTCGCAAAAATCGTCGGGCGCGACACCAGCCGCATGGATGAAACCGCCGTCGTTCGCGGGGCGATCGAAAGCGCGGCAGAAAACCTGTCAGACGGTGTTGTTGCACCGGCTTTCTGGTTCCTGCTCGCCGGATTTCCCGGCCTCTTGATCTATAAGTTTATCAATACTGCCGACAGCATGATCGGATACAATAACGACGAATATGCTGAATTCGGGTGGGCCACTGCCCGGCTTGACGATGTGCTAAATTGGATACCGGCGCGCCTGACGGCCATTCTGATCGCCGTGGCCCATTTGCGCCCGGATATAGCGCCACTGGTGCGCCGTGATGCGCCACTGCATCGATCGCCAAACGCCGGCTGGCCAGAGGCGGCAATGGCCGCTTGCTTGAACGTATCATTGGCAGGCCCACGTAGCTACGACGGTGTGATCCGCGATTTTCCGCTGGTGCATCCCGAAGGCGAAACACAGCTTGGGCCAACCCACATTGACCGGGCCGTGGTGGCGCTTTGGAAAACTTGGGCATTGATGTTAGTGTTTGTCGTCATTCTGGCGGTTGTCTGACTGCGCGATCCTGCTAGTTTACGGTAAGTTTTTGAAAGGTTCCCAATGCGATTTCCCCTTATCTTTGCGGCCATTCTATCGGCTACAACACCCGCCGCTGCCCAAGTGGCCTGCGGTGGATCATTCTCTGGTTTCATCAAGAACTTAAAAACCGAAGCCATATCCCGTGGCCACGCCAACGCCACAGTTAACCGTTTTTTCGCCAATGTCGCCCATGACCCAAGCACAATAAAAGCCGACCGGTCCCAAGGTATATTCAAGATGAATTTCCTAGAGTTCTCGGGCCGCGTGATCAGCCAGAACCGGATGGATAATGGCCGCAAATATTCGGCAAGTCTTGACAGTATTTTTGATCGGATTCAGCGCGACTACGGGGTTTCACGCGGCGTTTTACTGGCCTTCTGGGCGCTTGAAACCGATTTTGGCCAGGTTCAGGGCAATTTCAACACGCTGAACTCACTGCTTACCTTATCCCATGATTGCCGCCGACCTGAACTGTTTCAGCCGCAGGTATTCGCCGCGCTGAAACTGTTTGAACGTGGCGATTTTGACCCGGTCACAACAACCGGTGCCTGGGCCGGGGAAATCGGTATGGTTCAGATGCTGCCAGAGGACATTCTGACAAATGGTGTAGACGGCGACGGCGATGGTTTGGTTACGCTGAAAACATCACAGGCTGACGCACTGTTCACCGGCGCCAAAATGCTGCGCGATCTGGGCTGGCGGCAGAATGAACCCTGGTTGCAGGAAATCAGCGTGCCCAACAGCCTGAATTGGGCGGATACCGGTCTGACCAGTTCCAAGAAAGTCAGCGATTGGGCGCGACTTGGGGTTAAGGCGCGCAGCGGCAATCTGGGGCCAAACAACATGCAGGCCTCGATCCTGTTGCCGATGGGACGCAAGGGGCCGGCCTTTATGACGTACCCCAATTTTTCAACCTATTTTGAATGGAACAAAAGTTTCGTTTACGTCACCTCTGCCGCCTATTTCGCGACCCGACTAGAGGGCGCAAATGTCTACAACAAAGGCAACCCGGACCCGGCACTAACCGACACCCAAATGAAGTCTTTGCAAACCAAATTGCAGCGACGTGGCCACGACGTTGGAAAAATCGACGCGATATTGGGGGCAAAGACCCGGGCAGCGGTGCAACAGGAACAGATAAGGCTGGGCTTGCCCGCAGATGCATGGCCGACGGCTGGGTTGTTGGCCAAGTTGTAATTAACCATAAACCGACTGCAATATTTACAATTTATTAGGAATTACCTATAATAACTGGGATTTCTGAATTCACGTTTGTTGTTCTCACTAAAAAGACGCTGCGGAGTTGCTGCTCCGCAGGGTCCACTTCATTTCAGGGCTATGCCCCGATCAAAAGGCGGATGATGGTTACCAGCAACGTCGCTGCTGCAATTGTCACCATCCATTTTCTGAATTCAGTTTGTCTTATTGTTCTCATCTCGTTTAACCGCAATACGACTGCGGGTAGGCGAGATTTAACGGCAAACTGTATTTAAACTGTTAACCTATACGCTACACTAAGCGACTATTTTTTCAGCACTCTTCAGGTCCACGGACACCAGTTGGCTGACGCCAGGTTCGCTCATTGTCACACCAAACAAACGGTCCATCCGGGCCATTGTTACAGCGTGGTGGGTGATGATCAGAAACCGAGTTTGCGTCTGGCGCGTCATCTCGTCCAGCAGGTCACAGAACCGCGTTACATTGGCGTCATCAAGCGGCGCATCAACTTCATCCAACACACAAATCGGGGCTGGATTGGCCAGAAATACCGCGAATATCAGCGCCAGTGCCGTCAACGTCTGTTCGCCACCTGACAACAACGACAGCGTTGACAATTTTTTGCCCGGCGGCTGGCACATTATTTCCAAGCCAGCCTCAAGCGGATCATCGCTCTCCACCAATACCAGTTTCGCTTCACCACCCCCGAACAGGTGCTTGAACAGCAGCGTGAAATTGGTGTTCACCTGTTCGAACGCGGTCAACAGGCGTTCGCGGCCTTCTTTATTCAGGCTGGCAATCCCGGCCCGTAATGTCCGGATCGCTTCGTGTAGATCAGTGGTTTCTTTGACCAGCAGATCATGTTCTTCCTGAACCTCGCGCGCGTCTTCTTCCGCCCGCAAATTTACCGCCCCCAACGCATCACGTTGCCGCTTTAGGCGATTAACATCGGCCTCCATCACCGCGGCCGTTGGCATCTGTTCTGGGTCAACATCCAGGGTTTCAAGCAACTTGACAGGTGTTGTGTCCTGTTCTTCGCCAATCCGGGCTTTTGCGACCGCCAGGTTTTCTTTGGCAGCTTCGTTGCGTGCCTCTGCCCCCGCCCGGGTTTCCCGCGCCATTGACGCGGTGCGTTCGGCGTCGCGTTCTGCCGAAACTGCATCGCGCATCGCATTTTCACCAACTGCCAATTGATCAGCAGCCAATTTTCGCCGCGTTTCTGCCTGGTCGATACCGTCAGCCAAACTGGCGCGTTGCGCTGATATCGCATCCGGAACCGACGTCGCCTCTGACAGTTCCGCTTCTGATATAGATTTTCGATCCAACAGTTCGGCCATGCGTTTGGCAGCAGTTTCCAACCGTAATTTCCAGCCGCTTAGCTCTTTGGCAACTTCCTGAGATCGGCGCACCCGCGCTTCGCCCTCGCGACGCAACTCATCATGGGTCGAGCGTTTGGATATCATTGTCACCCGCGCTGCTTCTACCGTCAGCTTTACGTCTTCGACCGCTGCCCGAGCTGCGTCAAGATCACCCAGATCGGCCACCGCAACTTTAGCTTCGGTCAATCGGGCAGCAGCAGACTGGGCTTCTTCGTCATGTCGCGCCACCGCCAAACCCAGCGATTCTAGTTTACCCCCCGCGATGTTGCGATCTGCTTCGGCGCGCGACAAAGCCCGACTGGCTTCGGCCATAGCTGCATCGGCGGCGCGTCGGGTTTCGCGGGCTTTGCGATCGGCGTCAGACATTTCCAATAGCCGGGCTTTCAGTAACTCGTGTGCCTGTGCCGCGCCTTGTGCGCGCGCACTGGCTTCTTCCAAATCCTGTTTCAGTTCCTGCAGTCGGTTTAGCTGTTGCAAACGCAATGCGGCGGCACTTGGCGCATCTGCCGCGCCGGCGCGATATCCATCCCAACGCCACAGATCACCCACCGCACTGACCAGCCGCTGCCCCGGCAACAATTCGCTCTGCAACCGTGCGCCGTCGTGTGCATCAACCAACCCAACCTGACCCATTCGTCGGACCAAAACCCCAGGCACCGACACATAATTTGTTAGCGCTTTAACGCCTTCGGGCAGCGATTGTGCCTTTTTGTAGCCCGGTAAAGTTGCCCAGCCGGACGCGGCGTCATCCTCAATTGCGGGGGCGCGCAAATCGTCCGCCAGTGCGGCACCAAGGGCTTTTTCATATCCCGGCTCAACCCGCAGCAAATCCAGAACTTGCCCGCCTTCGGCTGTGTCACGTTCAACCAATCGTCCCAGTGCAGCAACTTCGGCGCGCAGCGCATTTGCTTCGCCATCTGCCTCTGACCGTCCAGCCCGTGCCTCAGCTTCTTTGCTTTGCGCTTCGGCCCGTCGATCATCGGCTGCCAAAAGTGCGTTTTCGGCATCTTCCGCGGCTTGGGATGCGCCACTTTGTTTGGTTTCGGCCATCCCAAATGACGCGTCCGCGGCCTGCAGTGCTGTTTTGGCAGCATCAACTGCACCGCGCGCCCGATCTGCCTCGCCCTGGCTGCGCCCTAACAATTTTTGCGCGTCGTCCAACATGCGGTGCGCTGACAAATGGCGCGCCGACAGCCGGGCCACATCTTCGCTAAGTTCGCCTAGCGCGTCTTCGCGTTCTTGCAAAATCCCGGCGCTATCGCGTGCTTGGACGGCCCCGGCTTCCAATCGGGCATCGTGCCCTTGGGCAGCCTTGCCCAATTCAAGGGCCTCCCATTCCAGGCGATCAATGGTTTCACCAGCATCTTTGTTCAGTGCCTCTTCGCGGGCCATGTCATGGCTCATCTGCCCAATCCGGCTGGTCAACGTTTCGATCGCTGCAACCGCACGCGCTGCCTGATCGGCCAGTGTATCGCGCTGCACCAGCAATCGTTGCAGCACCGCGGCTGCGATGGCTTCTTCTTCGCGCAAGCCCGGCAGCGCTGTGTCGCAAACTTCGCGGGATTTGGCGGCGTTCAGTGCCGCCCGTTCTGCCGCTGCTGCTGCCGTGACCTCGGTGCGCAATATGTCGTTAGCCACCGCAAAGGCTGTTTCGGCCTCTTTCCAGCGCCGATACAATAACAGCCCTTCGGAATGGCGCAGTTCTTCGCCAATTTTACGATAGCGTGCTGCCTGTCGCGCCTGACGCGCCAATTGCGCCAGCTGCGCGGCCAGTTGTTCAACCACATCTTCAACACGCAGCAAATTTGCATCGGCACCATTCAGTTTCAGTTCCGCCTCGTGGCGGCGCTGATACAGCCCGGATATCCCAGCGGCCTCTTCCAAAATTCGCCGTCGGGCTTTGGGCCGCGCATTGATCAGTTCGGCAATTTGCCCCTGGCGCACCAACGCGGGTGAATGGGCGCCGGTAGATGCATCGGCAAACAGCATCTGAACATCGCGCGCCCGAACATCCTTGGCGTTGACTTTGAAAGCCGACCCCGCATCCCGCGTGATCCGTCGGGTGATATCCAGCAATTCGTTATCGTTGAACCCGGCCGGCGCCAACCGTTCTGTATTATCAATATACAGTGACACTTCTGCGAAGTTTCGGGCAGGCCGCGATGACGCCCCGGCGAATATCACATCTTCCATACCGCCACCGCGCATTGCTTTGGGCCGGTTTTCCCCCATCACCCAGCGCATGGCTTCCAACAGGTTCGATTTGCCACACCCGTTGGGGCCCACCACCCCGGTCAGACCATCGGCGATGATCAGATCAGTTGGATCGACAAAGCTTTTAAAGCCGTTCAGTCGAAGCTTGGTAAGACGCACTGTTGCAATGCCCTTGGCGATGATTCCTGTTGGGGCGATTGTCCCGGTCTGCGGTCTTCAAGTCAACGCAGAATGGCTAGGTATGGGCGGGATGGGAGAGTTATCCACAAGATATGGGCCAGACCACCAACATGATCAGGAAATGAACGCTAATGACTCTTCACATCCTTGGGTGTCCGGTACATCGCCGCAGCACCCGCCGCTGCCAAAATCACAAACGCCCCAACCAAGAATATCGACGCCCCGACGCTTACATAGGCGATGCCACCCCCCACCAACCCTAGAATGCTGGCCACTGCTCCGACGCTGCCCACGAAACCCTGAACGGCTCCTTGCAGTCTTGGGCCAGCCGATTTGGACAATGCCGCCATAAATGTCGGCCACATCAGCCCGTTGCCCAATGCGATCAAAACACCGCCGGCGTAAATAATTTCCAGTTGGCCCGACAGCAACGCCAAAAATGCCAACCCCAAAACGATACCGCCAATGACCATCAGTACACGATCTGAATACCGCGCCGACGCCCAAGCCAGCACCGGCCCCTGCACGACAACCATCACCAGACTGACAACGGCAAAAAACACACCAATGTTGATTACCGTCCACGATAGCGCCTGCACGGCATGGATCGGGAATGCCACATAGAAAAAACTGAACCCCATCATCACCAGAAAATTGATCGCCATTAAGATGGGCATGTTCGGCAAGCCCAGAATATCGGCCAGACCATTGTGCTTTTCGCAATCTACCTGATAGCCGCGCCGGTGTTCCTGGCCATAAATCGCACAGGCATTTGGGGCCTCTAGATACTCGGTGATTTTCACCGGTCTGGTTTCGGCCAACCCAAACTGGATCAAGCCCAACGCCACCGCCGAAATCACAAAGGCCGACATCACGGGCAGTATTTCCCCCAACACCGTCGCCCCCAACAACCCGGCCAGCGCCGGGCCAACAATGAACCCCAAATTCGTCGACACCGCCATTTGCCCATAATTTTTGCTGCGGCTTTCTTCAGTTGTAATGTCCGCCAAATAGGCGTTCGCCACGGACACATTGCCCCCGGTCAACCCATCTGCGGCCCGCGCGAAAAACAGCACCAACAATGGCAATGTCAGCACAAATTCCCC
>CAXMPY010000058.1:0-12024 GCA_964195275.1 uncultured Paracoccaceae bacterium
TGTTGAACTGCGCCAGCAGAATGACAAACATCAACCCTAATGAGGCCGCGAAAGCCTTGGACAAAAATTGCTGACTTTCCTGTTCGTCGTTCTGATCCCCGGCCCATTCATAGGTGACGCCTGCGGGCAGAGAATTGTCTTCTTCCAGCCAAGCCGTCAACACTTCGCGACGTTCTACCGCGGTCATCGGAATTGTTTTTTCCAATCCATCATCACCGATTACTGGATCACCGTTTTCGTCCAACTCGGTCCGGGTAAGGTCTGCGGTGATCCCCGCCTTAACGTCAAAATACCGTTTCTGGCCAATCCGGTCGATTTGGCCCAGCTTTTTCACCGGTTCACGGGTGATTAAATTTGACATCGGCACCAACCCGTCACGCGTGCGGACTTTCAAAGTGTCCAGCGTAGACAACACCCGGTGCTCTTCCGGCAAACGAACCCGGATTTCGATTTCTTCGTCCGAGCTGTCAACACGCATCGTGTCCAGCAAAATACCCCGTGTAACCAGTTGCACCATACCGCCAACAGTGGCGACATCGGCGCCAAACCGGCCCGCCTTTTGAACGTCGACGTTAATTTGCCAATCGATGCCGGGCAGGGGCAGGGTGTCTTCGATATCCGTTAGGGCGGCAGTATTTTCAAACTTGTGTCTCGCGATAACGACGGCATCCTGAAGCGTTTGGAAATTATCCCCGGTCAATCGCAGATGCACCGGTTTGCCCGATGCTGGGCCGCGCGACAGGCTAAGGCTTTCGGTTTTGATGCCCGGAATTTCGGCCAACCGCGCGTTCAGGCCGGCCAGCACCACATCGCCGTCCAGGTCCGCATTGTCCTTGCGCTGATCCCAAGGGGTCATTTCAATCTGTATCTGACCGATGGTGTCGCGGGGGCCGCTGGCACCGCCGGTGTTTTGGTTCAAACCACCGGCCCCGGCAAAGGCAAAGGCGCTGGCAATGCCGTCAGTGTCCAAAATGACCGCCTCGGCCTGTGCCACCAGCGCGTCCTTTTCGGTCACCGAAAGATTGCCGCGGGCCCGGACGTAGACAATTGCCTGCTCGGTCTCGGATTCAACAAAGAATTCGACCCCGTGATTGTTTTCACCAAAATACGAGAAAACGTTGACGACGATGAAGATAACCGCCGCAATTGTGACAATCGGCATGATCGGGTTGCCGGCGATGAAATTGATGAACATCCCCATTGGGGTGCGCCGATGACCAGAATTGATCTTTTTTGGCGCGCGTTCGATCTTGGCCGCACCCATCGCGATTGAACTGACGATTGCCCCAACAATAAACAGGACCGCCCCCGGCAACACGGACAGTATACCCGTAAAAGGCGGGGTGCCGCCAAACAGATAGCCGGGATTTAGCGTCTGCATCGCAGCCAGGAACAATAAATACAACGACGGCGGCACCAATGCTGCGCGCACCAACCACGGCAGCGGGCGCAAAAATTCAGATCCGCCTGCGAATATCCGCGACATACGGCCAGCAACGCCGCCCATGACCGGCAGATAGATCAACGCCACCAACAATGACGCCGACAAAACGAATATCAGTGTAACCGGCAACATCCCCAAAAATTCACCGGGAATGCCGGGCCAGAACAGCATGGGTAAAAACGCACAAAGCGTGGTCGCAGTGGATGAGATGACCGGCCAGAACATACGTTTGGCTGCCGCCACATAAGCATGCATCGGGCCAACCCCTTCGTTGATACGTCTGTCAGCGTATTCCACCACCACAATGGCGCCGTCCACCAGCATGCCAACCGCCAAAATAAGCCCGAACATGACGATGTTTGAGATCGTGATGCCCATCAGCGCCAACAGTACGAAACACAGCATAAACGATGTTGGGATTGCAAACCCAACCAGCAGGGCCGAACGGGTGCCCAATGACGCCAGCACAACAATCATGACCAACGCAATGGCGGTCATTACTGAACCTTCCAGCTGGCGCACCATCGAATTTACCACAATTGACTGGTCGTTGGACAACCCGGTATCAACCGAAGCTTGCAGATCTTCGGACCATTCAGCGCGCACCTGGGCCACTTCTTCGCGGACCAATGCTGCGGTATCGATCAGGTTGTGCCCTTTGCGCTTCACCACCTGCAAAGCGACGGTGTTCACGCCATTAAATCGCGCCACACCGGACCGGTCTTCAAATGTCAGGCGAATATCTGCCAGATCGCCCAGGGTGACAACGCTGTCGCCATTCACTTTGACCGGCAAGTTGTAAACATCTTGCGGGTCGTCAAACGACGCCGGAATTTTAACCGCAAAGGCTCCACTGGCGGTTTCAATTTCACCGGCGGCGATCAGTTGGTTATTGTTGCGCACCACGCTGATCAGCTCACCTGCCGTGACGTTATACGCCTCCAGCCGCAGTGGATCGATGGTGACTTCCAGCATTTCATCGCGGTGGCCGGTCAGGACGGCCTCTAGCACCGGTTCCAGACTTTCCAAGCGGTCCTGCAAATCTTTGGCCACGCGCACCAATGTGCGTTCCGGCACGTCACCCGTTAGATTGACAATGATGATCGGAAATTCGGAAAAGTTAATCTCGCCAATCGAATATTTGTCGGCACCGGCGGGAAACTGGGCCTCGACCGTATTCATCCGGTCGCGCAAATCGGCCGTGATCGCGGGCTTGTCCCAGCCAAATTCAAATTCCAGCACCATAACCGCGTAATTTTCGGCGGCGGTTGCGGTCATTTTCTTCAAACCGTCCAGATCGGCCAGCTCGGTTTCCATTGGCTTGACCAACAGCTTTTCAGAATCCTCTGCCGAAATACCGGGGAAGGGGACAGAAACCACCATCAGCGGTATTTCGATATCTGGTTCGCCCTCTTTGGGCAGTGTCGCGTAGGCAAAACCACCGGCAAAAATGGTCATCGCAATGAAGGCGATAACCATCCGCGCCCGTGCACCTGCCCAATCGACAATTCCGGTCATTTGGAAGCCTCCTGATACGCCACTGTAACGTGTACGCCATCAATGACGTATTCCTGCCCGACGACGATGACATCGACCTGTTCGGGCAGTCCGACGACCCAAATCCCGTCAACCGTATCGCGTAGCACGCCAACCTGAATAAACTTGACATGCCGGGTGTCATCGACCGCCCTAATGCCCAAGTCACCCTGGTCATTCAACGTCAACGCCGAAGACGGCAGCAAATGTGCGGTTTCGCCGTCAGAGGATATCACAATTTCCGCAGTTTGGCCGTCGCGGATCGCCAGATCAGTGTTTGGCACCTGAATTTCAACCCGAAACGTGCGGGTATTGCTGTCTGCAGACCGCGACAGAAACGTCACTTGGCCTTGCACCTGTTGCCCGGTTATAAGGCGGGCACCTGCAGGAACCCCAACCTTGATCTTCCCGACATCTGTTTCAGGCACAAACCCCACCAGTTTGATCGGGTCAAGCTGGATGACGGTGGCACACAGCGCGCCGGGTTGAAGGAATGTACCGATTTCAGCGGCATCTGATTCCAACAAGCCCGCAAATGGGGCGCTGATCGCCAGCTTGCTAATTTCACGTTTGGCGGCCGCAACCCCGGCTTGGGCCGACTGGATGCCTGCAATAGCGCTTTGCACGCCGGAATTTGACCCGGCAACGCTGGACATCGCCGCTTGGACCGACGCGGCAGCGCTTTCGTGGGCAGCCTGCGCCGATGCGACCCGGGTTTCAGAGGCAAAGCCACCTTCAGCCAGCCTTTTGGCCGCTGTCAAGTTGATATCAGCCTCAACGACGCGCGCCTTCGCCTCGGCCAGACGCGCCTGCGCCTCGGGCAGGCGGGCCTCGGATTCTGGAACCCGTGCATTGGCTTCTGCCAAACGGGCGGTTGCCTCGGCCAACGAAATCTCGCGCGTTCCGGGGTCCAGCTGGCACAGCATCTGGCCGATATCGACCTGGGTGCCTTTGCGCAAAGGTTCTGAAATGACCAGTCCCGCAGTTTCGGCCCGGACATCAACCTGACGGGCCGCCTCGGTCTGGCCGCGCACCAGCACAGCGCTGGTGATTAGTTGCGCCTGCGAAGGCAACGCCACCACCGACACCAGCCGTTCGGGCAGCTGGTCTGTAGCTTCATCAGGCGCTGTCACGTCATTTTTCGGGGAATCAGACATCTGGGCGGCGTCACCCCCGGCTGCAAAATCAACAATTCTCTGCCGCTCAAATACCAGTAAATATAAGGCGGCCATCACCATTATTGCGGTAATGACAGAAAAAATTCTCATTGTGACCTCTCATCGGTATTCGTGGTACGTATGATTTAGTGGCCCACATAGGCCTAGTTGGTTCAATTCTCAAGACAAACACCTTGCAAAATAAAACTAAACCGTTCGGTTCACTTTACGGTTAAACTGTTTGGTCTTCAACCACGTATATCGGACCCAAACCGGTTTGTGATTTAACGCTATTGGCATCCCGCAAAGCCATGCGGTATGAGAGGCCGTTACAGCAGGAGATTAGGCGTGAGCGATACCGACAGTTTCATCGATGAAGTCAGCGAAGAGCTGCGCCGCGACCGGCTATTCAAACTCATGCGGAAATGGGGTTGGATCCCTGTTGCACTGGTTGTTTTGCTGGTTGCATGGGCCGCATATTTTGAATGGAACAAAGCACAAAAGAGATCCACGGCTGAAGTATTTGGCACTGAAATTTGGGCCGCAATCCAGATTCAAAATACCGACGCGCGGGCAGCGGCATACGCACAGATTTCCACTGACGGCGATAATGCGGCGCTGTTGGCGTTGTTTGAATCCGCTGATGCTGTCGAGCAAAGCGATCCAGAACGTGCAATTTCTAGCCTTAACGCCGTTGTATCTGACACAGCCCTTAGCAGCACGTACCGCGACTTGGCAGAGCTAAAACTGCTGCTGATATTGGGCGATGATATTTCGCCAAACGACAGACTGGCGCGATTGTTGGCAATTGCCGGCCCCGGCGCCCCGTACCGGTTGCTGGCAGAGGAACAGATGGCAATTGTAGATGTTTCAAGTGGCAATATTGCTGGCGCGTTAGACCGCTTGCAGGCAATTCTTGCTGACGGGCAAGTTACAGCGGGCTTGCGTCGAAGGGTTTCACAGTTGATTGTGGCTCTGGGTGGCGAACTGGTACCGGCTTAAGCCGGATATCAGCGGTCAAAGTCACAAGACGGGCAATAATGAGGGCATCACCGTGGGTATAGTCAAAAGTGGGCTGTTTGGCCTGGCGGCCCTGATGGGTTTGGTGTCCTGTGGCAATCAGGAAGAAATACTGCCGGGCGAACGGCTGAACCTGCGGCCCGGCACTGACGCCGCGGTTAACCGCGCGGTGCCGATCAAATTGGCCCGATCCACCAATCATATCAGTTGGACCCATCGGGCGGGATCGGTCACGCACCGGTTGCAACACCCGGCATTCACAACCAACCCAACGCAGGTCTGGGCCGCTGATATCGGCCAAGGCAATGATCGCCGGCACCGTATTTCGGCCGATCCAGTTGCCGCGAACGGCAGGGTATTTACGTTGGACAGCCGGGCAGGCGTTACGGCGACTGCAACGTCCGGCAGCCTGATCTGGTCGCGCGATCTGACCCCGACAACAGATAAAGCCGATGACGCGTCGGGCGGCGGGCTGGCGATTGTGGATGGTCAGCTATATGTCACCACCGGTTTTGGCGATCTGACAGCTTTGAACGCAACAGATGGTTCGGTTATCTGGCAACAACGTCTGGATGCACCAGCAACCGGTGCCCCGACCGTCAGCGGCGGTTTGGTTTATGTTGTCACCCGCGATAGCCGGGCCTGGGCCATAGATGCCACAACCGGATTGGTGCGTTGGCAACTGGGCAGCCCGCCATCGCCAAGCGGTGTGATCGGCGGCGCAGCACCAGCCGTAGGTGCTGGCCTTGTGTATTTGCCCTTTGGCACCGGCCAACTGGCAGGTGCCTTTCCAAAAGGCGGGCTGCAGGTCTGGAAAAGTTCGATCGCTGGGTCACGGCCCGGCAAGGCCTACGCTCAGCTAAGCGATGTGTCGGCTGACCCGGTTGTGCACGGCAAACGCATATATGTCGGCAATCCATCCGGGCGCACGCTGGCCATTGATGCCAGCAATGGCGATATCATCTGGGCTGCAAACGAAGGCGCCACTGGCCCGGTCTGGGTTGACGGCGGATCGCTGTTCTTACTGTCAGATCAGGGCGAACTGGTCCGGCTAAAAGCCAGCAATGGCAGCCGCATTTGGGGCACACAATTGCCCAGCAAAGAAATCGGGCGACAAGCCCGTCGCCAAACCGGGGTATTCGCCCATTACGGCCCGGTGCTGGCGGGCGGACAATTATGGGTTGCCTCAAGCAACGGACAATTGCGCGCCTTTGACCCGGTTGACGGGCACCAGACTTTCGCGACCGAATTGCTTGGTGGCGCCAGCACACGACCGATTGTCGTGCAGGGTGTTATGTACGTAGTTTCGGGCAATGGGCAGCTTCTGGCTTTTCGTTGACCGATTGCTAGTGTAAGGCGCACAGTTCAAACGTCGCCGGAGCAGATAGATGAGTTTCACCCTTGCTATAGTCGGGCGCCCCAACGTGGGCAAATCGACCTTGTTCAACCGATTGGTTGGCAAACGATTGGCGTTGGTCGATGACCAGCCCGGTGTTACACGCGATTTGCGCGAAGGTGATGCCCGCCTGGCCGATCTGCGCTTTACCGTGATTGACACCGCCGGTTTGGAAGAAGCCAGTGATCAATCTTTGCAAGGCCGTATGCGGCTGTTGACGGAACGCGCCGTGGAAATGGCCGATGTCTGCCTGTTTGTGATCGACGCGCGAACCGGCGTCACCGCCGCAGACCAGATTTTTGCCGATATTTTACGCAAGAAAAACGCCCATGTGTTTGTGGCCGCCAACAAGGCCGAAGGGTCAGCCGCAGATGCGGGCGTGATCGAGGCTTATTCGCTTGGCCTTGGTGAACCCATTCGCCTGTCGGCGGAACATGGCGAAGGTATGAATGATCTCTACACAGCGCTGATGCCAGTGGCCGACAGTTTTGCCGAACGCAGCCTACAGGACACGCCCGAAACAGACGTTGATATCGAAGACGGGCCGCGCATTCCTACTGTGTCTCGCCCATTGCAAATCGCGGTCGTGGGTCGGCCAAATGCAGGGAAATCGACGCTCATCAATCAGCTGTTGGGCGAAGATCGCCTGCTAACTGGCCCCGAGGCCGGGATCACCCGCGACGCGATTTCGGTTTCGATGAACTGGGGCGATGTACCGGTGCGCATTTTTGACACCGCCGGCATGCGCAAAAAGGCCAAGGTTCAGGGCAAGCTGGAAAAACTATCCGTTGCCGACGGGCTGCGCGCGGTGCGTTTTGCCGAAGTGGTCGTGGTTTTGCTGGATGTGGAAATTCCGTTTGAACAACAGGATTTGCGCATTGCCGATCTAGCCGAGCGTGAAGGCCGGGCGGTTATTCTGGCGGTAAATAAGTGGGATCTTGAAACCGATAAAAGCAACAAAATCAAAGAACTGCGCGAAGAATTTGAACGACTTTTACCGCAACTGCGCGGCGCGCCCCTAGTCACCGTATCGGCAATAACCGGCAAAGGGCTGGATCGGATGCAAGCCGCAATTATTTCGGCACACGACGTTTGGAACCGCCGTGTTCCTACTGCGCGGCTTAATGAATGGCTTAGCGGTATGGTTCAGGCCCATCCACCACCAGCCCCGCAGGGCAAACGCATCAAACTGCGTTACATGACGCAAGTTAAAACCCGCCCGCCGGGATTTGTGGTGATGGCGTCGTTCCCGGATAAGTTGCCCGCCAGTTATTCCCGGTATTTGGTCAATGGCTTGCGCTTGGATTTTGACATGCCCGGCACCCCAATTCGGCTGACATTTCGCAGTCAGGCCGACAAGAACCCGTATAAGGGTAAAAAGAAATCAACACCGTCGCGCTTGCGTAAACACCTTGGTAAGGGCCGCGCCGACGAATAATACGGCGCAAATAGCAAAAAGCGGGCCGCAGCACTTGCCACGACCCGCATTCTTTCGGTTAACCAGTCAGAAACCGGTGCCTATTTACCTGCAATTGCGTAGATGTCGCCACGGTTCAGGCCGATGTCTTCCAAGTCACGGTCTGAAAGGTCTGACAGGGCATTAAACGTCTGGCGAGAATCGTTCCAGTTCGAAAACGCTGCGAACATGTTTTCGATGCTGTTCACCAGCCGCAGGAATACTATCGAACTGATTTGAACTCTGGTGTTGGTCGCGGTGATTGTCATAGTCGTATCTCCTGGGTCCTAGCCGGGGCTTCCGGCGTTTGATTACTTCGCCCACATAGAACCGGTTTATTGATTTAACAAATGCGTTTTTGACAAACCTGTTCTGCGTTTTTTGCATAGGTCGCTGACGGGCAATTTGCTGTCGGAAACACGCCGATTTTGCAGTGTTTGCGGCGAAATCATTAATTGATTAGAAACTTGATCGCGCGTGTCCGTTCACAATCACTTTGGCAGCACCTCGAATTGTACCAGCACCCATGTGGTTCCGGGTTTGAAATCCATTTATGTGGCATGGTACCGGTCAAAAATTAGCGCCGGTGCCGTAAATTTTTTAATGCTGCTAAAACGAAAGAATTACCGGAGGAAACAACCAGCGGGCACTGCAGCCTGCGTCGGTAAATATCAGAATAGATTGTGTGGTTCAAAAAAGCAATTGAACAGAAAATAGGCCAGGTACGATTTCATCGCAGCACAACGATTTGAACGGACTGCCTAGCAATTTGCACAGCGGCTTGCTTCACCTTCTGTGCACAACGCTTTTTCAATGAGCCATTTTCCAACGTCGAACCAAAAAATGGCAATGCTCGTAATTTCCTCATTCTGATTTCGCAGCTTGGTGGGCCAAATCGAACTTTCTTTGCTATCCAGGTATCCTTGTTTCTCGCCAAACGTGCCGCATAGAAATCGGCGTGTATTTTCACAAGTCTTGCTGCTTGGCATGGCCCCTGTGCCGCGGCACCCGGTCTTGTTACATCGCTTCAAAAGCGTCAGTTCTGAAAAGCCGAAATCTTAGAAAGCCTTCAAAATGAAGCTCGTGTCACCTCATTTTCCGCCCCCCGAGGATGCGGATGAACGGTTTAGTGTCGCGCCGGTGGTGTGTTATCCGCCAGACGCCCTTACGCCGCCGGACCTTGCGGGACTGGCGCGCCTAAGGCGGACCGCCAAGAAATCAAACGAGCTGATCGTTGCCCCCCGTGACGGGGCCTGCATTGACGTGCCAGCAGGGTGTTTTTTCCGCATTGTTTCGGTGGAAGGGTCGCAGGTTGGCGACCTGAACCTGTGGAACAGCGCCGACCTAAGCGAACGGTTCTATTCAGGTAAATCGCGTGCGCTACATGGCACCCATCTATCCACCAAGGATCGCATGTGGTCCTGCTTTCCTTTCCTTCGACCGATGGCCACAATTACTGCCGACACGCTAGATTGGTATGGTTTTGATGCATTCGGCGGGTCGGTGCATGACGTTATCGGAACGCGCTGTGATCCCTATACCGCGCAGCTGTTGTCGGACACAAAATACCATCATTGCTGCCATTCAAACCTGACGCGGGCATTGGCGGATCATTGCAACCTGTCCCTACTCGCCGCAGAGGCCCACGTTCACGATGTGCTGAACGTGTTCATGTGTACAGGATTTACCCGTGACACAGGTCAATATTTTATGAAAGCCAGCCCAGTTCGGCCCGGTGATTTTCTTGAGTTTTACGCAGAAATAGATCTAATCGTCGGCCTATCAGCCTGTCCTGGTGGCGATTGCTCTCAGGAACATTCCTCGGCGGCGGCGGCCTGTTATCCACTGCTTATCGATGTCTTTGATCCTGGCAAAACAGCGCGCTCTGCGCATGTGTCCCCCGCACCATCTTCCTACGATCGAAGCCACGGAACCCGATAGGGCCTGCCAAAAGCATCAACTAGGTTTGGATTCTTGTTTGGGTAGCTGGCAGATATATGCATTGCAGACCATCGCCTAAGAGATACAGACTTAACCTGCACGCAAATCTTACGGGAACTTTTCAAAGCGTCCCGTTATCTGCTTTGGGCCCATGTTTACAAACTTGGTAGGTACGAAAAGTGTCCGCTATAGCGCAATCTCAAGCCTTTCAGCGACACCTCAATTGGGCACCAAATTAAAGATCGGGCATCTGTTCGGTCCGGTCATGGTGGCTATGATAGGCCTGCGCCAGCGTCAGAATTTCGCGGTCTCATCCCTGCGTCCAAATATCTGCAAACCCATCGGAAGACCTTGACTGCCAAAACCGGCAGGAATGGCCGCGCAGGGCAAATGCGTCATATGTTGCCGATAGCTTGGCGAACTTGCGAAACCACGCCGATCTTATCTCACTCGCATCGTGTAGATCACGCGCGCTTAAGGTCAGACCTTGCTCGATTTCCCATATCATTGCGGGTTTCAGAAGGGCACGTCTGCCGGTCGCCCGCCGGTATCGTTATGCCAATTGATAAAGAATTGGCATGGACGCCGTATTGTTTTTTCCGAAATTGACCAGCACGAAAGGCCGAAAAGTCTTGTTGAATAATATTGCCGGCAAAATGTCGCGCAGCCTGTCCCATCAGCAGTGATTGACGATTGTGTAAGAGAAATCTGGCGCGTGGTCTGGCAATAGAACGGTTGAATTATCAGGGCCGGTTTGATCCTGAAACCAGCCAGCCGTGTAATTCCAGACCTTAAGGTTTAGATCCAAACTGTCCGAATAAAAGTAGTTAAACAAAAACACCCCGTCACGGGAATGATCGACAGACCCAATGCGCCGCACGTTTGATGCGGCAATTTTCATTGTTTTGTAGGCCTTTTCTTCGGCCGAAATCACGGCTTTGGCCCAGTGGTCGGTGGCCATGAAATTTTGAACCGCCCCTAAATCTACAAATTCAACCAGCAGAACAACGTCAAAACGGGCAATATCGACCTGGGGGCGCTTTTTTAGAAACGCACCACGACCTCGGGGCACGATCAACGCTTTAAATACGGTCGCATCCAGAACGCTGCTGTCGCCACCCAATTTTAGCGCCAAGTCCTTAAGGTCCTGTAACAATCGTTTCTTGCGCTGGCTTTGAATAAAAGATCCAACTGGCGGCGGTGATCAACTTCAAGGGCCAACATCAGATATCCGGACTTAGCCGGGTCAACCAAGGTGACTTTTGGAAACTGATCTTTTGGACCGACAATTTGCAATGTGTCGGTTTGTTTGTTCATGAGGTCTTACTTTCTGGGGGTGTAAGTGTGGCCACAATCAGTGCCAGATGGGCCTGCGCCAACGCGACAGCGTGTGCGATGTCGGCCAGCGTTGCGTCACCGTTCAGATAAGTCAACCGCAGCCCTGAAAGCGGCCCAATCACCTGCCAAACAGCAACCTGCACCGGTACGTCGCTGCGCAATTCTCCGCGCGCCTGTCAAGCGCTGAACACGGGTTCCAATTGTTCGCACACCTCCCGAAGTGCGTTGCCGGTACCGTCGGGTCCCATACGCAGCGTCAACGATGTGAACGCCCTGGCGCGCGGCATCGTCGGGATTTTACGATCGCATTAAACATATTAGGAATTGCCGCAGGCGCTGGCGTTTGTTCAAGTGGTTTCCCACCGGTCACAACGCTTAACTTGCCAGGCCCGGCCTCTTGCATAAGCGCCTCAAAGATCGCTTTTTTACTTTTGAAATGGGCGTAAAGTGCCGGATCTCTAACGCCGACTTTGGCGGCGATCTGACGCACTGTTGCCCCGTCAAACCCACGCTCTGCAAAGACTTCAAATGCTGCATCTAGAATGCGATCTTGGGTTGCCTGCCCCTTGGATTTCGGTGGCCGGCCCCGCCGTGAAGTTTGACCTTGGTTCGTTTAAATTAATTGGCGCTAATTAAATTTATTGTCAATAATAGACCCGAATTGGGTCGCCTATACTGCCCCAATCTACACATTAATAACCTGCGAAAGGTTAGGCCAGCACGCCATCCGCTGCTA
>CAXMPY010000059.1:0-11929 GCA_964195275.1 uncultured Paracoccaceae bacterium
CATCTGAAATGAAATATAGGAGAATCTACCCGGTTGGGAGCTAAACCGGCATATTTTCAAATTCGTTCGGCGCGTCTGCCTCTGCGCTGTGGTCCACGTCGTCCTCGGACTGGCGCTCAACCTCGATCTTCACCTTTTTGACCAGACCGGCGATCACGCCCAGCACCGCCAGCCAGGGGTCGGCCAGCACGACCACGCCGCTGACTGCCAGGCCGATATTCAGCGGCGCCTCGAAAAACACGTCGCCATCATCGGCAATGATCTTTAGCTTGCGCACGTTGCCAGCGGCGGCCAACTCTTTGACCCGTTCCACCAGTTCGCTGCCAGAGACTTCGATTTCTTCCCAGACGCTTTTGGCGTTGTTTGCTTTCCCTTCGGGCATAATAATCCTCCGTTTTGATGAAATCCACGGGGACAATCAGAACATGCGTTGCAGGCGCGCGCCTTGATGTGGATCATAGGACGTGTAGAATTTGCTGGTCAGGTCCCTTGACCAGGTGAACGCATATCGCCACCCTGCCCCCATGCGCCATTTTGACGACATCTTTGCCATCGCCGCCGACCGCAAGGGTGGGCCTGACGCGCTGATCGCTGAATTGCCCACACCCCTGCCCGCCGATGAACTGGCAAAAATCCCAGAGGACCGCTGGTTATCGCAGCTATCAAAATCCATTTTCCAGGCGGGGTTCAACTGGAAGGTGGTAGAAGCCAAATGGGACGGGTTTGAAACCGCGTTCAACGGCTTTGACGTCGGCCGCTGTGCTTTCATGGATGACGAAGCCTTTGACAGCCATCTGACCAACGCGGCCATCGTCCGCAATGGCACCAAGATCGCCGCGATCCGCGACAATGCCGCCTTGCTGCTGGAGCTGCGGGAACAGGGCGGCGCGGGCGCGGTTCTGGGCGGCTGGCAGTCGGATGATTACATTGGCCTGCTGGACCTGCTGAAAACCCGGGGCAGCCGTCTGGGCGCGGCCACAGGGCAATATAGCCTGCGCTTTATGGGGCGCGACAGTTTCATCCTGTCTGGCGATGTCACCGCCCGGCTGGTAGCGGAAGGTGTGATTGACAAGCCTGCCACCTCAAAAACCGCGATGCAGGCCGTGCAGGCCGCGTTCAACACCTGGATGGACCAATCGGGACGCGGGCTGACCCAGATCAGCCGGGTTCTGGCGATGAGTGTTTAGATAAATTTCGCACGCTTCACGGGTCCTACGGCGTTCCGATACTGGTTTATAGCCTAAATCAGCACACCGGCATCCATTTGCACTGTGCGGTCCATCCGGGCTGCCAGTTCCAGGTTATGGGTGGCGATCAACGCCGACATGCCGGTGCTGCGCACCAGTTGCATAAGTGTATCAAAAACCTGATCCGACGTGCCAGGATCCAGGTTTCCGGTGGGCTCGTCGGCCAACAAAAGCTTGGGTTCGTTGGCCAATGCCCGGCAAAACGCGACCCGCTGTTGTTCCCCGCCCGACAGTTCTGCGGGACGATGCTGCGCGCGATCTGCAACACCAACTTGGGTCAGCAATTCTAAGGCACGAACGTTGGCAGCAGACTGGGAAACCCCGTTGGCAAGCTGCGGCAACGCGATGTTTTCCAAAGCTGAAAATTCAGGCAGTAAATGGTGGAATTGATAAATAAAACCAATGTCTTGGCGTCGGGACCGGGTACGTTTTCGGTCTGAAAGCCCTGTCATTCTTGCGCCGTTTAAGCTGACGGTCCCGGCGTCAGCCGTATCCAACAAACCAGCGATATGCAGTAGGGTCGATTTACCCGCGCCCGATGGGGCGACCAGGGCCACAATCTCGCCCTTTGCAAGGTCCAGCGACGCACCGCGCAGCACGTTGATCTCACCTGGTTTACCGTGTTTGTAAGACTTTTCGATATCCGTCAGCGACAATGCCACATCATTCATACCGCAAAGCCTCGACCGGGTTCATTTTGGCTGCGCGGCGCGCCGGAAAAATTGTTACCAGAAACGACAGGCCCAGCGATAACAGCACCGCTGAAACAACATCACTTAACACTAGTTTGGCAGGCAATTGGTATATCCCCCGGATCGATGGATCCCAAACCCCACCCCCGGCGACATAGTTTACAAATGAAAATATCGTATCGATATACAGCGCAAAAAGGCATCCTAAAATCACACCCAACAGGGTGCCAATCACGCCGATCAGCGAACCGCAGATGAAAAACACCCGCAGGATCGACCCTTGCGACAGCCCGATTGTTCGCAAAATTCCAATGTCACGGCCTTTGTTTTTCACCAGCATAATAAGGCCTGAAATAATATTCATTGCTGCGATCAGCACCAAAATGGCCATGATAATGAACATGACGTTGTCTTCAATCGTCAGCGCACGCAAAAACCCACCAGAGCGGTCGCGCCACGTCCAAATCAGGGCGTGATCGCCACCGGCTTCCAGGAATTCAGCGGCCAGATCGTCGATGGCTTCCGGATTTTTCACCATCACCTCGATCTCATCGGCAACACCGTCGCGGTTGAAATAGTTTTGCGCTTCAGCAAAAGGCATATAAACCCGGGTTCGGTCGATATCGTAACGACCTGCAGTAAAAATATAGACGATTTCATATGCATTCACGCGGGGGCTGGTGCCAAAGGCGGTTTTGACCCCATTGGGCGAGATCAGTTTGATCCGGTCACCGACGGTGACGCTAAGTTGGCGCGCAACGCCTGAGCCGATGGCGATGCCGTGCTCAAAACGCGCCAAATCGCCAATTTTTTGTTCGGCACCTGCAACGCGCGGGATGCCCAGAATATCAGATGCAGCTATGCCATATACTTCAACGCCCGTGGTATTATCGCGATTATTGGCCATAACCTGGCCACGCACCAACGGAGCTGCCCGGGTAACGCCTGCGATCTTGGCTAATTCAGCTGCTACATCAACAAAATCAGACAACACATTGGTTTGACGCCCATTTTCATCGGTATATAGTCCATTATAAACAGTCACATGGGCGTTTGCCCCGAGAATTGTATCAACGAATTCACTACGAAATCCAGCGCGTACCGACATGGTGGCGATCAGCGCGAAAACCGCCAATGTAATACCGATAAGCGAGATCCAGGTCATGACGCTGACGCCGCCATCGGAACGGCGAGCTCGCAGGTAGCGCCATGCGATAATCCATTCGAAACGGGAAAACGGTGGGGTGCGGTTGGCCAAGGGTTGATCCTCGAGTTTTGGCGGGAATGTGCGGGCAAAGGCGAGGCGGGTCAAGTGGCGCCCGACGCAATAAAGTTTCGAAACAACGCGTGATTATTTTGCGAATAATCGGTGCCTCCGGCGGGATATTTAAGGAACAAAGAGAACGTGTCAGTGGTTTACGTATATTCCTTGGATGCGGACAATCGCGGCATCTGGTGTCAGTTCTTCGCTTTCGCCAGTCTTCCGGCTGGTCAGTTCGATAACGCCATTTTTCACGCCCCGGGGCCCGACTGTAATGCGCCACGGAAGGCCGATCAGGTCCATATCTGCGAACTTGGCCCCTGCCCGTACTTCGCGATCATCGTATAGCGGTTCCAACCCGGCTGTGGTCAGCGCGTGGTACAGTGCTTCGCAGGTCTTATCGCAAGCCGCGTTACCCTGCCGCAAATTGACAATGCCACAGTGGAATGGCGTCACGCCTTCGGGCCAAATGATACCGGCCTCATCATGGCTGGCTTCGATAATCGCGCCCAACAGGCGGGATACGCCGATGCCGTGGCTACCCATATGAACAGGCACCTGTTCGCCGCTGTCATTGACCACATTGGCGCCTAGTTTCTCTGAATATTCAGTGCCAAAATAAAATATCTGACCAACTTCGATGCCCCGTGCTGTGCGGCGGCGTTCTTCGGGCAATTCGTCAAATTCTGCAGAATCATGGGTTTCATCCGTGTGGGCATAAAGTGAAGTGAATTCTTCAAGAACCGCCTTGCACTGGGCAACATCGTCATAGTCAATATCGCGCTGACCAAGGGAAATATCGGCAACGCGGGCGTCGTAAAACACTTCGCTTTCGCCAGTATCCGCCAGCACCAGAAATTCATGGGAATAATCACCACCAATCGGTCCACTATCCGCCCGCATTGGAATCGCCTGCAAACCCATGCGTTCATAGGTCCGCAGGTAGCTGACCAGATGCCGGTTATAGGCATGCAGCGCCTCCTGTTTGGTCAGGTCAAAATTATAGCCGTCTTTCATGAAAAATTCACGCCCCCGCATCACGCCAAAACGGGGCCGCATCTCATCGCGGAATTTCCACTGGATTTGGTACAATGTCAGCGGCAGGTCTTTGTAACTGCTTACATGGGCGCGAAATATATCGGTGACCATTTCCTCAGCTGTTGGTGAAAACAGCATATCGCGACCGTGACGGTCCTGCATCCGCAACATTTCTTCGCCATACCCGTCATAGCGCCCGCTTTCGCGCCATAGATCAGCAGATTGCAGCGTCGGCATCAGAATTGGAATATGCCCGGCGCGCGCCTGTTCTTCATGCACGATGTTTTCGATTTTCTTCAACACTTTCAAACCCAGCGGCAGCCAGGAATATATCCCGGCATTGGCTTGTTTGATCATACCGGCCCGCAGCATCAATCGATGGCTGACAATTTGCGCCTCGGCAGGGGTTTCCTTAAGCGTGGGTAGGAAATAACGGGAAAGACGCATCTTTAAACACCCTTTGGCCTGTCTGAAAGTTGAATAATTCGTCTATGCGATTGCTTCTGCGCAAGCAATGGCCCCATTGAGCCGCGCGGCTTTCTTCTTTTCAAAAATATCCCTGCCAGCGGCACCGCGACGCGCGACCGCGCGGCGCAACCCATAAAAATAACGCCGCAGACGTTGCAACTGACCTGTTCCTGTCGGTTTGCCTTGATCTGACGGGCGCTAGGCGCAATATCATACCAGACAAAAGGAATACCGATGGCATTGCCAATCCAAGATCAGCTAAAATACTGGAGCCTTGCAACCGCGGCGCTGTTCATTGTGTTGTGGATACTGGGAAATGTTCTGTTGCCATTCGTTTTGGGTGGCGCGATTGCCTACTGCCTTGATCCAACTGCCGACCGGCTGGAAAAATTGGGTTTCAGCCGGATCTTGGCAACAGCAACGATCACGTTTGCCGCCATTGTGGTCTTCGTTTTGGCAGCACTGTTGGTGGTGCCAACGCTGGTTCAACAGTTGGTCGGATTGGTCGATACCGCACCGCAATTGGTGGCGGATTTTGGCAGTTTTCTGACCGCTCGCTTTCCGGCCCTGCTGGATTCCGAAAGCCAGCTGTCGCAATCCCTGATATCTGTCGGCGAAACCATTCGATCAAAGGGTGGCGTGGTATTGAACAGCTTGATCGCGTCTGCGGCCGGTTTGGTGAATGTCGTGGTCTTGGTTGTTCTGGTGCCGGTTATCACATTTTACCTGCTGATCGACTGGGACCGAATGGTTGGCAATGTCGACCGATTACTGCCGCGCGACCACGCCCCATCCATTCGGCGACTCGGTCGAGATATTGACAATACCCTGAACGCATTCATCCGCGGTCAGGGCACCGTGGTTTTGATCCTGGGCATCTATTACGGCTTGGCGCTGATGCTGGTGGGCCTGCAATTTGGTCTGGCGGTTGGTGCGTTGGCCGGCCTGATATCATTCATCCCCTATATCGGAGCCCTTGTCGGTGGCGCGCTGGCGCTGGGTCTGGCCTTGTTCCAATTTTGGGGCGAATGGGTCTGGGTCGCGGCTGTTGCTGCGATATTTTTTGCCGGACAATTCCTTGAAGGCAATATCCTAACCCCTAAACTGGTTGGTAACAGTGTCGGGCTGCACCCGGTCTGGCTGATATTTGCTTTGTCGGTATTTGGGTCTTTGTTCGGCTTTGTTGGCATGTTGGTGGCCGTGCCGCTTGCCGCTTCAATTGGGGTGATTGTTCGCTTTGGGCTGGGCCAGTATCAGGATAGTCGCCTTTACAAAGGCATATCGGGCGGCCCGGAACAATAAAGATGCCCACACAACTGACATTTGATCTTCCGATGCGCCCCGCCCTTGGCCGCGACGACTATTTCGTATCGCCTGAAAACGAAATTGTGGTCGCGACCATTTCCGATTGGCGAAACTGGCCCGACGGCAAATTGGTTCTGTGCGGCCCACCCGCATCCGGCAAAACCCATCTTATGCATGTTTGGGCCGCGGATGCCGGGGCCAGGGTATTGCCTGCCCAAGATTTGGAAAACCGCGACATCGCCAAACTGGTTGCAGATTGCCCCAGGATTGCCATCGAAGACGTGGATAAAATTACCGGCAACGCAGCTGCCCAGAACGCCCTGTTTCATCTGCATAATCTGACTTTGGCTGAAGGCGGCCGGTTATTGCTAAGCGGCCAGTTGCCCCCAGCCTTATGGCCCCTGACACTGCCCGACCTGAAAAGCCGCATATTGGGGGCCATACTTGCGCAATTAAACCCACCGGACGAGGCACTACTATCTGCTGTGATGGTCAAACTGTTTGCCGACCGTCAGGTCGATGTGGCGCCCGACGCCATTGGATATATCGCCCCGCGAATGGAACGTAGTTTTGACGCAGCCGGGCGGATCGTAACAGCGTTGGACGCATTTGCACTGGCACATCGGCGCGCCATTACCCGCCCCTTAACCCGCGATTTTATGGATCGATTTCCGGAAATGGGGGCGTGATGGTTAAAAGCATTCCCATCTCGCAAAACAAGGAATTAGCGCCCAGCGCCGCCAACTTTCTGGACGCGCCATTTCCGGTTCCTGTGGCATTGGCCGGTGCAGAACCGGGCGGACCTGACCGGTTCATCAACCGGGAACTTAGCTGGCTGGCCTTTAACTGGCGGGTTCTGGAAGAGGCAGCAAATCCCAAAGTGCCGTTGCTGGAACGCCTGCGGTTCCTGTCGATTTCCGCCACAAACCTGGATGAATTTTACACGGTTCGCGTCGCCGGACTGCGCGAACTGGCCCATGCCGGCAATACCACCCCGGCAACTGACGGGCTGACCGCAGCCGAGCAGCTAATACACATCAACAAAGACGCCCGCGCGCTGATGCAATCACAACAGGCAACCTGGAACCAACTGCGCGAAGAATTACAGGCAGAAGGCATTGTTTTATGCTCGCGCACAAAACTGGGTGCCGATGATCTGACCCACCTGGAAAAAACCTTTCTGGAACAAGTGTTTCCGGTGCTTTCACCGTTGGCAATTGACCCTGCGCACCCGTTTCCGTTCATTCCGAACACCGGGTTCGTGTTGGCCCTGCAACTGGAACGCAAATCAGACAAAAAGCAGCTTCAGGCCCTGCTGCCAATTCCCAACCAAATCGACCGTTACCTACGTCTGCCAGCGCGCAAAGGCGTGCAGCGGTTTTTACCGATGGAGGAATTGCTGCTGTTGCATCTGAACGCGCTGTTCCCCGGCTACAAAGCCGTGGGAAATTGCGCCTTTCGGGTGTTGCGCGACAGCGATCTTGAAGTCGAGGACGAGGCCGAAGATTTGGTCCGTGAATTTGAAGTTGCGCTAAAACGTCGCCGCCGGGGTCGTGTGGTGCGTCTTAAGCTGACAGCTGGCGCCCCAAAAGGGTTGCGCAAAATGATCATGGCCGAACTGCATGCGCGCGAAGATGTCGTCGTAGAAGTTGATGGCATGTTGGGGATGGACGATTTAAGCGAACTGGTGCTGGATATCAGGCCAGACCTTTTATGGCCCAGTTTCACCCCCCGGGTGCCAGAACGGGTTCAGGACCACGAAGGTGATATGTTCGCGGCGATCAAGCAAAAAGACATGCTGCTGCACCATCCTTACGAAACCTTCGATATGGTTGTCCGGTTCTTAAAGCAGGCCGCCAGCGATCCGGACGTTCTGGCCATCAAACAAACGTTTTACCGAACCTCGCGCGACAGCCCGATTGTGGCCGCCCTGTGCGAAGCCGCTGAAAATGGTAAATCCGTCACCGCTTTGGTCGAATTGAAGGCGCGCTTTGATGAGGCTGCAAATATTCGCCAATCCCGCCGGCTTGAACGCGCAGGGGCCCATGTAGTTTACGGCTTTATCAACTTTAAAACCCACGCCAAAATCAGCACAGTCGTGCGTCGAGAGGGTAGCAAACTGGTCACCTACACCCATTATGGCACCGGCAATTACCACCCGATAACCGCGCGAATATATACCGACCTTAGCCTGCTGACATGCGACAACGCTTTAGGGCGCGACGCGACCAAAGTTTTTAACTACTTATCCGGATACGCACAGCCAGAAGGTTTGGAAAACCTGTCGATATCACCCTTGAACCTGAAATCAACGTTGATCGACTGCATTCAAAAAGAGGCGGCATTCGCAATCGACGGCAAGCCCGCCGAAATCTGGGCCAAGATGAATTCGATCATTGATGCAGACGTGATTGATGCACTTTATGCGGCCAGTCAGGCAGGTGTGAAGATCAATCTTGTGGTTCGTGGCATTTGCGGCCTGCGTCCTGGCATAAAAGTGCTGTCTGAAAATATCCGGGTCAAATCTATTGTCGGCCGGTTTCTGGAACATTCACGCGTTGTTTGTTTTGGCAACGGTCATGGCCTGCCCAACAAGAAAGCAACGGTGTTTATTTCGTCTGCCGATTGGATGGGCCGAAATTTAGTGCGCCGGGTGGAAACCCTGGTTCAGATCAAAAATGCCACCGTTAAGGCCCAGATTGTCGGCCAAATCATGGCCGCAAATCTGGCCGATGAAGCGCAAAGTTGGATCTTGGGCGCTGATGGCAATTTCAAACGTGCCCGCGCCAGCGACCCCAACCATCCGTTCAACTGCCACCGATTTTTCATGGAAAACCCATCCTTGTCAGGCCGTGGCTCGGCCGGTGCCGCAGATGCGCCGGAATTGGCACACTCGAAGGATTAGCGCCGTGAAGGCAGATACAGCACAGCCAGAACCAGACAAATGGGGCCCTTTTCGACGCCCTTTGTTTGAAGACCCTTCAGCACGCGCGCTGTCGCGTGTTGGGGTGGTTGATGTCGGGTCAAACTCTGTTCGATTGGTTGTTTTCGATGGCGCCGCCCGCAGCCCGGCCTATTTTTACAATGAAAAAATCATGTGCGGGCTGGGCAAGGGCTTGGGGGAAACTGGCAGATTGAATCCCAAAGGGCGAAAGCGCGCCCTTAAGGCGCTTAGGCGGTTTCAGTTATTGGCCGATGGTATGGGGCTGGCACCGCTGGCCGCCGTGGCAACCGCCGCGGTACGCGACGCAACTGACGGGCCAGAATTTCGCGATCAGGTTCAGGCGGAAACTGGGCTGCGGCTTTACGTTATTGACGGTCAGGAAGAAGCCCGCCTGTCAGCACAGGGTGTGTTGCTGGGTTGGCCCGATGCCAAGGGGTTGGTCTGTGACATTGGCGGTTCTTCGATGGAACTGGCCCAAGTTGGTAATGGGCAGGTTGGCAAACGGGTTACATCGCCGCTTGGGCCCCTAAAATTACAAAATATCACAGGTGGCCAGAAGGGTTTGAAATCTCATATTAAGGACACCATGCAAGCGCTGGCTGAACAGGTCGGGCGCGACCACAAACGTTTGTTTCTGGTTGGCGGCAGTTGGCGTGCGATTGCCCGGCTGGACATGGAACGGCGCGGCTACCCGCTGCATGTTTTACACGAATACCGGATGACACCACGGGCGGTGCGCGAAACGCTTAGCTGGATAAAACATCAAGATCCCCTGTACTTGCGCAACCTTACCGGCACATCCGAGGCACGGATGTCATTGGTGCCACTCGCGTCTGAAGTTTTGCGTCAGTTGGTTAAATCATTTCGTCCTAAAGAAATTGCAGTTTCCAGTTATGGTATCCGGGAAGGCATGCTTTATGAACAAATGCCCGACCACGCGCGTCAGCGTGATCCGTTGATCGAAGCCTGTCGATTTGCAGAAAACAAAGACAGCCGTCGTCCGGGCTTTGGGCGGGCATTGTTCAACTTTCTTGAACCTCTATTCAAAGCAGAACGACCAAAATCCATTCGCCTGATCAAAGCAGCGTGCTTGCTACATGACGTGACTTGGCGCGCACAGCCTGATTACCGCGCCGAAGTTTGTTTTGACAATGCAACCCGGTCAAATCTGGGCGGGCTGACCCACGAAGAACGCATTTGGCTTGGGCTGGCGCTGTTGCACCGATACAAAAACAGCCGCAACGGCACGCGGTTTTCTGATCTGTTTGATTTAATTGACGATAAATCGATTCTACAAGCCGAAGTCGTGGGCAAAGCCATGCGATTTGGGTCGATGTTCTCGGTGGAAGACCCGCAATCGGTGGCGCACCTAAAATGGCGCCCCAAACGAAAAGAGCTGACCCTGACATTGACCGGTACCGGCAAATACCTGTTTGGCGAAGTGGCCGAGGGCCGATTTATTTCGCTGGCCGCAGCCTTAGGCGCACAACCAATCGTGGAACGCAGCTAAAGGTCAATTTCGCTCTCGCCGGGCGGGTCCAACGGGGTGCGACGACGGATGATAAAATCGCCATTCGGTAATATTTCAGGCACGTGATAGGCCCCAAGATCGATCAGATGACCCTCAAGCTCCAACAGTGCTGGCCCCAGTTCTTGCAACAGCCCTTCAATCAACAGGCGCGTGTCCTGTTGAAGCAGACTGAGCCCTTCGGTCATGTTGTTTTCGTCCTGCGCATGCAGCGGGGCCGCCCCAAGAATTAGCGCGAAACTGATACCAAGAAATTTCTTCATAGCTCCAACATAGCGACCTTTGGCCAATATTTTAAGCCTGCTGTTCCAAATCATTCAAACAGTCCAAACACCAAGGCCCCATCAGATGTCCAGATCAATGGTAACTGGAAAATGGTCTGAAGCGGCCAGCAAAGCTTGGTGCAATTCGGGTGTCCTATAACAAACCGGATCGTCAAACGGATGCCAGATGCGCCAATCGGGGGTCTTTTCAGCCAAATCGGGTGAAACCATGATATAATCTAAAAGTGCCTGCAAATACCGCTTTTCATGCGCCAGATAAAACCGCGACGTCGTTGGCCGGGGGCCAATTTTTCGGGTCAGCGCCGCGTTAGCATGTGGATCAAACAAACAAGGTCCAGCTTCCTCGCCCAGCACAATCTCAACGCTTGAACGGCCAAACAGTTTTTCATATTCGTCCAGCCCCGGACCATCGTTAAAATCCCCCATGACGATCAATGCATCGCCCGCCGCCAAGTGATCTTCAACCCGGTTTCGCAACCAGATACTTTGCGCCAATTGTTTTCGACGATTTTCGATCGACAACCGCATCACCGCCTGTTTGCCGCGCGCGCCGTGGGGCGCCTTAGACTTGATATGCACGCCAATCAATCGCAGTGTCGCGCCTGTTTTCAGGGTAACGGCGGCCTCTAGCGGTGGCTTTGAAAATGACACAATGTTGGGCGCGCGATCAACGTCCAGATCCCAACGAAACGCCCCGTCAAACCGCGGCGCGCCCGCAGCACCTTTTTTTCCGGTTTGCTTACCCTTCGGATCATGGTGTGCTGTCAGAACATCCGGATCATACAGTAGCGAAATTTCCTGCTGGGTATGGTTTTCAAAGCCAACCAGCGCTTTTCGCGTCCGCAGAACAAACCGTGCTGCAAACGCTTCTAACGCGCGCGTGGTTGATCGCCTTTTGTTGGCGTCGGGTGCCTCGATAATCATCACCGCATCGGCGTCAATGGCCGAAAATACAATCCCCAACGCCGCCAGTTGGTCAGTGCGCGTCACATCGTGGCGGCGCGACCAACCGCCATCTTCGATCAGATTGCCATCGTCATCAAACAGGGCGTCAAACCATTCAACGTTGTATGTGGCAAGCCGCATCAGGCAGCGCGCTCGCGAATTTCCGCGTACGCCTGATTGATCGCAATCAATCGCTTTTCGGCCATTTTGATCATCT
>CAXMPY010000060.1:0-11865 GCA_964195275.1 uncultured Paracoccaceae bacterium
TACCCGCTGGAAAAGCAATCAGCGTTGATAGTGTTAGGGCAAACAGAGCCAGCGGCAGCGATACCCACATCCGTTCGCCGATCATGTCAGCGACGGGCGTGCGATATGTATAAGAGGTGCCAAAATCACCTTGCACCAACCCGGCGATCCAGCCCAAGTACCGCTGAAAGACGGGTACGTTCAAACCCAGCTCATCGCGCAAGGCGGCAACAGTATCTTCCTGCGCGTTGATCCCTAACATGTAGGATGCGGGATCGCCCGGCACGATCTCGATCGCCACAAAAATGACAACGCTCGCGACGGTCAGGCTGACCGCAAGCGACAATAATCGTTTCAGAAAATAGCGCAGCATTACCGGGTCTGTCTGTTAGGCATATCTGACCCCGACACCTGTGCCGGGGTCAAAATGTGGATTAGTCGTTCCAAAAGACCGCTGTCAGGTCAGTCGCCTGTGTCGGTGCATTTACCCAAAGGCCGGATAATTTGGAATTTGCTACGCTCAGCCGGGCCCGTTGGAACAGGAAGCCGTTAACATAGTCGTCAGATATTGTCTTCTGCGCTTGTTTAAGCAACTCTGTCCGCGCTGCATCATTTGTTGTCCCATTCAATTTCTTCATCAAAGCCTGAAAATCCGGATTGTCATACTGAAAATAGTAATCCGGGCGGGCATAGATCCCAATATCCATTGGCTCGGTGTGGGAAACGATAGTTAGACCAAAATCTTTACCCCGAAACACCTGTTCCAGCCATTGCGCCCACTCCAAGTTGGATATTTCAACATTAATGCCAACCTCTCGCAACTGTGCCGCAATTATTTCGCCACCTCTGCGGGCATAAGCAGGCGGAGGCAATTTGAGGGTGGTTTCAAATCCATCTGGAAAGCCTGCCTCGGCCAGTAGAGATTTCGCCAGATCCGGATCGTAATTGGAATTCCCGGTCAAATCGACATAGGCCGGGTTGTGAGGCGCGAAATGTGTACCGATTGGTGTACCATAACCAAACATTGCTCCGTCTATTATGGCCTCTCGGTTAATCGCATGAGCCAATGCTTCGCGCACTTTCACATTGTCAAACGGCGGCATCTTGTTGTTTGTGGACAAAATGGTTTCGCCCTCGCCTGATCCAATCAATACAACAAATCTTGGATCTGCATCAAATTGTGGTAAGTTTTCAGGCGCAGGAAAACCCATAAATGCGTCAACATCTTCGGCCATCACAGCTGCAAATGCGGCGGTTGGATCCGAAATGAATTTAAAAGTCGCCGTTTCCAGCGCCACGGCTTCACCCCAATAATTTGGGTTCCTGGCAATATCAATTTTGTCGCCCTGCACCCAGTTCACAAAAGTAAATGGACCGGTTCCAATCGGATTGGTTTTGATATTTTCAATACTTTCCGGCGCGACAATAACAGCATCGCCCCATGCCAGATTGAACAACATTGACCCGTTTGGCTCTGACAATGTAATCGTCACTGTGCTGGCATCCGTCGCCGAAACTGATGCGATCCCGGCATAAAGCGCTTTTTGCGCGTTGGCGGATTCCTCACCCCGGGCGCGGTCTAGCGAAAACACCACATCATCGGCATCCATCGTCGTGCCGTCATGAAATGTTACACCGGCCTGCAGGTGGAAAACATAGGTTAGACCATCATCCGATACTTCCCAGTTCTTGGCCAATCCAGGGTTGACAGATCCGTCGTTCGCAAACCGTGTCAGACCCTCGAAAATATTTGTATAGACAATGTCGTCAATTGCCCCTGCCGCAGCACTGGTGGGATCAAGATGGGGTGGCTCTAACTGGATGCCAATGACGATGTCTGTCTGCGCAGCCTGCGCCAGACCGGCACTTGCCACCAGTGCAAGCGCGCAGACAAATGTTTTGATTCTCGTTTTTTGCATCAAATTTCTCCCTTTAGTTTTACTACGTGGCGAATAACCAGTTTTTTAGCCATCGCCGGTCAAAAGTTCAATCAATGCGCACCCCATTACTTTGGCGCTGTCGATCATGTCATCAACACCGATATATTCATCCGGCTTATGTGCAAGGTCCAGTATTCCCGGCCCATAGGCAATGCAATTTTTTAGACGGCCAATGCGGTCAATGTGTTTCTGATCGTATGTGCCGGGCGAAACAACATACTGTGGCTCCAATCCCAACACTTTGGTTATGGCCCCCGAAACGGTTTGAACTATTGGGGCGTCTTTTGCTGTCATTGTTGGCAATACGCGATGTATCTCTTTGATATCATACTGAAAATTATCACGCTCGTTTTCAACAGTGGCCAAAACATTGCTGATTTCTCGTTGAACATCTTTGATGTCTTCTTCCAGCAAGAACCGACGGTCAATCACCATTCGGCACCTGTCAGGCACACAGGCACTGGGCAGACCGGTATAGTCTGGGTCAGGTTCAGATTGCCCGCCATGCAGTGAATTGATGTTTAGGGTAGATTGCTTGGCGCCTTCGGGCACAACGGGCATGTCAGTGCGTTTCTTTGCCAGTGCCGGGAACAAGCTTTGTTCCATTTCTGCCAATACAGCCCCCATATGGCGCACCGCGCAGTCCCCCAAAAACGGCATAGATCCGTGGGCAATTTCACCGAATGTTTCGATCTGAGCCCACCAAACGCCACGATGCCCAAGGCAAATCCTATCTTTGTTCAACGGCTCTGGAATGATAACGTGCTGCACCCGATCTGGAGAAAAATAGCCGCGTTCGGCTAGGTAAGCGACCCCGCCAAAACCGCCGGATTCTTCGTCCGCCGTGCCAGAGATTTCAATAGCGCCCGAAAAATTCGGGCAAATTTCAAGAAATGCTTCGGCCGCAATGATCGACGTGGCCAGTCCACCCTTCATATCGCAGGCACCGCGACCATAGATTTTACCGTCATTCAGTTCGCCGCCAAATGGATCGAACGACCAGCCTCGCCCGACCTCGACAACATCGGTATGCGAATTGAAATGGATGCAGTCGCCAGGATATGCGCCTTCTTTACGGGCCACAATATTCCAGCGTGGGTAACGATCACTGTCGCCAACGGCATCCTGGGCGCGCACAAATTCAATATCAAAACCTGCATCTTTCAGGCGCGTTCCAAGAAATTCGCATATTTCCAGGTAGTTATCACCCGGTGGGTTCAAGGTTGGTAGCCTAATCAAGGCTTGGGTCAGCGCAACCAGATCATCACGCCGCGCGTCAACCGCCAACAACAGTTGATCATATATTCCAATTTTATCAGGCAATCCTGAAACGCATCATCGTGCCCCCAAAAACAGCATGTCACAACAACAAACGTTTTTGCGCAAGCCCTAAGTTAGGCAAAAACGGGGTGCTAGCGTTCAGTGTATCGTAAATTCACCGGAGACTTTACGCCATTCGCCTGCGCCAATTTGTTTTCGGTGAACAAACCGCACGGAATGCAAAGGCCCGTCAATCTCGTTTTGCCAAAATTCGATAAATTCAAATAGTCTTGGGTGGTCTGGTGCCAGATCGTATTCCTGCCAGATAAATGTATTCAAGACACTTTGAAAATCAGGCATTCGGTAGAATATTTCGGCAGTTGTCAGCCCATAACCCTTCAACATCAATTCGGTTTCAGAATGCTCCATTATTCACCTCAATCGTTGCTTATAGGAATCAGTATGAACCACGAAGCTAACAATCGAATGAAAACAATTTGTTATCTTTGTGTTACGTGGCCAATTTGAAACATCCAAGCCAGCCATTGCACCCCATATCATGGTTCTGATATGGTGGTGACAACAGGATATAGTGTCCGTAGTAACAGGCGAAATTTCACGTGAGCGACACCCCAGAAACACCTGATATTAAAGACGAAAACACGCCTGAACGTGCGATTCACGACGGCCCGGTAATTGATATCGTTGATGAGATGAAATCGTCTTATCTTGATTACGCCATGAGCGTGATCGTTAGCCGGGCAATTCCCGACCTACGTGATGGGTTAAAACCGGTACATCGGCGCATCCTTTATGCGATGGACGAGGCTGGAAATGGCCATGACAAGCCTTATCGGAAATCGGCTCGCCCGGTTGCGGATACGATGGGAAAGTACCACCCGCACGGTGATGCATCGATCTACGATGCGTTGGTGCGAATGACCCAAAATTTCTCAATGTCGCTGCCTTTGCTTGACGGTCAGGGTAATTTTGGCTCGATGGATGGTGATAAAGCAGCGGCGTTCAGATATACCGAAGTTCGGCTTGAAAAAGCCGCGACGGCGATGCTGGCAGATATCGACAAAGATACTGTTGATTTTCAGGATAATTACGATGGTAAGGATAAAGAGCCTACCGTCATCCCGGCCCGTTTTCCGAATATGCTGGTTAATGGTGGCGGCGGTATCGCTGTGGGTATGGCCACGAACATCCCACCCCATAATCTGGGAGAAGTCATCGACGCTACATTGGCGTTGATTAAAAACCCCGATTTGTCATCCGAAGGGCTGATGGAATACATTCCTGCCCCGGATTTCCCCACCGGCGGCGTTATTTTGGGCCGTGCCGGCGCGCGCAAAGCCTATTTGGAAGGGCGCGGTTCTGTCATTATTCGCGCCAAAACCCGGATCGAGGAAATTCGCAAAGACCGGTACGCCATTGTTCTGGATGAAATCCCCTATCAGGTGAACAAGGCTTCGATGATCGAAAAAATCGCCGAACTTGTGCGCGACAAGCGCGTCGAGGGCGTCAGCCATGTTCAGGACGAAAGTGACCGGATTGGTGTGCGTGTCGTGATCGAACTAAAACGGGATGCAACCGCCGAAGTTGTTTTGAACCAACTGTTCCGGTTCAGTCAGATGCAGACGTCATTTGGCTGCAACATGCTGGCCCTGAATGGGGGTCGCCCAGAACAATTAACACTGCACGATTTCCTAAGCTATTTCTTAACCTTCCGAGAAGAAGTTGTTGCCCGCCGAACTGCATTTGAATTGCGCAAGGCGCGCGAGCGCAGTCATATTTTATGTGGTCTTGCCGTTGCGGTTTCAAATGTTGATGAGGTTGTCGTGGCAATCCGTTCTTCTGTTGATCCAGCCGAAGCGCGATCAAAATTGATGGGCCGACGTTGGCCCGCACAGGGTATCGCCGAATACATCCAGTTGATCGACGATCCGTCCCACAAGATGAACGAGGACAGCACCTATAACCTGTCTGAAACCCAAGCCCGCGCAATACTTGAGCTGCGGCTGCAGCGATTGACAGCCATAGGCGTCAAAGAGGTAACCGACGAACTGCAGGAATTGGCCGCAAGTATACGGGAATACCTGGATATTCTGCGTTCGCGTGACCGGATTATGGCAATAATTTCTGATGAACTGCGCGAAGTGCGCGACCTTTACGCCGTACCCCGGCGTAGCGAAATCGTCGATTGGTCCGGCGATATGGAAGACGAAGATCTGATCGAGCGTGAAGATATGGTGGTTACCGTCACGTCGGCAGGTTGGATCAAGCGCACACCATTAGCGGAATTCAGGGCGCAGCGGCGCGGTGGCAAGGGTCTGTCTGGGATGGCCACCAAGGAAGAGGATGTAGTTACCACCCTGTTTGTGGCCAATACCCATACACAATTGCTGTTCTTTTCCACGGATGGCATGGTTTACAAACTAAAAACCTGGCGCTTGCCCCAGGGCGGCCGAACCGCCAAAGGCAAAGCCATCGTCAACATCCTGCCAATGACGCCGGGCGTGTCGATTGCTGCGATCATGCCGGTGGATGCGCCGGAAAAAGATTGGGAAAACCTGCAAATCTTCTTTGCAACCACAGCCGGCGGCGTACGCCGCAATGCATTGTCAGATTTCACCAATGTTAAATCCAATGGCAAGATCGCCATGAAGCTACGTGAGAACGTTCAGATGGTGGACGCACGGATTTGTACGCAAGATGATGACGTGATGCTGGTAACAGCCTCTGGTCGCGCGATCAGGTTTCGCGCCACAGATGTGCGCCTGTTCAAAGGGCGCGATTCATCTGGTGTACGCGGTATCAGGCTGGGCAAAGACGATGCATTGGTGTCAATGTCTGTGATCCGACATTTCATCGCCACGCCGGAAGACCGCGCCGCCTATCTAAAAATGCGCCGTGCTTTGGCCGGTTTGGGCGACGAGGACAGTGGCGAAGAAGAAGATATTGTTGCCGATGCCGCAATTTCCCAGGAACGGTTCGACGATATGAAGGCGGCAGAGAACCTCATACTGACGATCAGCGCTCAAGGATCTGGCAAAATCAGTTCCAGCCATGATTATCCTCTGCGCGGACGCGGTGGCATGGGTGTGGCAGCGATGGATAAGGCAATGCGCGGTGGCAAATTGGTGGCGTCATTCCCAGTGGAAGCGGACGACCAGATCATGTTGGCAACTTCAAAAGGCCAATCAATCCGATGCCCGGTTGACGGCATATCCTTTCGGTCCCGCAGCGCTGGTGGTGTAAAAGTGTTTGACACCGCAACAGGTGAATTCGTGGTGTCAGTGGCCAGAATTGCCGATCAAAGCGACGAAGATGATGACCAAGCCAGCGAAACCGACGCCGGACCGATTGACACGAATTTGTCCTAATCATTTGACGCAACCGTGTCTATTTGGCGCGATCTGAACAACAATACGGGATTTGTACGTTCACTGTTGTTCGATTTGGGCTAATGCCACTTTTCGCCCTTGGTTTGACCTAATTTTACCTTGTCTTGACCATATTGCCGCCACGGCAAGTGCCTTCTGTGGTCCGAGCACAGTGTGCCCTGTTTCCGTAGCCAGTTTCCCGTTTGACCAGCAAGAATAGTCAAGAGGACAACAACAATGGCTGCCAACAATAATAACGAGCATCTTAGCCAGGCTGGGCAAAATCTACTACGGATACTTATCGCCTCATACTTTATCGCTGTTGCCGTCGGGCTTATATCCGGCACAGACGCGACACCACTGGCCAATGCCTATTTACCGCCGGAACCGGCCGCACTTATCGGTCGTTCTGCGTTCTTCATCCTTGGCTATTTGGTTCTAACAGGCATCTGGCCGCGCCCGGCTGCTATGTTGCTGGGTATCATCATGTTCTGGTCCAGCTTTATTTTGCATTTTGGCCCACAAGCCACCGGATCACTAAGTGATTTCTGGCGCGATCTGGCACTGGTTGGCGCGCTTATGTTGACATATGTTCGCCTGTCCCCGCTTGGATTTCGCCGCGGCGCCATGATCAGCTGGGGTTCGGGCAACCAAAAAGCAGGCAGCGAACAGATTCAACCTCGTCGGGTTCATATTGCGCAAACATCCAATGTTACAAGATTGCCAATTTCACCCGACAATGCCGCGTCAATTTCGCGTACAGAGAATATGTTCCGTGACGATCTGGAAGAAATGCTTGCTTCTTAATCCGGGCTTTTAATTCAAAACCTGATGGCCTATTTGGTCATCTATGAACAAAACCCTAAACATCGTTGGCGGTGGCTTGGCCGGATGCGAGGCTGCCTGGCAGGCCGCGAATGCCGGTGTCGCAGTAGTCTTACATGAAATGCGCCCAAAAGTCGCAACATTTGCCCATAAAACCAGTAATTTGGCAGAAATGGTATGTTCCAATTCGTTTCGTTCTGATGACGATGAACAAAATGCCGTTGGTCTGCTGCACTGGGAAATGCGTCAGGCCAATGGTCTGATTATGGAAATGGCCGATGCCAATGGTCTGCCCGCTGGTGGTGCGCTGGCGGTGGATCGGGAAGCGTTTTCAAACGCGGTAACAGCAAAAATTGTGGCCAATCCAAATATCTCGATCATTAACGAAGAAATCACCAATATCCCCGAAGCCGGGCACTGGATTTTTGCGACTGGGCCACTGACATCCCCGGCGTTAGGGCGCACAATTTCAGGCGCGACCAACCAGAATAGTTTGGCATTTTTTGATGCCATCGCGCCGATTGTCTATGCAGACAGCATCAATATGGATTTAGCCTGGATGCAGTCACGTTACGACAAGGGCGAAACCGAAGAGGATCAAAAGGCCTACCTGAATTGTCCAATGGATCGGGATCAATACGAGGTTTTCATTGACGCATTATTGGCCGCAGACAAAACGGTATTTCATGAAGGTGAAACCGCTGGTTATTTTGATGGCTGCCTACCGATCGAAGTGATGGCCGAACGTGGGCGTGAAACATTGCGGTTTGGACCAATGAAGCCCGTTGGGTTGACCAACGCCCATAACCCCAGCGTTAAACCCTATGCGGTTGTGCAACTGCGCTTTGACAACAAAATGGGGACATTATTCAATATTGTTGGGTTTCAAACCAAGATGAAACATGGCGCCCAAAAAGACGTATTTCGCATGATACCGGGATTAGAAAACGCCAGTTTCGCCCGGTTGGGTGGCATCCATCGGAATACTTTCATGAATTCCCCAACCCTGCTGGATGACCAAATGCGGCTGCGTTCACAAACCAATGTGCGGTTTGCCGGGCAGATCACCGGGGTCGAAGGCTATGTCGAAAGTGCTGCAATGGGCCTGTTGGCAGGTCGGTTGGCCGCGGCTGAAATTCTTGGCCAACCGATTGCAACCCCCGACCAAGACACCGCGATGGGCGCATTGATCCGCCATATTACTGGCGGCGCAGAGGCCAAGACATTCCAACCGATGAACGTTAACTTTGGCCTGTTCCGGCCTGTAGAAGGCTTAAAAACAGGCCGTCGCGGCCGCAAAGACCGCTACAAAGCCTATACCGATCGCGCGAAGATCGCTTGGCTGAACTGGTTGGAACACAGCACACTGGACGCGGCCTGATCAGGACTGTTAGCAATAGCCTATGGCAGACAAAACAAAATTCCTGAATGATGTTTACGATCTAAAGACCGTGGCCCAAACCCAGGCACTTTATGACAATTGGTCCAGTTCCTATGATGATGAGGTTGGCGAAAACGGTTACATCACGCCAACAGGGATAGCGGTGGCGCTGGCCAAACTGTTGCCAGACCGAAACGCACCGATACTCGATTTCGGATGCGGTACTGGAATTTCAGGCGCCGCCCTTAGTGCCGCCGGATTTTCCACGATAGATGGCTGTGATATGTCCGCGGGCATGTTGGCGGTGGCACAGAACAAGCACAAATATCGGCAACTTTGGCGTGCTGACCCAGACCTGCCGTTGCCCGTTAAACCGGGTGACTACGCCGCGATCACCGCGGTTGGGGTGATCAGTATTGGCGCAGCGCCACCGGAAACAATGGATATGTTAATCGGCGCCCTGGCACCGGGCGCATTGCTGGCGTTTTCATTCAACGATCACACGCTAGAAGATCCACGTTTTGAAGCGCAGGTACAAAAGTATCTCGACCAACGTGTTTGCACCCAAATTCTGCGCGAAAAGGGTGAACACCTGCCGGGGATTGGCCTAAGATCGGTCATTTACGTTCTGAAACGGCAGTGACCTTTCGCACCCGATTTGCGCCTTCGCCAACCGGGCCGCTGCATCTGGGCCATGCTTATTCTGCGCTTTTGGCCCATGACGCAGCAAAATTCGCCAATGGAGAATTCATTTTACGGATCGAAGATACCGATGCCGCCCGATGCAAACCCAAGTTTGAAACCGTCATTTATGAAGATTTGGCTTGGCTGGGGCTAACCTGGCAGACGCCGGTTATGCTTCAGTCTGACCGACGGGGTGCATATGATGATGCCCTTAAATCACTGGAAGAAAAAGGTTTTTGCTATCCCTGCGACTGTTCGCGCCGTGATATTCGCAAAGCGATGTCGGCACCACAGGAAATTAATTCAAACCAAGGTGCAGCCGACGCCAGCGTTTACCCTGGCACCTGCCGAAACCGCCCGATGAACAGCCGCTCTGACAATGACGCGATCCGGTTAAATGTTGGCAAAGTATGGTCGGAATTTCCGGGTATTGATCGATTGTGGTTTACGGAAATCGGGCCGGTCAACGGCGGGGAACATACGCTATCGCAGGACCGTTTGATCAACCGAATTGGTGACTTTGTTCTTTTCCGACGCGACATACAAACCGCGTCTTATCATCTGTCTGTGGTGGTGGACGACGCCGCCCAAGTTATTAACCACATCATTCGCGGCACCGATTTGTTTGACTCGACTTTTGTACACATATTGCTGCAAGCGCTGCTTGATCTGCCAACGCCAAAATATCACCATCACCGACTGATCCGCGACGATGCGGGAAATCGCCTGGCAAAACGCGATGACGCACGCGCCATTCGCACATATCGTGAAAAAGGATTTAGCCCCGCTGATATTCGGCAATTGGTTGATCTGTAACGAAAATTATTCGCCAACAGGGTTCATCAATTCAACCTCTGCACCATCGCGCACCTCGGTATAAAAACAAGTTCTGCGGTTGGTATGACATGCCGGACCTTTTTGGCGAACTTGCAATAACAAACAGTCACGATCACAATCGATGCGAAGCCCAACCAATTCTTGGGTATTTCCCGAGGTTTCGCCCTTGACCCAAAATGCCTGGCGCGAACGCGACCAATAGGTAACCCGGCCGCTGTCTATTGTTTGGGCAACGGCATCTGCATTCATCCAGGCCATCATCAGCACTTCACCACTGTCCGCGTCTTGGGCAATGGCCGGAACCAATCCCTGATCGTTAAAGGTCAACGTATTCACATCAAAACCCATGATTGGTCCTTTTCAACGCCATTCAGCGCCCCTATTTAGGGCCTAACACCAGCTAAGGGAATGGCATGAGCGATACAGACCTAATAAAACTTTACTCGTCGCAAATACTGAAACTGGCAGCAGATATTCCGTTGCAAGGACGTTTGGACGCACCGCAGGCATCTGTGAACCGGCGTTCACCGTTGTGCGGTTCTACGGTTACCGTAGAACTATGTCTAACCGACGGTCGGATCAGCGCGTTTGCCCAGGATGTCAAAGCCTGTGCATTGGGTCAGGCTGCAGCTTCTGTTGTTGGGGCAAATGTGGTGGGATGCACACCGCTTCAGATCAAGCTGGCGCGCGATCAGTTGTTGGCAATACTAAAATCCGGTGGCGGCGAGCCATCTGCGCCATTTGATGGTTTGAAAGTGTTGTTACCGGCGCGTGATTTTGGCAACCGACACGCCTCGATCATGTTGGCGTTGGACGCAACACTGGAAGCCATTGATCAGATTGAAAATTCTGCCTGCGCTTAGGGCCATAAAAAACCGCCGCATTTCCCTTGGGGTGGAAATGCGGCGGCAAGGATGGGTCTGTTGCTCTGGTAAAATCCGGGGGGATGAGGATACCCCGGAAGGGACGAGACAAGCAAGTTCGTTCAGGTATCACATCTAGTTTGGGACAGGGACGCGAGACCGGCCAGAACAGACCACTGGGCAGATCAGGTAAGGCTAGGCAGGTGCAACCCCACGACCAGCATAACAACCAGCGCCAAAGCACCGGCAAAATCACCCAACAGCGTGGGCGACGTTCGTTCGACAATTGATTTTAGTTCGATTAGCATTTTGGCGGTTCCTGTTTTCAGGTTGTTCCACCTTTGTTCCATATTGTGATATCAATTGTAAAGAACTTTTTAGGAACATTTGCGAACAAACGGGAACGTATCCACCTAACCCACTGTAATCAAACGAATTGCCTGATCCTGCTGCATTAACCATAATAACACCCGCGTTGCCGCGCCGCGGGGGCTGTTAAGTTCTGGATCATCACTAAGCAATTTACGGGCGTCAGTTTGGGCCACTGCATGCAATGCCGCCTGACGTTCCAAATCCGCCACCCGAAACTTTGGCAATCCTGACTGGGCGGTTCCAATCACATCGCCCGCACCCCGCATGGCCAAATCTTCCTCGGCAATGCGAAAACCATCTTCGGTTGCGCGCAGAATTTCCAGCCGTTTTTTGGC
>CAXMPY010000061.1:0-11838 GCA_964195275.1 uncultured Paracoccaceae bacterium
GTGATCGCAAAGTAGCATTGAAATTCCTCAGAAAGATAATGAAGCGTTTTGGTCGACCACATGTCATCGTGACCTATCTACTGCGGTCTTACGGCGCCGCGATGAAGGTCATCGGCAATGCTGACAGACAAGAAACAGGGCGCTGGCTGAATAATCGTGCCGAGAATTCACACTTGCCGTTTCGACGAAGAGAGCAGGCGATGTTTCGGTTCCGGCGCATGCGAAGTTTGCAAAAATTCGCCGCCATCCACGCTTCAGTTCACAACCACTTCAACCACGAACGTCACCTTTACTCACGCTACAATTTCAAGCTAAACCGCGCCGCCGCTCTCGCTGAGTGGCGTCAACTCGGTACGGGATAAAGGGCACCTTCACTTTCTCTGCAGAAACTGGTTCTCATCCGTCTGACAGCACCCTTGCGGATTGCTGGCCAATGATTGCCACAGAAGATTGGGTCTGACGCAGGCGATACAAACCCGAAATTGCCCAGGCCAGAATATCGGCAATGGCACCAAGCTGTCGATTTCAAATGGAACGGGTCCTAAACGGGCGCGTCAGATATTCGACGCGCCCGATATTCTTAACCGCCAGATGCGTTCTTCACGGTACTTGGCAACCAGGTCGCCAGTTCTGGGAAGGCAATCATGATGAAAACCATCCCGACCATAATTGCGAATAACGGCAGCGCAGTTTTGGCGATATACCCCATCGGATGTTTAGTTATGCCTTGCATGACAAACAGGTTGAAACCGATTGGTGGGGTGATCTGCGCCATCTCAACAACAACAACAATGAAAATACCAAACCAGATCAGATCAATCCCGGCCTGCATCACCATCGGTTGAACTATGGCCATCGTCAAAACCACAGATGAAATGCCATCCAAGAACATGCCCAGAATGATGTAAAATACCATCAATGCCATCAGCAACGAAAATTTGGAAAGCTCCATCGCCCCAATGAATTCCGCTAAGGCACGTGGTAATCCAGTAAAGCCCATTGCCAAGGTCAAGGCCGTCGCGCCCATCAGGATCAACGCAATCATTGCCGAAGTTCGCGTTGCACCCAACAGGCTGGCCACGAACGCGTCCCAAGTCAGAGAGCCCTGCAAGGCTGCCAATAATAAAGACCCAACGACACCAATGGCAGCCGCCTCGGTTGCTGTGGCCCAGCCACCGTACATCGACCCGATAACAACCAGGATCAGCACAACAATGGGGATCAGGAACCGCGATTCCTTGACCTTTTCAGCAAATGTCATTTTTTCGGTAATTACCGGTACTTCGTCCCGTTTGACGAATGACCAGCCAGCAACATAGGCCATGAAAAGCGAGGCAAGCAATATGCCCGGCAGAATGCCCGCCATGAACAGTTTGGTGATCGATTGTTCAACCGTAACGCCGTAAACAATCAGCGTCAGCGATGGCGGGATCATCAACCCCAACGTGGCCGCACCGGTCAATGTGCCAATGATCATGTATTCCGGGTATCCGCGGCTGCGCAATTCCGGGATCGACATTTTACCAACTGTGGTCAGGGTTGCAGCCGACGATCCGGAAACAGCCGCAAATATCGTACAGCCAACAATATTAATGTGCACCAACCCGCCCGGCAGGCGCGCCATCCACGGGGCCAGCCCGCGAAACATGTCAGACGACAATCGACTTCGAAAAAGAATTTCACCCATCCAGATGAACAGCGGTAAAGCCGTCAGTGTCCAGCTGGAACTTGATGTCCAAATGCGGGTTAACATTGCATCCCCAGCGGGGCGCGTGGTGAACATTTCAAGGCCAAGATACGCGACGCCAAACAGCGCCAATCCAACCCAAACCCCGGTGCCTAGCAAGAAGAAAAGGGTGCCCATGAAGATGGTGACTAATAATACATTTTCCATGATGGGCTACTCCGCGTTCGCGTCTAGCGTTTCTTCATCAATCCGGTGGTTGCCGGTGGTGAATAGCGCGAAAAGATGGTCGATGAATGCGATGGCGAAAATCACTGTACCAACACACATGAAGATCTGGGGTATCCATATCGGCCAGGCATCCTGCCCTTGGCTGATGTCATTGAAGCGATAGGATTCAAATGTGGATTTGATAGCAAAATACGCAAAGAAAATCGCCAAGTAGCTGCCAACACCAAAACACCAGATTTCGCCATAACGGCGATACCGCCCCAGCACGTTCAGCAACAGGCTTACACGGATGTGGTTGCCCCTGTTTAAGGCATACGAGAGCGCTAAAAAGGAAGAGGCCGCCATTGAATAGCCGGTGAAATCAGGTGCCCCCGTCAACACAGAACCTGTCCAGCGCGCCACCATCTGTGCCACGATCAACAGCAAAATCAGTATCAGAAACAGCGACGCCATTATACCGGATGTCAAATATAGCTTATCCAGTGCTGGGCGCAGTATTTTTCCAACGGCCTGCATTGGTCCCCTCCCGTTCGGTTTTTTGTGCCCCCGGCGATTGCCGCCGGGGACCAGTTCTTGGCCGGACTATGGCTTAGTTCGCGTTGTAAGCGTCAATAATAGCCTGACCCTCTGCGCCAGCAGCTTCCAACCATTCGGCGGTCATGATTTCACCGAATGCTTTCAGTTCTGATTGCAATTGGTCACCTGCAGGACCGACGGTCATTCCGTTTGCCGCCAGTTCGCTTAGCGTAAAGCCAGTGTACTGAATTGATCGCCAGTCGCCGGCATATTCTGCAACAATAGAACAACCATTCACCACGTTCTGCGTAGCCGTATCCAGCCCGTTCCAGGCATCCAGATTAACGATCATATAGTTACGTGGTAGCCAGGCCTGCACATCATAGAAATGTGTCAGACTTTCCCAGACTTTGCGGTCGTAGCCGGTGGAACCCGACGAAATCATCGAAGACGCAACACCAGTTGCAAATGCCTGACTGATTTCTGCCGCTTCAATCTGCACCGGTAGCATGCCGGCCAATTCGGCCAGACGCGCAGTAGCGCTGTTGTACGACCGGAATTTGATGCCCGCCATATCAGCAACCGAGTTGATTTCCTGCTTGAAATACAGCCCCTGCGACGGCCACGGCACCGAATACAACAGGTGCAAGTTTTGCGAGTTCAACAGATCGGAGAGTGGGCCTTTTGCAGCATCCCAAAGTTTTTCGGAATCTTCAAACGACGTCGCCAGGAACGGAATCGAATCAAACGCAAACAGCGCGTTTTCATTCTGATGACCTGATAGCAGACGCTCACCGATATTCACTTGACCAGTTTGAACGGCGCGTTTGATTTCACCACCGGCGAAAAGTGAGCCACCTGGATGCGTCTGAAGCGTCAGATCACCCCCTGTACCAGCGGTCACGCAGGCCGCAAATTCCAGCCCAACTGCCGAATGAAAGTTGGTAGCAGAATAGGCCATTGGCAGATCCCAGGTTTCAGCGAATGCAGCCGATGCACCCAGCATCAGACCTGCACTTACCGAGACCGTTGTCGCTATTTTTGTGATAGTTTTCGTCATTTTTTTCTCCCTTAAGTTTTGACGTTCTTAGTTAAATCTCCCCGGATCATAGGCAGACAGGTCGATATTTGTCCCGCCATGCGCAATTAAATCCGCGATCAGTCGGCCCGTTTTTGGGCCACCAGTCAAGCCAATATGATGATGGCCAAAACCAGCGTAGACTCCGGTGCCGGCGATTTCCCCGATCAGGGGCAGGCTGTCGGAGGGGGCTGGGCGGTGGCCCAGCCAATCCTCAGCTTCAGAATATTCAAGCTTCGGAAAATTTAACAAAACTTGTTTTCGTAGCAATTTCAAGGGTGCCTGTGATGGGCCAGCTTCAAGGCCGCCAAATTCGACCACACCTGCGCAGCGAAGACCCGCTGCCATCGGCGTGGCGACAAACTTACCAGATGCGATCATATAGGTCGAACGCAGTGTAAACGACGGGTCCTTGAATACGATGTGATAGCCACGTTCGCTTTCCAATGGAATGATCAAACCAAGTTTTTTAGCAAGCGGCTTGGACCAAGCACCAGTCGACAACACCGCGTAATCGCAATCTATCGATCCCTGATTAGTGATCACAGCGTTGATTTGCCCAGTAACAAGTTCAACATCAAGAACTGCCGCTTTGCGAACCGTTCCACCTTCAGTTTTCAGAACCTCGGCCAGGGCCTGTACGTACAGTCCCGGCGCGCGGATGTAGGCGTGGTCTTTCATCACCGCCAAAAGATTTACTGTCTTTCCCAAATGCGGCTCATATTCCCGAACGGCATCGCCTTTGATGATCTCTGGGGTAAAACCAGCATCCCGTCGCAAACCCAGCGTAAAGGCATCCGCGTCAAAAGCCGCTTGGTCTTTATAGGCAAAACAATAGTCGCTATCGGTGATCCAGTCCTCGGCCGATGTGCCACGCACCAACGATTTGTGCTGTTCAACACTGTCCGCAACAATCGGTACTAAACCCTTGGATATCCGGCGTGTATCTTTTTCGTTGGCATTTGACAGGTACTTAATCAGCCATGGTGCCAGTTTCGGCAAATACGACCAGCGCAGAAACAGCGGGAAATTTGGATCCATTAACATCTTGGGTGATTTGCGGATCATTTTCGGCGCGGTAATTGGCGCGACACCACATGCCGCCAGAATACCGCCATTACCGTAGGATGTTCCCATTCCCGGTTCACCCTTATCAACAACAATAACTTTTTTACCTGCTCGCCGCAGCCAAATTGCCGTGGATATACCAACGATACCCGCACCAATGACGACAACTGTATTGGACGAATTTTTACTCATCCCGTCCCCCTGTCACAAGCGGGCGCATATAGCGATCAGGGGCGGCAAAACTTGCCTCTGCTGAACCGGTAAATACCAACCAACTTGACGTCTCGCCATACCCCTTGGTGCCGTCCTCTGAGGTTAGGCAAAACACAACAATATCAATTGAACCCACAACAGTACCGATACCATGGTCGCGCCTTGTATTAACCGGAAGCTGCAAGTGCCAGACCTTAAAATCAATGATTTTCTGCTGAATTGTCATCAGTTTAGCCCATCCAGCGACGCACAGGCGCATTGGTTTCTTCTAGCGGCTGACAAATCACGTCAACCAGTGTTGGCCCGTCGTGTTCTACCGCCTCTTGTAACACCTTTTCCAGTTCTTCCGGATTTTCAACCCGCCATGACTTTACACCGTAAGCAGTTGCAATCGCTGCATGGTCGGTGCGGTTGAAATCGACATTGTAATAACGCGCGTCTTTATCGGCATATTGGCTGGCTTTAATCCATCCAAAATTGGAATTGGAAAATACGATATACGTTATTGGTGCCCGGCAGCGGGCGACAGTTTCAAGTTCTCCGCAGGTGAACCCGAACGATCCATCCCCCATCATGGCCACCACTTTTGATGTTGGTCGACCAAACCATGCGCCAAGTGCGGCGGATAGGGCATAACCAAGGGCACCGTGGGCGCGGTTGGTAATGAAATACCGACCGGGATTGGGCAGTTGGTAATACGCTGAAAAATAGGGGCAGCTTGTGCCCGGATCTGACAATACAGTTGCGTCTTCTGGCAACACCTTCATCATCGCGTCAATCACCCGTTCCGGGCGCATTGGTGTGTCGCTGGATTGGGCCAGCCCGTTGAACACCTCAAATTTTCGTTTCTTGATGTCTGCAATTGCCACGGCCCCGCCAAAGGTGTCGCTACCCTGCCCGCGTGCGTCCAGTACGGCATTGACCTGAGCCAGCGACAGTCGCAGGTCGCCGACAACGCCAACTTCAGTCTGGTAATTTGCCCCAATAACCATCGGGTCATTGTCAAAATGCACGATGCGTGTTCCCGGCGAGGGTGCTTCCCAACGCGATGTGGTGGTTGAACCCGCCCGCGCGCCCATGAAAATCACAAGGTCGGCACCTTCCATCATTTCCCAGGTTTCGTCGGTACCACCATTTGACCCGACAACACCAAGACATTGGGGGTTGGTTTCTGCCAGTGATCCCTGCCCCGAAATCGACGTTGCAACGGGTATGTCCAGGCGCGTTGCAAGTCGGTTCAATTCGCCCATCGCGCCGGCGATTACCACGCCACCACCGCAAACAATCAAAGGATTTGTCGCCGTCATGATGGCGTCTACTGCTGCCTCTGCTGCGCCCGGTTCGGGCCCCATTGGATAGGCCGGATAGCTGGCATGTTTAGGATCAGCCCAGATGTCTGACGGGTCAACCCGGTCATATTGGATGTCATAGGGCAAGCCAAGATGGGCAGCACCCGAGCGTCCAGTTGTCATCGCCCGAAACGCGGTGCGCACCATACGCGGAATATGTTCCGCCTTTTTAATCACTGTGTTCCACTTGGTTAGTGGTTTCATCAGCGCTTCTTGATCGACCTCGGTCAGTGGATATTTCCCGTATGAGGATACCGAAATATCGGTTGTGATACCCAAAACCGCATAACTGCTTTCGCTGGCTTCAATTAGGCCTGGTAGGATGTATGTCGCGCCACCCCCAGATGGCCCTTCGGCCACGCCAACGCGACCGGTAACCCGGGAATAGGCGTCTGCCATATAGGTCGCACACCGTTCGTCGCGGGTCAGAATATGAGTAATGTTGTGATCCAACCGCAGCATCGCATCATAGAACGGAAGCGTCGTGTCACCGCATAGTCCGAAAATATGTTGAACACCGTGTTCCTGCAACATTCGCACCATCGCTTCGGCGCCGTTCAGTTCGTTGTTCAATTTATCACCCGTTGTTCAGATACGGTTGCCGGGGCCATCGAATCTGTTGTCCAGTGCTTGCCGAAATTGTATACAGTATTTTAAACAATAGTGAAGACAAACATCTTGCCGCCGAACGTCCGGTTCGCTATTTTGCAAAAAAAGAGTTGAAAATCAAAGGACCGGTCAGGATGGGATCACAAACAAGCAGCGTCGACCGGGCCTACGCGCGGCTACATAAAATGGCTGTAAATTTTGAATTCAAACCTGAAGAACGCCTGAATGAAAGCGCGCTAGCGGTGGAACTTGGCGCAAGCCGAACACCATTGCGCGAAGCCTTGAACCGATTGGTTGCTGAAGGGTTATTAACGTTCAAAAACGGCCGTGGATTTTTTTGCCGCTCTCTCAGCCCGGGGCGTATCCTGGAACTATATGAAGCCCGTGCAGCCATTGAAACAGAAGCATTGATCCGTGCGATCGAACGCGCTTCTGATCAAGAAATTGGCTCGGTACTGAGCTATCTTGACGATATAGAAACCACTTACGACACCTGTGAAGAACTGCCCGAACTGCTTGAAATGGATGAAGCTTTTCACATGCGGCTGGCTGAACTATCCAACAACAGTGAACTGCTGCGGATGCTGGAAAACATCAATGGCCGCATCCGCTATGTACGCCTGATAAATTTGCAGCTGATAATATCAAGTCCCAAAGATATGGTCGCGGAAGGTGCAAAGCTGTCAGCACATCGCATCATTATCCAAGCGGTTGCGCGGCGCGATAGCGAAACCGCGGTTGATGCGCTTCGAAAACATATCGAACGACGGCGCGAAGAAACCACCGAAGCAGTGCGCATTGCTTATTCGCAACTTTATGTTCCGGCTCACTGACATTTCAGTTTGCGCCCTGCCCGATATAGGCGCCAAGGCTGGGGCATTCCGGCACGCCCAGCTATGAACGGTCAGCCAGATTCAATGTCGGATCGTTAAGTTCCAGCGGAAAACGATCTGGCACCAATCCCTGATGAAACCATCGAACAAAACTGTAAATCGAAAAAACTGGCAATCCAGTTAGCTTGCGAATATCGGCGGCATACGGTGTCATATTGGTGCATTCCAAAACAATGGCCCCGATATCTTTATAGTCACGCAGCAATTCTGTTGCGGCGTCCAGCAGATCCAGCCGACACGCCGCAAAATCTATGCTTGGCTGATCATCAAGAATACCATGCGTAAATGCGTGGCCATTATCAGTTCCCACAATGGGGATATCGAACGGCGCGTTGGCGGCGCGCAGATGTTCATCGGTCAAGGTCGCCTTTGAGATCGTAAGAATACCGACACGTTTTCCCTTGGGGAGCAATTGCTGAACCATGGGAACTTGCATCAAACTAGACGTTGCCACAGGGACCTGGACAGCCTGCGATACCTGATCCTGAATAAGCGCCAGAAATCCGCAATTTGTTGTCAGCCCATCACAACCAGACGCGACAAGATCCTGTGCTGCGGCGATGAAGTCGTTCACCAACAACCGTGGGTCATTACGTACGACCTTGTCAGGCGTGGCACCTCTGACGATGCGATACTGAACCGGAAACGGCCAAGTGTTTGCGTTGGCAATGTCGCCATAGATACGTGGAAACTGAGTTTCCAGCATCATAATGCCAATATTGGCCCCGAATATTGTTTTGCCACCATATTCTACGGACATGTGGATACCTTTTCATTCTTCCGGGCTAAATCTCGCTGAAATCAGAACGCATATCGCGCATTTTCGAGTTTTGTTGGCTCGCAGATATTTTGACCCGGCAAGGTTATGTAATCCTAAAATCTGTATACAGTACTGTGTGCGAATTTCAATTGGTCGATTCTTCCCTTTTTTCGGGGCCGTCAGACCAGTTCGAATTAGTCTTTTTGACTGCCCCAAAGCTAATTTATAGTCGGCGAAATTGACACCTCTCGCACCCCGCGGTCGCCACCTTTGATGAGTATCGTGTTACCGAGGGACCTATTGTTATCAATCTACTTATTGTTGGGTCTGGAATCACCAGAAAACTCAAACCCGTTCTGAGGCCGCACAGATTTAATTCCCCTTCCCTCGCGCCAATTTGTATCTACCGTTTGGGACGTGATCGGTTCAGCTGATTGTCAGCCAGTTATCGTAACCGGTTTTCTGGACGGCTGCGAAAAAATTGCGCCACATAATATTACCACGTCCCGGAACCCCGCGATCGTTTTCCGAAATGTGAATATGAACGATTTCGCCTGTGTTTCGGGTTGGCGCACCAGCTGGGTCGATTTCCCTGATATGTGCACATAAATCATCCATCGTATTTACCAGGGAGCATTCAAATCTGTTGAGGGCTTCAAGACCAACAACGATGCCACAAGCGGCAGCATGGTCGCCGATCTGACGTTGCGCGTCCAGGGAATAGCCAAATTCTTCGGTTGTTGGACCAACGCCACTGAAATGACCCAGTGTCGAGTGTAGCGGCCCGGACAGGTTTCTTGCCCCAAGGGCGTAGGCGCGATCAAGCACCCATTTGATACGGTCCACACCAGCGCGTCGATGTGCCGGCTGTGACGCCAGAGGGTCACGAAATATTCGGTACAATTGGGTGTGGCTGGTCGCAAAGCAACTAGGGGCGCTAAAGTTCGCCGCACCGCACTGGTCTTCAATACAAACCGGACGATTTTGCCCGAAGCTGAACCAAGGCCAGCACAATATCAATTGTCGGTGTCGCAGTATTCGTCAATCGGCCAAGTTCCTGAACTGATGCCACCAGCGCGTCAATTTCCATCGGTCGCCCCAGGTCAAAATCTTGTAACATCGACGTCCGGTGCGCCCCCACTGCGGCCCCACCATCAATACGCTGGTCAACGTTAATCGGGAACTTTACACCCAGTTTCTCCGCGACAGTCTGCGCTTCGACCATCATACCCCGCGCCACCGCGCGCGTGCCGGGATCCGTGCACAGAATATCCAACGTGGTGTTGGTCAGCACCGAAATTGGGTTGAACGACAGGTTTCCCCACAGCTTGACCCATATCTCGTCGCGAATACGCGGGCGCACCGGGGCTTTTAACCCGGCTGCCGCCAAAGCGTTTGACAAGGCCAATGCCCGTTTAGATTTTGATCCGTCAGGTTCACCCAGCGAGAAACGATTGCCGTCAATATGCCGCACGACGCCCGGTTCAATCACCTCGGCGGCTGGATAGACCACGCACCCCAACACCCGATTTGGGCCGAACCCTTTCCATTGCGCATTACCGGGGTCGACCATGGCCAGCCGGGTGCCCTCCGGATCGCCGCCAATCTTGTGAAAGTACCACCAGGGCACACCGTTTACGCCACTCACAATCGTTGTATTTCCACCGATCAGCGGCTGCATCTGATCAACCACACCAGGCACCGAATGGGCCTTTAGTGTCACGATAACGTAGTCTTGCAACCCCAGTTCGGCTGGATCATCAGAGGCATTTACGGCCACCGTGAACGGCGCGCCATTTTGTTCGATCAGTGTCAGGCCATTTGCTTGCATGGCTACCAGATGTGGACCGCGGGCGACAAAACTAACGTTGGCGCCAGCCTGCACCAGCTTGGCCCCCAAAAACCCACCAATTGCCCCGGCCCCGAATATGCAGATATTCATAGCAAAACGATCCTTTGATCAAGCAGCTGTCAGTCCCAGTTTTTCGGCCATGCCAATACGCTGAATTTTGCCGGTGGCCCCTTTTGGTATTTCATCCAACAGAACCACTTGGCGCGGCACTTTGAAATCTGCCAGGTGTTCGGCGGCAAATATCCGGATGTCTTTTTCCACTATCGCGGAACCTTCGGTCAAAACCGCCGCCACCGCGATATCTTCGCCCAGCTTTGCATGTGGCACGGCAAAACATACGACTTGCGCAATTTCCGGGTGGCCAAGAAGTACCGCATCAACTTCAAGCGGGCTGATTTTTTCGCCACCCCGGTTGATTATTTCTTTTAGGCGACCAGTCAGACGCAGATAGCCTGCATCGTCAAACGCACCTTGGTCACCGGTGCGAAACCAGCGCTGGCCACCGGCCATAAAAAAGTTGTCGTCATTCGCTTTTTGATTGCTTTCATAGCCCGGTGTCACGTTTGCACCACAAATGACGATTTCCCCGGTTTCCCCTGGCGCCAGCAATTCAGCTTTGGTTTCACTAGCGGTTCTGACCATTGGCCCGGCCGCGATGCCGACGGCACCAGGTTTTTGTATGCGCGGCGGCAACGGGTTTGAACACATTTGATGTGCTGCTTCGGTCATACCATAAGCTTCGATTACGGGCGCTTTGAAGGTTCTGACAAGTTCTTCCATGACGGGCGACGGCAACGACGCCGATGACGACCGCAAAAATCGAAGCTTAACGCGGTTGAGGACGGCATTGTTTCGGTTTGCGCGACTTAGAATAGCCTGATGCATTGTTGGAACGGCGGTATACCAGGTCGGGCGCGCATCATCGAGCTGTGCAAAAAATCGCAATGCATTAAAGCCCGGAGCGCACCAAATCTGTGCGCCAGCTGCCAACGAGGCCGAAACCGCCGCAATCAGACCATGAATGTGAAACAGCGGCATAACATTCAGGCAGCGGTCTTTTGGGGTCAGCTCCAGTGACGCCCTGATATTGTTGGCTGACGCAACGACGTTTGAGTGCAAAAGCGGCACAATTTTTGGGCGCGACGTTGTGCCCGAAGTGTGCAGAATTAGCGCAATGTCCTGTGCAGAAGGCGCGGTGGTATCGCAACCATTGATCCGACTATCGCCCGCCAGCGTGAAAACACCAGCTGGCGTTTTCGGATCAACCGATAAACGCAGAACTGCCACGCCTAACTTTTCGGCGGCCGACAATGCAGGGCCACTATAATCATCCGCAATCACAAGTGCCTTGGCCCCAATATCTTGCAGGTAAAATTCGTATTCTTCCTGCCGATAGGCTGGATTTAGCGGCGTCGTAGTGGCGGCTTGGGCAATCGTTACAAATGCGGTCGCCATTTCCGGCCCGTTGTTCAGCACGATCGCCACGCGATCGCCACGCCCAATACCAATCCCCTGTAACGCATCGGCGACATCTGTGCCCAGCTTACGCAACCCACCATAGGTTAACCATTCTCGATCGGGTGCA
>CAXMPY010000062.1:0-5408 GCA_964195275.1 uncultured Paracoccaceae bacterium
AAAAACCCATATTCACGGGCGTTGGTTTCCTGCCAGGTATTCACTGGCTCGCGATTTACCAGCGAAATGCTGACAATGGATTTTATCGACTTAAAGCCATATTTCCACGGCACCACCAAGCGCAACGGCGCGCCGTTCTGGTTTGGCAGTTCTTCACCATACAGCCCGGTTGCCAAAATTGTCAGCGGGTTCATCGCTTCATCCAGGCGCAGACCTTCAACGTAGGGCCAGTTCAACAGGCGCCGCTTCTGGCCGTTCATTTCGGCCGGCCGTACCAGGGTTTCAAACTTCACGTATTTCGCACCGCTTTGCACGCCGACCCGGTTCAATAAGGTCGACAACTCAAACCCAACCCACGGGATCACCGCAGACCAGCCTTCGACACATCGCAGCCGGTAAATTCGTTCTTCCATCGTCACGCCGCCGATAATATCGGCCAGATCATAATTGCCGGGCTTGTCCACCATACCGTCGATTTTCACCGACCAGGGGTCGACTGTCAGCGCATGGGCATTCTTAGCGGGATCGGCCTTGTCGGTGCCAAATTCATAAAAATTGTTGTACGTGGTGACATCCTCAAACGAATTGGGCGCAGCATTCGTTGAATAACGACTAGGCACAGTGGCAATCTTGGCAAATGCCGGACCGGCAATGCTTGTGGCCACTGCACCGGCGATCATCTGACGACGGTTCACAAATGTCGCCTGGGGGGTCACCTGCGAATGCTTAAGCGTGTTCTTCCAACGTGTGCGCATCGTATGCTCCTACAATCTTGCTCCACCATCTCTTATTTTGGCGCGCGCGCAAATCCAAACCAACCATTCTCACGAAGTTGTTGAGTATTGAAACGTCTAGCGCCATCAACCAAACTGTGACGTCCAATAAAGACAGGGTTTTCAGACAGGTTTTTTGCCGTTCAATGGCGACAACACGGCTGCTGTTGTTACAGCCACCCTACCCAAGCCGCGCCCGACATTGATTTCTTCTTTTTACAAATTTCCAAGAATCAAAAAAATCAGCCGCGCCGCAGGCGCGTCATTTACCTTAAACGTTTTTAGGGTTGGCGGTTCCGAATGCCGCGCGGTGCTCTTGAATATAGCCCATCAGAATAGACAGTGGATCAGATCTGTTCAGCCGCGCATCCAGATCAGTGAATTTTGGGCTAAGCCGTTTCATCAGGCTTTGGCGGCTGGCGCGTTCATACGGCGGTGCGCCACCTGCCCGCAAAGCCGCTGCAGACAAGATCAATGAATTTTCACCGGCACCGATCTCGCGCAAGCCTTTTTGCGCGGCTTCCCACAATATACCTGTTGTATTATAGAAAAATTGCCAATGGCCGCCATTTTGGACGTCACTGACATACCAAACCACCGCGTGCGCTGCCCGTTGCTGTTTGGAGAACTGCGCCACCGAGGCATCGTATTGCGCCTGGCCCTCAGAAATGTTCATCACATCATTCAGCGGGCGAATTATGTCCCATAATTCGCCGTTTTCCAGCGCGGCACCTGCGTTTGGCACGCCTGTATTTAACTGAACTACAGATGATTTTTGTACAACAAATCCTGGCATAATGATCTTCCCCAAGGCTTTCGCATGTTTCAACTACCCCAGCGTTAACCGGGAAAATTGACGCAAATACGTCCGCCAAAAGGCAACTGAAAAGCCCCGCCAACTGGCAGGGCCTTGGCATTTCGCGTTATTCTGGTCACCGTTTCATGGGATCAATGCACTGTGGCGTCATCCGGCTTGGGCCGGTTGCTTGCCGCAACCCGGTCACCAACTACCAAACCTTCCGGACCGGCATTCACCTTGATCAAATCGCCCTCAATGACATCGCCGGCCAACAACATTTCAGCCAATTGATCCTGCAACGCGCGCTGCATTATCCGCTTTAGCGGTCGCGCGCCGAAAACCGGATCATAACCTTCATCCGCCAGCCAGGTTTTGGCCCCATCATCCAGTTCTAACGTGATCCCACGTGCCGCCAGCCGCTGGGACAGCAACCCAAGCTGAATATCAACGATCCCGTCCATATTGGCGCGGCTAAGACGGTCAAATATGATGGTTTCATCCAGCCGGTTCAGAAATTCAGGTCTGAAATGCGCCCGTACTGCATCCATCACGTCGCGTTTGGCGTCCGACGCATCAGCGGTTTGGGGCAATTGACTTAGGGCTTGGGCCCCCAAATTGGATGTCAGGATGATCAGCGTCTGCTTAAAATCTACGGTCCGTCCCTGCCCGTCGGTTAAGACCCCATCATCCAGCACCTGCAACAATACGTTGAACACATCCGGGTGCGCCTTTTCGACCTCGTCAAACAACACCACCTGATAGGGCCTACGCCGAACAGCTTCGGTCAACACACCACCTTCATCGTAGCCAATATAACCTGGTGGCGCCCCGATCAGGCGCGCAACAGCGTGCTTTTCCATAAATTCAGACATATCAATGCGCACCATCGCACTGTCGTCATCAAACAGAAATTCTGCTACTGCCTTGGTTAGTTCGGTCTTGCCGACACCCGTTGGCCCCAGAAACAAAAATGACCCCAAAGTCCGGTTTTCATCATTCAACCCAGCCCGCGCCCGGCGCACCGCATTGGAAACAGATGTAACAGCTGCGCGTTGGCCGATCACACGATGGCCAATCTGATCTTCCATGCGCAGCAGTTTTTCGCGCTCGCCTTCCAGCATTTTGGTGGTCGGTATGCCGGTCCAGCGTTCAACAACCTGCGCAATTTGTTCAGGGCGCACCACTTCGGCAACCATCGCAGTTTCTTCATGGGATTCCGCATCCGCCAATTGCTTTTCCAAATCCGGAATAACCCCGTAGGACAGTTCGCCCGCTTTGGCCAGATTGCCCTCCCGTTTGGCCTTTTCCAACTCGGCCCGCGCGCTTTCCAGCTGTTCCTTCAGGCCGCGCGCACCTTCTAGTTTGTCGCGTTCACCCTGCCACTGAGCGGTCATGGCGGCCGATTTCTGCTGCAAATCCCCCAGCTCTTTTTCCAATGATTCCAGGCGCTTTTTGGACGCTTGGTCGTCCTCTTGTTTAAGCGCCTCGGCTTCGATCATTTTTTGCAGGATTTCGCGGTCCAGCGCGTCCAGTTCTTCAGGTTTACTGTCCACCTCCATGCGCAAACGCGACGCAGCCTCGTCCATCAAATCGATCGCTTTATCCGGCAAAAACCGGTCGGTGATATATCGATGGCTTAGGGTCGAGGCGGCGACCAACGCGTTATCGCTGATCCGCACACCGTGGTGCAGTTCATATTTTTCCTTGATACCACGCAGGATAGAAACCGTATCTTCAACGGTGGGCTCTGTAACCAAAACCGGCTGAAAACGTCGTGCAAGGGCGGCGTCTTTTTCCACATGCTTGCGATATTCATCCAGCGTCGTTGCCCCGACACAATGCAATTCACCGCGCGCCAATGCCGGTTTCAGCAAGTTGGATGCATCCATCGCACCATCTGCCTTACCAGCCCCGACCAATGTGTGCATTTCATCAATAAACAAGATGATCTCACCCGCCGCGCCGGTGACTTCATTCAGAACCGCCTTTAATCGCTCCTCAAACTCGCCACGATATTTCGCACCGGCAATCAGCGCACCCATATCCAGCGCCATCAGCTTTTTGTTGGCCAGGCTTTCGGGCACATCCCCATTGATAATTCGCAACGCCAAACCTTCGGCAATTGCGGTTTTCCCAACGCCGGGCTCGCCAATCAAAACCGGGTTGTTCTTTGTGCGCCGTGACAATACCTGCATCGTGCGCCGGATTTCTTCGTCCCGCCCGATGATCGGGTCAATCTTGCCATCGCGCGCCGCCTGGGTCAGATCCTGGGCATATTTCTTCAGCGCGTCATAACTTTCTTCGGCGCTGGCAGTATCCGCTGTGCGCCCCTTGCGTACATCATTGATTGCTGAATTTAGCGCCTGCGCCGTGACTGATCCTGTATCCAGCGCCTCTTTGGCTTTGGATTTCACCATCGCCAGCGCCATCAGTATCCGTTCAACCGGTACAAAACTGTCGCCTGCTTTTTTGGCAATTTTTTCGGCTTCGACCAGCACTTTTGAGGTCTGCTGATCCATATAAACCTGCGCAGCATCGCCGCTGACTTTTGGCATTTTGTCCAGGGCCAGATCCACAGCCTCAATCACTTGCCCCGGCGCGCCACCAGCGGCCGTGATCAAGTTACTGGCCAACCCCTGATCGTCATCCAACAATGCTTTTAGCAAATGTTCCGGCGCCAACCTTTGATGGTCGTCGCGCATCGCGATGGTCTGTGCGGCTTGCAAAAAGCCCTTTGACCGGTCCGTGAACTTTTCCATGTCCATCGGCAATCTCCTTCTTAGTAAGCGCCTGTTCAGTGTCGGTGCCCACCTTTGCAGCACACCAGTTTACAAGCCTTAAAGTTTATTTGGGTATTCTGCTGCTTTTGAACAAGTGCCCTACGCCCATCTTTGTTCCCTAAATATCCCACATCCCAAAAAGGCCGCGATCAGCCCGATTTTGAAATATCGCCCCGAACCAGTATGCTTTTGGCAAAAAGGACCTGCCATGCGATCCCTTGCTGACATCCGCGCCCGAACCCCGAAACGCGAAATTTTTTGCGCCCAAGTGCAGCACGCGATGATCGCCGCGCTTATCACTGCCGGTGCCTGCTCGTTACTGACCAGCCCTCAGGGCGGGTTATTGGGGGTCAGCACCTTGTGTTGGGCCTACCTTGCGATGGCCATAGCGTTGTTTCACCAGAGCATGGTCGCCGTCGTGTTCCGGCTGCAATTACATCTGAATATCATGGTGCGCCTGTTTGGGGGCCGGGCGCTGAAAATCTGGGGCATCATGTTCCTGCCCTTTCTGGCGGCACGCCCGCTGTCGGTGCTGGTCGCTGGTTGGGCTGATATGGGCTCGCTTAGCGGTGACCGTAACCTGCAACTTATCGTCGGGGTGTTGCTGTTGTTACCAGCCATATGGGGCATGCATTCGGCCCTCAAATATTTCACCATCAACCGCGCTCTGGGCGGTCATCATTTCTACGACGAATATGCCAACATGCCGATGGTGACCGAAGGCGCGTTTAAGTATTCCAGTAATGCCATGTACACTTTTGTTTTTCTGGGGTTTTGGGGCATCGCGCTGCTTACAGGTTCCTGGAATGCCATTGTTCTTGCCCTGTTCAACCACGCCTATATCTGGGTACATATGTATTGTACCGAGAAACCAGATATGGATGTGATTTATGGCCAAGCTTAACATGCTGGGATTATTCATTGAAAATTGACCGGCCACATACCGTAGATATTCCCGGGATTGGCACTGTTGCCGCCCATTTTATCTGCCCCGAAAATGCCAGCGCGCTGTTTGTCCTTGGTCACGGTTCAGGGTCGACTATGCATGTTCCCTTG
>CAXMPY010000062.1:5418-11641 GCA_964195275.1 uncultured Paracoccaceae bacterium
CGCTATGTGAACGTGGCGTCGCCACGTTCCGGTTCGAATATCCGTATTCAAACGCATCAGAATTTGTCCCGTTTACCGGCATGCCAACTGACGATGATGCCACGCATGTGCAAACCCAGATCGCCGCATTAAAAACGGCCGCGTCTGTCGCCCCTGACCTAACATTGCTGGCCGGTGGCCATTCGGTTAGTGCCTACAGCGCATCACTGGCTGAAGCCCAATTTGGGCTGCCCGCTATGGGTGTCGTATCGCTTGGCTACCCCAGCATGAACGACCCGGCGCAAACCGCCCACTTGAGCCAAACGAAACTTGCTTATCTTTTTGTACAGGGCACCAACGACAGCCTTGGATCGTCGGATGAAATTCGCAAGATGGTGGCAAATATGGGGAAACGCGCCACCGTCCACTTTGTAAAAGATGCCTCCCACGGTTTTGTGGTTGCGGGGCGAGACAACAGCGATGCTTGGGCCGAAATCGCCGACAATGTCGCCAGTTTCGCCAGCACGCTCTAGGCCGCTGGATCGGGCGCGAACTATCGCGACAATATTTGGGTTCCTGCATGGCTGGCGGTTGACGCCACCCCGGTTGCATTGCACTTAACACCTGGGTTGTGCGGGGAACGCCATGAACAAAGATCAATTGATCGTCGCGCTAGATGTACCAGACGCCCTGGCCGGTCTGAAACTGGCCGAATCCATTGGCGATACAGTCAGTTTTTACAAAATCGGCCTTGGCATGCTAACCGGGGGCGGTCTGGCGTTGGCCAACGAACTGAAATCAGAACACGGCAAGCGCATATTTCTGGATATGAAGCTTTTTGACATCGGCGCAACGGTCGAGGCCGCGGTGCGTGGATTGGCGCAATTTGATCTGGATTTTCTCACGGTGCATGGTGACCCCCATGTGGTGCGCGCCGCGCGCGAAGGCGTTGGTGGGTCCGACATGAAAATACTTGCTGTGACCATCCTGACCTCGCTGGATCGGGCAGACCTTGACGCCGGGCTTATGCAGCCTGGTTCTGTGCCCGATCTTGTGGTTGACCGCGCGGCTTTAGCGTTTGAGGCCGGTGCCGACGGCATCATTTGCAGCCCGCAGGAGGCCGCCAGAATTCGCGCGCTGCCCCAGGCCGAAAACCGGCTAATCGTCACTCCCGGCGTGCGTCCGGTGGGCACCGATCTTGGCGACCAAAAACGCGTTGCGACCCCAGCGCAGGCCATCGCCGATGGAGCTGATTATGTCGTGGTTGGTCGCCCGGTTTGGCAATCGCGCGATCCGCGCGGCGCCGCGCAGACCATTCAGGCCGAATTGGCATCACCACAGGCGCGCCGCCCCAATCTATAATGCGCCCACGGGCGGCGAATTCAACTAATCCGCCACCTCTGACGAGATTGCTGGTCAACGCGATTTGCAATGTTTGCGGTTGGGTCTTGGTATCCGTCATCGTCATCATGCTCGGATTTTTCGTATATTTTTTGTCGCTGTCAGACATAGAAAAGGACCTGTTAAACGAAAAAACCATAGTGTTTTATCTCGAAAGTGTTGGCGTCTCGGCCTTTGCAATTGCGTGGATGGCAAAAGGCAGGGCCGGGTATTTTCTTCTCGCCCGAATCGGTGGCGACGCTGCGACCTGAATTAAGAATTGTCATTGATATCACGTTTCCAAATTTTGACTTGCCCTTTGCGCAGTCCAAAGATTCTGCGCAGGGCGAGCCACGCGACCAACGACGTTACCGCAAAAACCAGTATCAAAACCGGTAACGCGTCGCCGCCAATTCCGATCGCGATCAGCGCGCCGGTCATCAGTGCCCCGATAGAAAACCCAAGCAGCACAAAGGCCGGTGCCAAAAGTTCCAGCACACCCAAGATGATCCCGCCAACGACCCAGACCCACCATTCCTGCCAGATCATGGATTGCGCCCTGGCAGCATTTTAAAGGCGTCGCCAAACGCTTCCAGCGCGTTTGCGGGTAAAACAATGGTTTGCTTGCCCTCACCCGCGCCCAATTCTTTCAGCGCCTCTACCTGTTTTAGCGCCACCTGATACTGCGCCGCTTCTAGCCCATTATCGGCAATCGCCTTGGCCACGGCCTGGGTTGCGTAGGCCTCGGCATCCGCCGATATCCGGCGCGCTTTGGCGATCTGTTCGGCGGCGTACAGTTCGGCATCGGCGTTCAGTTCGATCGCGCGTTTGCTGCCTTCTGCCTCGGTCACTTGTGCGCGGCGCGCCCGTTCGGCGTTTAACTGCTGCAACATTGCTTCGCGCGTCGCCTGATCCAGATTAACATCCAGTATCTCGGCCCGTGTTACCTCAATTCCCCAGTCGTCAACCGCAGTGGCGACCTGTTCTTGAATTTTTGAAATCAGTTGCTGGCGGTTTGACTGAACTTCGTCCAACTCCATCTCGCCAATGCCGGCGCGCACAATCCCGGCCACGGTTGTGGAAATCGCCGCGTCTACATCGCGGATGCGATACACAGTCTTTTCTGGTTCCAATATTCGGTAAAATACGCTGGTTTCGACGGAAACCAGTACATTGTCAGATGTAATCGCATCCTGTGAATGGGCCGGCAGCTGGCGTTCCAATACCGAAACCTTATGGCGAACCCGATCCAGAAACGGCACGATAAAATTTATGCCTGGTCCCAAAACCGACCGCAAACGGCCGAACCGTTCGACAACATATTTTTCAGATTGCGGCACAATGCGCACACCCAGAAATATGCTGATGATGATAAATGCGGCCAACGACAGAAAAATCGCGTTTGGCCCTACAAATTCGGATAAAAATTGTTCAATATTCACTGTTCGCCCCTATCATTTTTGCCTGATATTACCGACTATATGGGGGCTAAACCATGAAAATTAAAGATGCGAAAGCCCAAAATGCCAGCCCTGTGCCGTGATTGCCTGACCCAGTTTGACAGCGGCGTTCGCTGTCCAAGCTGTGCCAGCCCGCGGATAAAATCGCACCCAGAACTGTTTGATCTGGCCATCGCGCACATGGATTGTGATGCCTTTTATGCGTCGGTGGAAAAACGCGATAACCCAGATTTACGTGACAAACCGGTAATTATCGGTGGTGGACGGCGCGGCGTGGTGTCAACGGCCTGCTATATCGCCCGAATCAAGGGTGTGCGCAGCGCCATGCCGATGTTTCAGGCCCTGAAACTTTGCCCCGAGGCCGAGGTGGTCAAACCCAGAATGTCGGCCTATGTCGATGCATCGCGCGCCATCCGGGCGATGATGGACGAATTGACGCCGTCGGTCGAACCCCTGTCCCTTGACGAAGCCTTTATGGATCTTACCGGCACTCTAAAACTGCACGCGCGGCCGCCCGCCGTGATGCTGGCGCAGCTGGTCAAACACATGAATGATGAATTGGGTCTGACCGGTTCTATTGGTCTGAGCCACAACAAATTTCTTGCCAAAGTCGCCTCTGATCTGGACAAGCCGCGCGGGTTCTCGGTAATCGGCAAGGCAGACACAACCGCATTTTTGCGGGACAAACCAGTGCACCTGATCTGGGGCGTCGGGCAAGTCACGCGCGATGCGCTAAACAAGGCCGGCATCCGCACCTTCAGCGATCTTTTGCGCTGGGATCGCAAGGATTTAGGCCAGCGGTTTGGATCAATGGGGGATCGCTTGTATTTCTTGGCACGCGGCCAGGACCGCCGCCGTATTTCAGCCAATGCGCAGATCAAGTCGATCTCAAACGAAACCACTTTTTTTGACGACACGTCCAGCGCAGATATTCTGGACGGTCATATCTGGCGTCTGTCTGAAAAGGTATCGGACCGCGCTAAGGCCCGTGATATCGCCGGACGGGTGGTGACCCTAAAATTGAAACGGGCCAATCACAGCCTGATCAGCCGCCGGCTTAGCCTACGCGACCCGACACAATTGGCCGACCGGATTTACCGCACAGCGCGCGGGCTGTTTGACGGCGTTGGCGAACCGGGTCCCTATCGTTTGTTGGGGGTCGGGATCAGCGATCTGATGAATGCAGAGCTGGCCGACCTGTCAGGCGATCTATTGGACCCGGGGGCAAACAAACGCACCCAGACCGAACGTGCCACCGACAAAATTCGCCAGAAATATGGAACCGATGCAATTCAAAAGGGCCGGGCATTACGCTAGACCCTGCCTGCCCCGATATTTGTTCCTAATAATATCCTCGCCGAAGGCAAATCTAAACAAAAAATGTAGCGTCGGAGACGCTTCAATTTTGTCGGTCTGACTATTCCGCTGCCAATTGCAATTTGCAGCGCCCGATCGACACCAGATCAGCAATCACCTGGGTTATCAGGCCTTTAAGTTCGTCAAAATTTTCATTTGGGCGGACGGTTTTCTCGTTCATATAAAGCGAACGGTCAATTTCGATTTGCACCACATGTTGGCCGCGCGACGGCCGGCCGTAATGCTGCGCCGTATAGGCCCCAGCAAATGGCGCATTGCGCGCCACAGTTAGGCCGGCGGCGTCAAAAGCGGCCTCGACCCGGGCCATAATCTCGGGTTCGGCGGCCGCGCCAAACCGGTCGCCCAGAACGATATCAGGACATCCCTGTTTACCGTGATTAATCGATGAAATCGCTTCGTGGGGCATAGAATGGCAGTCAATCAATACCGATTTGCCAAAAAGCGCATGGCTTTTGGCAAGTTCAGCCGCCAACTGGGCATGATACGGACCCCAGGTATCTTTCAGCCGACGCACAGCTTGCGAACGGGTAATTTTACCACGGTAAATCGCCCGTCCATTTGAAACGACGCGCGGAATTACGCCCAGTCCCGATGAAATCCGGGGATTGTTCGATGATTTTGTGATGCCCTGCACCACCGCTGGGTCAAGTTCGTCGACACTTCTGTTCAAATCGACAAATGCCCGCGGCTGTGTTGCCGCCAAAAGTGGTGCGCCAAACAACGGCGCCGCTGAAAACAAAACATCCACAAATGCATCTTCGGACGACCGGATTTCACGCTCGTTCAGTATAGAACTTGACAAAAACGCCTGTGAATACGCGTTCCCGCTATGGGGCGAGGCAAACACCAAACACGAACTGCGTTTCTCCGGCAGTGTCAGTTTGAAGGCATTGATCAATATGAATGCTCCTTTGCACTTTTAATATAACTTGAAACTTAACGGTATCAAAACCCCTTGAAAGCCGGTTCGACTCCTTTTATAGACCTCGCTGACCGGCGCGGGAAAACCCCCGCGTCTTGTTTGTTTAGGCTTTGGCCCAGATGAACAGGGCATAGGGTTCTTACGAAGTCGGGCGTATAGCTCAGCGGTAGAGCACTTCGGTGACATCGAAGGGGTCACAGGTTCGAAACCTGTTACGCCCACCACCGCCCCATTTTGGGGCAAACAGAATTTAAGGCGCGCAAGCGTTGACAGAAGGACGCCGATTATGAAGGTCAGAAATTCGCTCCGCTCACTTAAGGGTCGGCACCGCGATTGCCGGGTCGTGCGTCGCAAAGGCCGCGTCTATGTGATCAACAAGACAAACCGACGGTTCAAAGCCCGTCAGGGCTGAACAGAACCAATCCGATTTTGACAAGGCCGCCTTAGTTTGGGGCGGCCTTTTCGTTTTGTGGTTTAGCGTGCGGCCAGCAGGCGAACTATTGTTGCCTGCGTGACATAACCCGACACCGGTAAATCAGCCGCCTTCTGAAAACGGCGCACGGCTTTACGGGTTTTGTCGTCAATCTTACCATCGACCCGCCCCGGCTTGAACCCAAGTGCCGCCAATTTTTGCTCAACCAGTATCCGCGTAATCGGGTTGCTTAACACATTGCGTTCCTGTGCTATCGCAGCACTGTTATCCTGATCTGCCTGAAATGCGGCAAGCTTGTCGTTGGCAGCTTGCGCAAATGCGCCCTTTGGAAAACGGTCCAGAAAAGCGCTGTACCCATCGGCAGAGTCCACCCCAAGCGCCTGTTCCCAGGCGATGGCTTCGGCCTGCTGGGCATTTTTCTGACGCTCTTGGTCAAACACCGCTAGCTGATCCAGCGCGATTTCTGAATACAGCCCATCTGGGTACTTTTTAATATAGGCCCGTAAGCTATCTTCATCGCCGTTTCGCCCGGTACTGCGCCAGAATTCAGCGTCTTGGCGTTCTTGTTCCTGACGTCGTTGGCGCGCCTCTTCTTCCAATACCGCCGCCCGTTTTGCCGCCGCGGCTTCCAAAGCCACAACCTGATTGCCCGTCAAATAGCCGGTATCAGTG
>CAXMPY010000063.1:0-11562 GCA_964195275.1 uncultured Paracoccaceae bacterium
AATCACTGCAGTTGCCGCCACCGCAGCATTCGCTGGCGGTTTGGAAGCACCTGTAATGGAAGCAGCACCTATGATGGAAGAAACCGCAGCGTCGTCTGCTGGTGGCTTTATCGTTCCGCTAATTCTGTTGCTCTTGGTAGCAGCTGCTGTCGCCAACAACTAAGCGACACGATTTCAGAGTTTAAAAGGAGCTGCGGTTTTGCGGCCCCTTTTCATTTGGCAGATCGTTAGGCCCAGCCCGCCAGATTTTCGCGAACTACATGCGCCAACGCTGCGATGTGCAAATCGTCATCGTTCAGGCACGGGACGTAGGTAAAAGTATTACCACCTGCGGCCACGAAACTATCACGAATTTCCACTTCGATTTCTTCTAGCGTTTCGATGCAATCCGCCGAAAATGCCGGGGCGATGATGGCCAGGTTCCTGACACCTTGCGCTGCCAGCTTTGCCACCTGATCAACCGTAGCCGGTTGCAACCATTCTTCGAGGCCAAATTTGGATTGAAACGCACTGGTAATCGACGTCTCATCCCAGCCTAAACGTTCGCACAACAATCGCGTGGTTTCCAAACATTGGTGATAATACGGATCGCCGTTTGTCATATAGCGTTTGGGCATGCCGTGATATGAGGCCAGCAACATATCCGGTTTTTTGTCCAGTTTTGCGTAGGCATGCGTTACCGATTGGGCCAGCGCGCCGACATAGGATGGCTGGCCAAAATAGGCCGGAACGGTGCGCGCGGCTGGTTGCCATTTTTGATCCATCAGCGCCCGAAAGAAATGGTCATTTGCGGTGCCTGTCGTTGCCCCGGCATATTGCGGGTAAAGCGGGAAAAACAGAATTCTGCGGCAGCCATTTTTGACCATTGTCTCAACCCGCGATGCAGTCGACGGGTTACCGTAGCGCATGCAAAAATCTACTTCGACCCGGTCGCCATATATATCCGCCAACATATTGGCCATTTTGGCAGTCTGGGCCTTGGTGATCGTCAACAGCGGGCTTTCGTTTGCATCGTTATTCCAGATCGACCGATAGGCGGCGCCGGACGTAAAGGGCCGTTTGGTCAGAATGATGGTTTGCAATATTGGCTGCCAGCGCCAGCGCGGATAATCAATCACCCGTTGATCCGATAAAAATTCATTCAGATAACGACGCATCGACCAATAGTTTGTCGCGTCCGGTGTGCCCAAATTCGCCAGCAGCACACCAACTTTACCGTTCGCATCGTCGGCCTGATCACCGGGTTTAGGTTCTGGAGCGGTCGTTTTGGTCATCTGGATTTCGCCCTGATACGGATCATACGGTTGCAATACCTTGTTTTTTGAGGTGGTCAAATGCCGCCAGGTTTAATCGGGTCCTCCGCGGGCAGTTCCTGCGTGTGCAAAGCGTCCGCAAGACGTGTGTTCGCCGTCCCCGGCCGCAGGGGTTGGGGCTGGTCGGATGACGGCGCCCAACCGGTCAGAACGATCAGTTCGAATGTTGCGGGAATGCGTCCGTTTTCGCCGAACGTGTTTTGGTATCTTTCGGTCGCTTCTTGCAGAACGGCGCGCCGCAGCGGTTGGCGGTTGCGATCAGACAAAACGTTGGTTTCGCCCATCGCCCTTAGATCATGCATCAAACTGTTGGCGTTTTCATAGCTGGCATTCAGGGTGAATGTATCAGCAACCGGCAGCGCAAAGCCGGCCCTTTGCAACAATGCGCCAAGGTCGCGGATTTCACCCATCGGGGCAATGCGTGGTGACAGACCTCCACAAATTGCAACCTCAGCTTCGGCCAAACAACGGCGCAGTTCGTATAGGGTTTGGCCCCCCAACATCACTCCCAGAAACAACCCATCTGGGCGCAATGCGCGGCGCGCCTGTACCAATTGGCCGACAGGATCATTGGCCCAATGCAGCGCCATGCCGTGAATGACCAGATCATGGGTGTTTTCGGTAAGTTTCAGGGTGTCGGTATCTTCGACAATGTTGGCCCCGGACGCAACATTTGCCCAAATGTCAGGCCAACCGGTGACAATCGCGGCTGCCGTAAAGGTTCTGTTAACCAATTGCAACCTTTGGTTCACCTCATCAATAGCCTCGGTGTGCAAAAACAGTGCCGGGCTGGCCATCGCCGCTGCGCGCGCGCGGTTTCGGATCAGCGCATTACGGTCAGTCATTGGTGGCGGCGTTGGCATTGGGCGTCCTTTTGTTGGGTGCAAAATAGGGAGAATATCTTGGGATTGCAAAAAGCTTTGCGTCTAATCTATCCGCCCGCCTGCATCCGTTGCTCGGCATATCTTGATGAAGAATTCGCGCTGTGCGGTGACTGTTGGCGCAACACTCCATTTATTGCCGGGCTGATCTGTGACGCCTGTGGCGTACCGTTGCCAGGGGCATCGGATGCAAAAACTGAACTGCGCGACGACTGTATGGTGATCGCGCGACCTTGGGACAAAGGTCGGGCGGCATTGCTGTATGCAGGCAACGCCCGCCGGCTGGTTTTGGCCCTGAAACACGGCGACCGGTTAGATTTGGCGGTACCCGCTGCCCGTTGGTTGGCCAAACCGATGCATGAAATGATCGGGCCCGGGGCGGTAATTGCCCCGATCCCGGCCCATTGGACCCGGTTGATCAAGCGGCGCTATAATCAGGCCACTCAGGACGGAATTGGGCGGGGCGCACGATTTGCCAATATGGCCAGTTCAATCCGCCCACACGCCAGGCGTGGGGTGGGCCTGGCCGGCAAAGAAGTTTTGTTGGTCGATGATGTCATGACATCTCGAGCGACTTTTGCCGCCGCGACCGAAGCCTGTTTTGTCGCCGGGGCAACACGTGTTTGTGTTCTGGCCTTGGCGCGCGTTGCGAAAGACGCCTGATTTCCTATATGTGGTGAGAAACATGGGAATATCGCAATGAAATCTGTGGAAATGTATACCTCGCCGCTGTGTGGCTACTGCCATGCCGCCAAACGCCTTTTGAACAAAAAGGGAGTGCAATTTGTCGAATTTAATGTGGCGTTAAATCCGCGTAGGCGACAGGAAATGCTGGGCCGTGCGAACGGTCGACATACCATACCGCAGATATTTATCGGTACCGATCACGTAGGCGGATTTGACGAACTGGCTGCACTGGATCGCGCGGGAAAGTTAGACGCGTTACTGGCCGCCTAAGTGCTGCGGGCCGGTCTGATACAACTGACATCGTCGGACAATCCAGCGGCTAACTTGCCTAATACTCTGAAATATGTGCGTCAGGCGGCGGCAGCAAAAGCTGAATTTATTCTGACCCCCGAAGTTACCAATTGCGTTTCACTGAACCGGGCACATCAGGGATCGGTTTTGCAATACGAGCCTGACGATATAACGTTGGCTGCTCTGCAGGCCGAGGCCCGTTCACTGAAAATTTGGTTGCTGATCGGATCATTGGCGTTGCTGACAGCTGACCCCGATGGCCGATTTACCAACCGATCGCTTCTGATTTCACCGGATGGCAGGATCGTCGCGAGATACGACAAAATCCATATGTTTGATGTGCAGGTCACACCAACTGAAACGTTTCGCGAATCTGCGGGGTATCGCCCCGGCAGTCATGCGGTTGTTGCAGATGCCGGGTTTGCCCGTATTGGCATGACAATTTGTTACGATATTCGATTTCCCGACCTGTACCGACAGTTGGCGCAGGCAGGTGCGCATATATTGACGGTCCCGTCCGCATTTTCGCCGGTTACCGGTGCGGCGCATTGGCAAACACTGTTGCGGGCGCGGGCCATTGAAACCGGGTGCTTTGTGCTGGCTCCGGCGCAAACTGGTGTGCATCCGGCTGCGGGGCGCAAGGCCCGGGAAACATGGGGTCATAGTCTGGCAATATCGCCCTGGGGCGAGGTTTTGGCAGATGGTGGCACAGAGGCCGGGGTGACGATGGTTGATTTTGATGTGAAGGAAGTGGATAAAACGCGCGCACGCTTGCCGTCGTTGACCCATGAGCAATCATTTAAAGGCCCAAAAAATGAGCGACCCGAATGATCCACTGGCAGTATCGCTATTCAGTGAAATCTTTATGGTTGACCAACTGGCGCGCGCCCGATTGTCAAAGGCGTTGCCCAAAGGCATGGAGCTAAGCCATTTTTCAGTATTAAACCATTTGGCCCATGTTCACGAAGAACGCAGCCCGGCGCAATTGGCGGGCGCGTTCAGCGTAACGCGCGGGGCAATCACCAATACGTTGCAAAAACTGGAAAGCGCCGGGCACGTGCATATTCGGCCCGACTGGGATGATGCGCGGCGCAAGTTTGTCGCCATCAGCCCATCCGGATTGCGGGCACGCGATATTGCGCTGGCCGCAATTGCGCCGGTGGTCGGCCAAGTTGTTGATGCCGTTGGAATGGATAAAGCGCGCGCAGCCTTGCCGGTTTTACGAGAGCTGCGGTTGCGCCTGTCGCAGGATATTTAATTGAGCGCCTGGCGGTGCAATTTTCTTGAGCACTTCGTGCGGGGTCGCTTCGCTGGAGGATGTTTTCAAAAAGAAGAAGGTGTTAGGTTAGGTGGGTTTGACGCTGGTGGTCACGTAATTGACCGACAGGTCGCGATCAGACAACGACCAGCCCCAGGTGATCGGGTTAAAGGTAAATCCGGTGCGATCAACCAGGTTTAGGTCGGCGGATTTCAGCAGTTCAGACAATTCATCCGGGGTTATGAACTTATCCCATTCATGGGCGCCGTGGGGCAGCCAGCGCATGATATATTCAGCACCGACTATGGCGACCAGAAAACTTTTCGGGTTTCGGTTGATGGTTGAACAGATCATTGCGCCACCGGGTTTTAGCAGGCTGTGGCAGGCTGACAAAAACGCGGCTGGGTCGGCGACATGTTCGATAACCTCCATATTCAAAACCACGTCGAATTGTTCGTGGGCCTCAGCCAGCGCTTCGGCGGTGGTGTGCCGGTAGTCAATTTCAAGTTCGGATTGTCGGGCATGGGTTTGGGCGACAGGGATGTTGGCCGGTGCCGCGTCCGCGCCAACAACCGTAGCCCCAAGACGCGCCATTGGTTCGGACAACAAACCACCACCACAGCCAATATCCAGTATCCTCAATCCCTTGAACGGTTGATGGTTGCGGCGGTCCCGGCCGAAAACCTCTGCAATTTTAACCGTGATATAATCAAGCCGGCAGGGGTTCATCATATGCAACGGTTTGAACTTGCCGTTCGGGTCCCACCATTGGGTTGCCATTGCCTCGAATTTGGCAACTTCGGCAGTATCGACGGAATCAGCTGCTTGCATTCCCTGTATCCTGACTACAGTTTGTTTGACTGCCACCGGTGGTCGGGGCGGGTATAACAGATTATATAGAACGTAATGGATAAGACAGCAGGTAATATCAGCGCAGCGCAACATCTGTATCCGACGATCAAACCGTTCCACGCACAAATGCTGGATGTTGGCGACGGGCACAATATATATGTCGAACAATGCGGCAACCCAAAGGGATTGCCGGTCGTGGTTTTGCATGGCGGCCCTGGTGGCGGCTGCAGCCCAGCGATGCGGCGCTATTTTGACCCGGCGGTGTTTCGGATTGTGCTGTTTGATCAGCGCGGCTGCGGTAAATCGCGCCCCCATGCCAGTGTTGATGCGAACACCACCTGGCATTTGGTTGCGGATATCGAGGCTATTCGGGAAAAGCTGAATATTGATCAGTGGGTGGTGTTTGGTGGCAGTTGGGGGGCAACGCTGGCACTGATTTATGCCGAAACCCATCCGATGCGGGTTTTGAACCTGGTGTTGCGTGGTGTGTTTTTGATGACCCAGTCCGAACTGAAATGGTTTTATGGTGGCGGCGCCGGTCAATTCTGGCCCGAACTTTGGGCAGCGTTTTCTGATCTGATTCCACCTGATGAACAGGACGATATGATAGCGGCCTATCACCGGCGGTTGTTTTCAGGTGATGCAACACAAGAAGCGCGGTTTGGCCGGGCCTGGACGCGTTGGGAAAACGCATTGGCGTCGATGGGAAGCGATGGTGTGACCGGCGAAGGCCCAGCGCAATATGCCCGCGCCTTTGCCCGGCTTGAGAATCATTATTTCAGCAATGCTGGATTTTTGACCCAAGACGGCCAGATACTGCGCGATATTGATAAGATTGCGAACATTCCCGGCACGATCGTACAGGGCCGGTTTGATATGATTTGCCCGCCCGTTTCAGCTCAAAAACTGCACGACGCATGGCCGAAATCCAAGCTGCTTTATGTGCCGCGCGCCGGACACGCACTGTCAGAACCCGGTATCAGCGCCGAACTTGTGCGGGCAACAGATGCAATTGCTGCGGATAACCAAGGCGAATAACGCAGACTTGTGCAGAATGTTGGCTATCTGGATTGACCAGCACCGTTTTCTTTTACCAAAAGAGTGGCACAAAAAATAGGAGTAAACAGTATGTCGAATAGCGACAAGCCAACGATCAGGGAACGTGAAAATGGGCCTTTAATTGCAAAGGGCATTACCAGTTTCAAGAATGAAGATGGCAGCGATATTCCGGTTAAGGCCGTTATGGCTCTGTGCCGTTGTGGCCATAGCAAAAACAAACCATTTTGTGACGGCTCGCATAAAGGCGTCGAATTTCAGTCGCGTGGCGGTGTTGCGGCGGGCAGGGATCGGTTGATCACATATGAGGGTTCCGAAATTTCAATAACCTATAACCCCCGGCTGTGTTCCCATGCGGCGGAATGTGCGCGGGTGGCCGGAAATATTTTTGATGCGACCAAAAGGCCTTGGGTACAATTGGATAATGGTTCAGTTGAAGAAGTGAAGGCTGTGGTTGCAGCCTGCCCGTCGGGTGCGTTTGCGCTGATGGACGGTGCCCATATCATCCCGGATCGCGCCGAGATTGAGGTTGAGGAAAACGGCCCCAATTGGGTGACCGGCCCCGTGATTGAAACCCAAGCTTCGGGCGAAGGTGCGACGAATGAAAAATACGTTCTGTGTCGTTGCGGGCTGTCGGGGAACAAACCGTTTTGCGATGGGTCGCACCGGGATAAAGGGTGGATAAGTGGGGGCTAGGAAGAATGTGCTGATGGCTGTTAACTAATAGGTAGCCCGACAATTGCGCTGTGTAATTCACTAATGTCTGTATCGGTCTTAATTTCGACCAAGCAGTAGCGAGATATGACCAATTCATCGCTAAGATCGAGCTGTCCGGATGATCCAAAATTACGCCAGTTAACAAGAATCTGTTCCGCATCCGGACAGGTATCAATCAAGTAGCCAACCATACCGTTGCCGATTTTGACGTTTAGAAAATCATCGCCGTCGAGCGCCATACACCAGTCGGAACTTGTATAGGCCTCCGAAAATGATGCACGCCGATATGCTTTGTTTTGCCATTGTTGTTTGACGCAATGATTTCGAAAATATTCAATTGCACCGATTTTTGCCAAAGTGGGCAATGTTTTTTGTGAATCATCAGAGGAATTGTTTTGGTAAATTTGGATACGGTCAAAGCCAATAATACGGTGATAGGCGACCCATTCTAAAATATTGGGGCCTTCGTCCCTTACGGTGGCGACCAACAAAACTTTCGGCATCTTGCACTCAATTGAATGAATTAGCTACGATTAGAAATATATTCCTGGTAGCATTTGTCAACTAAACGCGACCGCTTTGGTTGTTGTGCTGATGTCAATTGGGCTGATCACTGTGATTTTCAACCGCTTGGAATCTGCCCCTTGCGGATTTAACATCAAGGGCGTATATCACGCGTATTAGCGGCGCGTCGGCCTCCACCCCCGAAGCTCCACCGGAATTCATAACGGGCCGCGGGCCCGTTTTTTTGTGCTTGGACATTTGCAAATACGGTCACCCGCGCTTGTACGAAACGTCATCATGCGGTCAGCCAGACCGTCAGGAACCCAAATGTCGGATCTGATAGCCAAAGCCGCGATAGATCGGCGTCTTGCTGAAATAATCCAGCCCGTTATTGAGGGCATGGGTTTTGAACTGGTGCGCGTGCGGCTGATGGGAAAACAGTACAAAACTGTTCAAGTGATGGCCGAACGCCCGACAGGCGGCATCGAGGTGGATCAATGTGGCGCCATATCCACAGCACTTAGCGCGGTTCTGGATGTCGAGGACCCGATCGAGGGCGAATATACACTGGAAGTCTCAAGCCCCGGCATTGACCGGCCGCTGACCCGGTTGAAGGATTTTGAAAATTGGTCCGGCTATGAAGCTAAGATTGAAACCGGCGAACTGATCGACGGACAGCGCCGCTTCAAAGGGGTATTGGTCGGGGTCGAGGGCGATGAAGTACTGGTCAATATAGATCAGGGAACCGTCGGGCTGAAATTTGAATGGCTGACGGACGCAAAACTGATTCTAAGTGATGATCTGATCAAGGAAATGCTGCGCCAGCGCAAAGCCACGGCGACGCTGGATGAAGATAAATTTGACGAAATAGAAACAACTGACGGTTCGCAGGAGGACTAAGACTATGGCAATCACATCAGCAAACCAGCTGGAACTTTTGCAAACCGCTGAAGCGGTCGCGCGGGAAAAAATGATCGACCCGGTATTGGTGATCGAAGCCATGGAAGAAAGCCTGTCGCGGGCTGCCAAAAGCCGCTACGGCGCGGAAATGGACATTCGGGTTGTAATCGACCGTAAAACCGGGCGGGCAAGATTTACCCGTGTACGCACAGTTGTTGAAGAAGAAGAGCTGGAAAATTACCAGGCCGAGTTCACCGTTGAACAGGCCAAACCATATCTGGATGACCCCAGCGTCGGCGATATATTTGAAGAAGAAGTGCCACCGGTTGAAATGGGTCGTATTGCGGCACAATCCGCCAAGCAGGTGATATTGCAGAAAATTCGCGAAGCTGAACGGGACCGTCAGTTTGAAGAATTTGAAGACCGGGCCGGTACGATTATCAACGGCGTCGTTAAGCGCGAAGAGTACGGCAATGTTATCGTCGATGTTGGCACTGGTGAAGCCATACTGCGGCGCAACGAAAAAATTGGTCGTGAAAGCTATCGCCCGAACGATCGTATCCGTTGTTACATCAAAGAAGTTCGCCGCGAGGTTCGCGGCCCACAGATTTTCCTAAGCCGGACAGCACCAGAATTTATGGCCGAGCTGTTCAAGATGGAAGTACCCGAGATCTATGACAATATAATCGAGATTAAGGCGGTTGCCCGTGACCCTGGAAGCCGCGCCAAGATCGCGGTAATTTCCTATGACGGATCAATTGACCCGGTTGGTGCCTGTGTGGGTATGCGCGGATCGCGCGTGCAGGCGGTTGTCAACGAATTGCAGGGCGAAAAGATCGACATCATTCCGTGGAACGAGGATGCGCCGACATTCCTGGTAAACGCGCTGCAACCAGCAGAAGTGACCAAGGTTGTGCTGGATGAAGAAGCAGAACGCATCGAAGTCGTGGTACCGGACGAACAGTTGTCATTGGCAATCGGTCGCCGTGGGCAGAATGTAAGATTGGCCAGCCAGCTGACAGGGTTGGATATCGACATTGTGACCGAGGCCGAAGAATCGTCGCGTCGGCAGGCCGAGTTTGAAGAACGCACGAAATTGTTTATGGACACTTTGGACCTGGATGAATTTTTTGCGCAGTTGCTGGTTTCAGAAGGCTTCACATCACTGGAAGAAGTCGCCTATGTCCAGACAGATGAGCTGATAGTGATCGACGGTGTTGATGAAGATACAGCAAGCGAGCTGCAAGCCCGCGCCAAAGATCATATTGAAGGTCAAAACAAAAAGGCATTGGATCACGCCCGCGTATTGGGGGCCGAAGACAGCCTAATCAACAACGAAGGTCTGACACCACAGATGGTCGAAGCACTGGCCGAAGATGGCGTGAAAACACTGGATGAGTTCGCAACCTGTGCTGATTGGGAATTGGCCGGGGGTTGGACAACTGTTGATGGCGAGCGCACAAAAGATGACGGCATCCTTGAGAAATTCGACATGAGCCTTGAAGAAGCCCAGAATTTGATCATGACGGCGCGCATTGGGTTGGGCTGGGTTGATCCGGCTGATTTAGTTAAAGATGAAACCGAAGAGGGCGAAGAATCAGCCGACGCCGACGGCGAAGCAACAAAAGAGGCCGAGGCCTAATCTGGCCTCGGGATTTACGCGTGACACGCGGCGGTCAGAAAAAAGATCGGGATGATCCCGAACGCAAGTGCATCGTAACCGGTGACACCCAACCTGCGCGCGGGATGATCCGCTTTGTGGTTGGACCACAAGCGGTTGTTGTCCCGGATGTTCTGGACAAATTGCCCGGGCGCGGTGTTTGGATAACTTCCGAACGCAGCATTCTGGAAATGGCAATTAAAAAGGGCCTATTTGCACGGTCAGCGAAAACGGCTGCAAAGGCCCCAGATGATCTGGTTGTTGAAGTCGAACGCCAGCTTGTTCGTCGGGTTGTTGATCTGGTGTCCATGTCACGCAAGATGGGTTCAGCGGTGGCTGGATTTGAAAAAGTAAAAAGCTGGTTGGCCGATGGTCATGCCAAAGTATTGCTACAGGCTGCTGATGGATCTGAACGTGGCAAAGGCAAATTATGGACGCCAGAAGGCGGGCGTTTTTTCGGGATGTTGACCGCTGCGGAATTAGGTTTGGCATTTGGGCGGGAAAGTGTGATACATGGCGCGCTTGGCGCTGGTGGACTCACTACACGTGTTGTAGAGGAGGCCACGCGATTGGCAGGCTTTCGCGAGATCGACGGTGGGAAACCGCCAAAAAAGGATAAGACGACTACATGAGCGATAGTGACGGCAAAAAAACTTTGGGTCTGCGCAGTGGACCTCGATCTGGTCAGGTGAAGCAAAGCTTTAGCCATGGGCGGACCAAAAATGTTGTTGTTGAGACAAAGCGTAAACGCGTGGTTGTCCCCAAGGTAGGTGCAGCACCGGTTGCCCCCAATGCAACGTCGGCAAAGGCCGCATCAAAAGCTGGTGCCGCCAAACGTCCGGCAGGTATTTCTGACTCAGAAATGGAGCGCCGGCTAAGGGCGCTTAAAGTTGCCAAAGCGCGCGAAGTCGAAGACGAAAAGGCCCGTATCGCCCAGGAAGAAAAACGCGAGGTTGATCGCGCCCGTCGACGTGAAGAAGTCGAGGCAAAAGAACGCGAATCCCGCGAGCACGATGAAAAAGTTCGCCAAAAAACTGAAGAGGCCGAAACCAAAAAACGCGATGAAGAGGCAAGTGCAATCCGCGCAGCCGAAGCAAGTGCGGCCCCGCAGGAAGATGCGCCTGTTCAACGTGCAGCAGCAAAGCCATCCAGCGCGCCACGCAAAACAGACCGCGAGCCACGTCGCGAAAACAAGGGCAAGGCGGCACAGAACGATGGCCGTCGTGCTGGTAAATTGACGCTAAATCAGGCCCTGGCCGGTCGCGACGGTGGCCGCCAGCGATCTATGGCGGCAATGAAACGCAAGCAGGAACGCGCACGGCTTAAAGCACTTGGTGGCGCTGAAGTGCATGAAAAGGTTGTGCGCGATGTTCAGGTGCCTGAAACCATCGCAGTGCAGGAATTGGCCAATCGTATGGCCGAACGTGTTGTCGACGTGGTTAA
>CAXMPY010000064.1:0-11365 GCA_964195275.1 uncultured Paracoccaceae bacterium
TAACGGCTTGTTTCGGATTTTGTATTCAACAATGGAAAACCAGATGTTCTAAATAAATCGCAAGCATTATGCGCCCATTTGAAAACAAGTCATTTCGCATCCAATTTTCGGTGGTTTGGCCCGGTTTTGGGTGCCCCACAAGATGACCAATGTCGTAATGTTTCCACAATTGAGACAATAAATCCGAACTTTTGCCCTAATGCCACCACTTAGATCGGTCAGATTGCACGGGCTTGGGTGGCACATTGTAAACGTTGTAAACGGAATCAAAATGCCGAATATGCGCTCTGCCAGCCCTATGGGTGCGCGAAAAATCGCCAGACTGACGCTGCCACTGCTGATCCTAGCATTGGCCCTGATCATTGCTGGCCCCGCATTTTCAAATAGCGATAGAAATGGCACCAACACCAACAATAGCAACAACGCTAATCGCAACAACGCTAATAACGGCAACAACAATAATGGTAACGTTGTGACCGATAGTGGAGATGGAACCGACGAACCCTCTGATAACACTAGTTCAAACACGACCGCACCCCCGGACGTCGAACTGACCAGCCCACCCAAAGTTAGCAAAGACAATGATCGTGATAGTTCTTCAAGCCAGGACGACCGTGGTTCATTCTATATTCGGTCTGCTTCAACCAAAAGCCAGTCACTTGTCCGGTTTGAAAGTTCCCGTAAAGAACTTGCGCGTTTGTTCGTCCTAACGGCAGGCCAAATTGCCGCCGAATTTCCAGACGGTGGATTTGACCAGGCATTGGTACACGCTGCAAACCGCGCCCGGCGCGCGGAAAAGGTTCACCGTCGCAACTAGCTCAGGACCGCCGCGTCACCAGATGACGCAACAAACCTTGGCCAGAAAAGCGACCCGCCCTTTACGAAGCCTTCGCTAAATTCCGCAGCACATAGTGCAGCACACCGCCGTTTTCGATATATTCGATTTCAACAGCCGTATCGATCCGACATTTCAGCGTGATCTCAGTGCTGCTGCCATCAGCGCGCGTGATTACTGCCGGCACTTCTGCCAACGGCTTCAAATCGCCCTCAAGCCCACTGATAGAAACGGTTTCCTGCCCAGTTAGCGCCAAAGACGTGCGACTATCGTCGCCGGTAAATTCAAACGGAATAACCCCCATGCCAACCAGGTTTGATCTGTGGATGCGCTCAAAACTTCCTGCAATCACTGCTTTTACGCCCAGCAAGGCCGTGCCCTTGGCCGCCCAATCCCGCGACGACCCGGCGCCATATTGTTCGCCTGCAAATATAACCAACGGCGTTTCCGCTGCCTGATACGCCATTGCGGCGTCATAAATCGACATCTGGCTGCCATCTGGTCCCTGGGTGTAACCACCTTCAACATTGTCCAATATCTCGTTCTTGATGCGAATATTGGCAAATGTACCGCGCATCATCACCTGATGATTGCCGCGTCGTGATCCGTAGGAATTAAATTCCCGCGGCGTCACCTGACGGTCGGTCAAATATTCCCCTGCCGGGGTGCTGTGTGCAAATGATCCTGCCGGTGAAATATGGTCGGTGGTGACAAAATCACCCAGTATCGCCAGCACTTTGGCGTCCTTAACATCGGAAATCGTACCGGGCTCGGCATCCATGCCCTGAAAATAGGGCGGGTTTTGCACATAGGTACTGGCGGACGGCCAGTCATAGGTCAGGCTGTCGGTGGTTTTGACCGCCTGCCACTTATCATCGCCAGTAAAGACTTCGGCATATTTTGCCTGAAACGCTTCACGGGTCACGGTTTTTTCAACCAGTTCGGAAATCTCCTGCGTGGTTGGCCAGATGTCGCGCAGGTAAACGTCTTTGCCATTTTTATCCTGCCCAATCGGTTCGGATGTCAGATCAATATCCATTGTCCCGGCCAGTGCGTAGGCCACAACCAAGGGTGGGCTGGCCAGATAATTGGCGCGCACATCCGGGCTGATCCGGCCCTCAAAATTTCGGTTTCCGGATAGTACAGACACAGCCACCAGATCAGCATCTGAAATAGCCGCTGACAGTTCCTTTTGGATCGGCCCGGAATTACCGATGCAGGTTGTGCAGCCGTAGCCCACCAGATTGAAGCCAATTGAATCCAGATGTTCCTGCAACCCGGCCGCTTCCAGATATTCGCTGACCACTTGAGACCCAGGCGCCAACGAGGTTTTCACCCAAGGCTGGCGGTTCAGGCCAAGTGCTGCCGCCTTTTTCGCCACCAACCCGGCGCCGATCATCACATAAGGATTGCTGGTATTGGTGCAGCTGGTGATCGACGCAATAACAACCTTACCGCTGTTCATAGTGTAGTCTTCACCGGCTACCGGTGCTTGCAAATCCATAGGCCGATTAAAGGTCGTTTCCATTTCTTGACGAAATGCGGTTTTTGCATCGGTCAGGGCAACATAGTCTTGCGGACGCTTAGGGCCGGAAATCGCCGGTACAATCGTGCCCATATCCAGCGATAACGTGGTCGTATAGATCGGTGCATAGTCATCACCGCGCCAAAACCCATTTTCCTTGGCATAGACTTTGACCAGTGCAATCCGGTCTTCGTCACGGCCCGATACCCGCATGTATCGCAATGTTTCATCATCAATCGGGAAAAATCCACATGTTGCGCCGTATTCCGGGGCCATATTGGCAATGGTCGCCCGATCGGCCAGCGGCAACCGGTCCAGCCCGCCGCCATAAAATTCAACAAATTTGCCAACAACGCCGTGGGCGCGCAGCATGGCCACCACCTTTAGCACCAGATCGGTGGCCGTGGTGCCTTCGACCATTTCACCGGTCAGCTCGAACCCGACAACGTCCGGGATCAGCATTGAAATTGGCTGACCCAACATCGCGGCCTCGGCTTCGATACCACCCACGCCCCAGCCCAGAACCGCCAATCCGTTAACCATTGTTGTGTGACTGTCGGTGCCAACCAACGTATCGGGATAAGCAACTGTTACGCCGTTCTGGTCGTTGTCGGTCCAGACGGTTTGGGCCAGATATTCCAGATTGACCTGATGGCAAATCCCGGTGCCCGGTGGCACCACGCGGAAATTATCAAACGCAGATTGGCCCCATTTAAGGAACGTATAGCGTTCGATATTTCGTTCATATTCGCGTTCAACATTCATCGCAAACGCGCGCGGTGTGCCAAATTCGTCAATCATCACTGAATGGTCAATTACCAAATCAACCGGCGTTAGTGGGTTGATCTTTTCGGCGTCCCCGCCAAGTGCGACGATACCGTCACGCATTGCTGCCAGATCTACAACGGCCGGAACGCCGGTAAAATCCTGCATCAACACACGGGCCGGCCGATAGGCGATTTCGCGGGGATTGTTGCCACCATTTTCGCCCCAGACGCTAAACGCCTTAATGTCGTCCACGGTAACGGTCTTGCCATCTTCAAAGCGCAGCATATTTTCCAACACCACTTTCAGTGCCGCAGGCAGGCGCGAAAAATCGCCCAATCCGGCTGCCTGTGCTGCGGGAATTGAATAATAGTCAACGCTTTGCGCCCCCGAATTTAGGGTTCTGCGGGTTTTTGCGGTGTCATTTCCAACAACTATGGGCATTGTAGCCTCCGAATAATAGTAATGAAGTCAGCTGTATTTCTATGCTAATGCAGCAGTATGGTTGTGTGATCAAGGAAGAGTTAACAATTGTATACTATTGTGTACAATTCGGCGCAAGGTCACAAACCTACCATGTAATATTTCGATTTTCTCGCAAAGGCTTGATTGGCAGTTTATAACCATCTGGTCTAAATGAAATGACGACACCAAGAAAATGGAAAACCAAAAAATGCGCCGAACAGTATCCGCTTTGATCGCAACGATGACGCTACTGTTTGCTGGTTCCGCTCTGGCGCAGACAAATCAGGTTGTTGTCGAGCTTTATACTTCCCAAGGCTGTTCATCCTGTCCACCAGCCGACAAAATTCTGCACAAACTGGCGGCCCGTGACGACGTGATCGCGCTGGCGCTGCACGTGGACTATTGGGATTACATCGGCTGGAAAGATACATTTGCCGACCCAAAATACACCAAAAGACAACGGGCCTATGCCCAGGCCGCGAACAGCCGGTCGATCTATACGCCGCAGATGGTGATCGGGGGCATATCACATGTGATCGGCAACCACCCGATGGAGGTGGTCGAAGCAGTCGAGGCGCTGCGCAACAAAAATACCGGCGTCAAACTTGATGTGGTGCGCAACGGCGACAGGTTGTCGATCGACGCAAATCTGACCCGGGGCAAGGGCCAGGCGATGCAGGTGCAACTGGTGCGCTATACCCCGCTTAGTTCAGTCGCTATCAGACGCGGCGAAAATGCCGGGCGCACTATCGAGTACAACAATATCGTGACCCAGTGGGATCAGATCAAGAAATGGAATGGATCATCGGCATTGGACATGACCGTTAATGTCAGTGGAACCGACCCGGTGGTGGTCATTGTACAGGCCGCCAATAACGGCCCGATCCTGGCGGCGGTGCAACTGCGCTGAACCGCATGCGACAATTGCAACCGTAGCCCATGCATTCTATTCAGCGAATTTTGCCCAAATTGCGCCGCAGCTGCGCTGCATCGCGGTGCCTCCAGCGGGGATATTTGAGCTGAAAAGAAGCCAAGGTATATTGAAACATTTCTGTTTTTGGCACTATCCCACCCTGATATTTCGTCGATTACCTGTAACAATTGGCCGATCCTGTTGAACTGTGTTCACGTTTAATTGGGGCCCATATCGACGGGCCTAGGTTTGGGTTAAATCAAGCACAACAGCATGAATAACCAAAACCGGAGGCGACCATGAAACGGCGCGATTTTTTGAAACTATCCACGGCGGCACTGAGCGTTCCGGCATTTGCCGGATCGGCATTTGCGGCCGAAACCTTTGAAATCACCCGTTCCAAGGCAGAATGGAAATCTTTGCTGACTTCGCTGCAATACAAAGTCATGCGCAAAGGTGGCACTGAACGGGCCGGGTCCAGCCCGCTGGACAAGAACTATGCCGCTGGCACCTACCACTGCGCCGGTTGCGATTTGCCGGTCTACGAGGCGGCCACCAAATTTGACAGCGGCACCGGTTGGCCGTCGTTTTGGAACGCAATTCCAAATGCCATTCGCACCAAAGGTGACCGAATACTAATCCGGGTGCGCACCGAAACCCATTGCCGCCGCTGTGGCAGCCATTTTGGCCATATCTTTGATGACGGCCCGGCCCCGACTGGCAAACGCCATTGCCTGAACGGCGTCAGTCTGGTGTTCAAGTCGGCCTGAGCCATTCCCTAAAAATTCAGGCCGCGGATCTTTTTCTGCGGCCTTTGTTTTGAGCCGGCGGAAAGGTGTTTAGGGTCTGGTTCTTAAGGGCTGCTAATCACCAGCCTCGACCGCGCCACCGGCCGATTTCCAAGCGCGAAACCCGCCCGGCATGTGGGCAATGTCCTTAAGACCATGTTCATCGGCAATTTCGACCGCCAGTGTTGATCGTTCGCCGACCGCGCAATAGATCAGCAATCGCGCATTCCGGCTTAGGCCGCGCAGCGCACCCGCCTCTGCGCAATGGGATGCAAACCGACCGTAGGGCAGATGAATGGACCCGGGAATTGCCCCTTCGCGCTTGCGTTCGCTGTCTTCTCGAATGTCGACCAGTTGCACTTGCACATTCGGCCAGCTTTCAAGCAATTCTTCGATTTCTATCGAGGCAACACGGTGTTGCGCGTCTAAGCGTAACCCAAGCCTTAAATTCTCGGGCACGGCAACGTCCATCATCTTTGGGTTTGGCAAGTTCAAGTTGTTCATAATTTCTGCATATTCTTCAACCGAAGAGACGTTAAGGCGCGGATTAAACGCTTTCTCTTCGCCAATCGTACTGACGGTATCGCCCTTATAATCATGACCCGGATAGACGAATGTGTTTTCGGGCAGTTTCAGAATGCGCTCAAAAAGTGAATGATATTGGTCATAGGGGTCACCGTTCTGGAAATCTGTGCGCCCGGTGCCCCGTATCAGCAGGGTGTCGCCGGTGAATATCCGATCGTCCATCAAAAAACTGTAACTTTCGCTGGTGTGGCCGGGCGTATATAATGCGGTCAGTGTCAGGCCTTCAATCGTCAGCTTGTCCTGGTCACTTACCCGCATCGACACCACATCAGTTGGGCTTTGTTCGCCCATCACAGTAACGCATCGTGTGGCATCCCTAAGTTTACCCATAGCGCTGACATGGTCGGCGTGAACATGGGTGTCGATAACTTTGACCAGCTTAAGGTCAAGTTCTTCAAGCAGCTTTAAGTAGCGCCCGGTCTGTTCAAGAACCGGGTCGATCAAAAGCGCCTCGCCGCCGTTCCGGCTGGCCAAAAGATAGGTGTACGTACTGGACGTTCTGTCAAAGAGCTGTCTGAATATCATGGTGTATCTTCCTTTAACTTATATTGGCTTGCAAACGAAAAGCTCTCGTACGAACAGACCATCTTGGATGGCGCGAAGTTTCAAGCGCCATTTTGCCAGGCGCTGTTTGGTTTCCTTCGCACCCAACAATTCCGCAAGCTCTGCGCGGCTGTCGTAGTCGGCGTTTATCTGTCGTTGGCAGCTGTCGCGATATTCACCGGTCAGATCTTGCCATTCGGTCACGGCCCATCCGGATGCTGCCAGAAGTACCCGGTAACTATCCTCGGTTTCAACAAATTCAGGTGCATTTTTAACCGCACGGTTGTAGGAGGTTTTGCTAAGACCCGTCGCGATAGAGATTACGGTGAAAACCATAACCCCACCCTTGCGAATGACACGGCGGCATTGCTCAAGCACGGCGCGTTTTCGGATCAGGCAACATAGCAGATCACTATGACTGATTGCATCAAAGCTGGATTGCGAAAACGGCAAGTCAGCGGCGTCGGCAATCTTGGATGATACGCAATCCGCAATGCCTTCTTCTTGGGCCCGCTTCATCGCGATCTGCAACCCGATTTCGGGCAAATCGACAAGGGTGACCGCGCAACCGGACATCTTTGCGCTGTAGATCCCCGGCCAACCCGCCCCGGCCCCAAGATCAATAAGATCAGTATTGGGACCAATCCCCAGCAGCCGGATCAATTCATCAGCCTGGTCTTTGCTGGTCCAGCTGTTGCCACCATAGTCGCAACCACAAACTTTGCGCTCAATCGCCAGCATTGCTGGCGCCATTGTTGTCGCGTAGGTGCCCGCAAATTGTTTCTTAAGGGCCAACTCAGTTTCAGAGCAACAAAATGCCAACAGCCATCACCCAAATTTGCGATTTGGTGTTACATATCATACGCGCCGACGGATGTCAGATTTGTCGCAGACGGCAGACGTGAAGGGCAAGGATTGCGACCATTGACCGTCGCCATCATTCCGGTCACGAACAATGTCGAATTTCAGGCGCCAAACTCGCCTTATCTCGACTGCTTGTGAAAGTGTCCGCCGACCAAATTGAACGGGCGATCCCAGAGCATTTGGTTTATCTGAGTCGACGGTAAATTGAGCTAGAATTTCACGTGTTTATTAGTCATACCGCTAAGGCCATTGTTCACGAAATGCCGACCGCATAGCTGTCCCCAAACACCACAAGCGCCGCACAAGTAACCAAAACACTAATCCTTAAAATACCGGCTTTCTTTGATCTGATCCCAGGCCCAGACAACTTCTTGCAGCTGCTCTTCCTGTGACCGGTCACCGCCGTTCATGTCTGGATGTAATACCTTGATCAACGCTTTGTATTGTTTGCGTAATTCTTTCTTTTTCCAATGGTCTTTGGCCTCAAGAATTGCAATCGCCTTGCGTTCTGTCGGCGGCAGTTTGCGCGTTCCGGTAATGGATTTGCCAGGGTTTTGCGTGGCGTTCGCCCCCAACACTTGATGCGGATCATCAATGCCAAGACGCGACCAGGCTTTTGCTTCTTCACCCTTTTTGAACGGCTTTGTTTCCCGCTCCCACACCCGGTCTTTGTCCAGTTGTTCCAGCATTTCTTCTTCGGTAGCACCGTTAAAGAAATTCCATTTCAGATTGTAGGCGCGCACGTGTTCTTTGCAGAACCACAGGTAATCATCCAGAACATCAGGCGCGCGCGGTGCGCGGTATTGCCCGGTTTCCTGGCAACCCGGATGTTCGCAGGCCCGGGTTGACGTTTCAAACGCCCCCGACATCCCACGTTTGCCACGCGTTCGTTTTTTCTTGTCGGTTGACACCGACATGTCAAATCCGAACGGATCTGATTTAACCATAATTCATACCTTTTCGACTCGGCCCAACGAGTTTAAACCATTTGGGTCAGGATAGAAGAGGTGGAATCAAAAAATGTCAGTTACACAGGAAATCCGCGAAAAATTGCTGATCGCGTTCGGGGACGGCAATTTTGAGATTGTCGACGACAGCGAGGCCCATCGCGGTCACAGCGGGTATCAGGAAGGTGGCGAAAGCCATTTCAATCTAACGGTATTCTCCAGCAAATTCACCGGCCTAAGCCGCATTCAACGCCACCGCGCCGTGCATGACGCGCTGGGCAAGAACCTGATCGCCCGCATTCATGCCCTGGCCCTGAAACTGGATGTGCCAGCGGGCCAAGATTAGCGCAAATCAGCTGACCAGAGTCGCCACTGGGCCGCGTTCGGTAGCGACCTGCGAAATCCGATCTCGCAACATCTCGATATTTGGCGGCTGTTCGTGACGCACCCGTGCCGGCGTCACAGGTTCAGCCAACGTCATACCCTTACCGCGCAGTGGACCCCGATACACCATATAGTCGTACTGCCAACTGGACGCGCCCCGTAAAAATGAACGCCGTTTTTCAATCACCTTTTCAGTCCGCAAAAACTGCCAACCATCGCGGGCCAACGCGTTCATACTGTTCATCAAAGTATGGGCAAACGGATCGTCAGCCTTTGACAACCCTTCGAATTTTGAACTTTTATCCGGGGCTTTAACCACCCAATACTCGTAACGTTCCACAAAAAACCTCCGCCCGTGTCGATGCAGCCCCCACCGCTGATTGGCACATTAATGTGGGCGATTTGGCCAAACAACAAAAGTTGTGACCGAAATGAGGCAACAGCAGTTAAAAATGTTGCATATCAGCGCGAATTCTAGGGCGACGAATTTCGTTAGTGGCAGCAATGATCAGACCTGTATTCTAAACTGAAATAGGCCATTGTATTTGTTATGAAATACATAACGATTTGATTCTTAACCTAAAAATCAGTCGACCTTGGCGCTGTCCAAAGGGTTTCTTAACGCCGGGCCCAACCGAACAACTGGTGCCGGGTCGGTTTGGGCACTGTTGTCTTGGGCGGTGTCAGGGGCCGCATTTTCTTGGGCCAGCACCAAGGGCGACTTAGTGGCCATTTCCGGCATCAATACTGCCCCGTCCTGGCTTTGTATCCGGCGGCGAAACACCAACACATGCTGGTCGACGTTTATACGCCCGCGCAGCCCGCGACGTTCTTCGCAAGGCAGAGTGTCGGCGCGCAGATATTCCCACCCCTCGGCCCCGGCTTCGTTCATCAGGATTTCCAGACCATGGGCAAACCGCGCCGACGTGCCGCGTACGCCCTTGGCCTTTACGCCTTTGATCGGTGCCGGAAAAACTTTGTACTCGTAAGATTGCATGGGTCGGTTCCTTCGCGCGGGGTGTCGAGGCGTTCTAAGCGGGCAGGGCGATGGGATCAAGGCGGTGGGCGGGATGTTGCTTTCGGTTGCACCGATGCCCAACTTCATTCCTTATACGCCCGTGCTCGCAGGAGCAGCGCCCGGGCCTCCCCCACGGGGAGGTCGCTTCTCGCCCACCCCAAGGTCCGGACACTGCCCTACAATTCAGCCCGCATTGCCTCGATCTGTTTCTTCAGGTCAGACGCTGTGTCATAATCGTAGGGCATCGTCTTTGGCTCAAACACCCGCAGCGCATTGTCCACATGCTCCAACGCTTTACCCAAGCGACTGGCAACATCCGTCCCATCCATTCCAGCCATTGCCACCTGCAGCATCGCCAAGTTTTCCTGCGTCTTGGCCCACTGCACCGGATGCGTTGCCTCGGTGTAAACCCGCGATGCCGCGCGATAGGCGGTGATCGCCTCCGCCACTCAGCGCTGCACCTTCCGAACCACCCAGCCGGTTGGCCTGTTCGCTCAGCACGGTACCCAGGTTGTTCTGCGTCATGGCCCAAAGATCAGGATATTCTGTCTCATTGGTATCGTCCAGCGCCGCGCGCATCATATCAGCTGCCAGCCCCAGCCCTTTACCTCCGTAGCGCAAACCGTGCCTGTAAAGAAGAGCCGCATAATCATTGCGCCGTCGCGCCGGTTCTAGTTGATAAACTGACCTGAAACTATCCGCTGCAGCATTGTATATATCAAACGCCTGTTGCACCCGCCCGCGCAGAAACGCATTGGCGGCGCGGATTTCTTTTGCCTCGGCGGTAATTTCGGTTTCCACCTCATCCACCCGCGCCATAACGTTCTCGACTTCGTCAAAATCCAGCCGCTCCGCCGCATCCCGCGCCGCCGCCTTCAGATTGCCCAGGCCTGAGACCCGATCATCAATCGCCTCGATCTGATTGCGATAATCACGAAATTCCTCAGCCTTCAGGCTCAGCTGCCCCTGCAAATCCGCGCCACTCAGTTCAAAGGCCTGCTCAATCTCAAACTTGCTGGCCAGTTGTTCCAGTTGCTCGCGCGGTAGTGTGGTCAATTGTTCCAGTTTCGCAGCAGTTAGCGAAATTTGTTCAAGCATTTTCCTTTTGATTGCAGGATCTAGGATCGCCAGCATCCTTGGATCGTTCATAAGGTCGCTTAGCACTGGCAGGCACAGGTTCCGATATGCGTCTATTTTTCCGGGGTTTTGTGTTCAGCTTCTTTGAACCGGTCGATCATCTGATCAATGACTTTGGCCGCATCAAGATTGCAGTTGGTGAAATCCGCAGGGCTGGCCAACCCAGCCTCAATCATTTGTGGCAAGTGAATGTCTGCGCCATTGGGTGCGTGAAATTCCTTTGCGTTAAGCCGGGCCGCCAATTTCTTGGCTACTTCCTTTTCCAGTTTTCCGATTGCGGAAAATTTTTAGACTTCGCATCATAGAAGCGTAAAACCGCATCCAACCCCACGGCACCTGCTGTCAGACCACTTGGGTCGGCGACAACAATGCGCCGGTGATCAAAAGTTTAGCAGATTTGGTCAGGTCTTCGCCCGAAAATACCGGCATCAAAATACCCCGAATTCAGGGTAGGCTACGGCAAGCACATAATGGTATCAACGTTTTTTGGTTACCATTACGCGCGCAGATATTTCCGGCCGCACAAACCGTACAACCGCAGTACACCGCCTGCCTACAAGCCGTACAAACCCAATCACCCGTATCTTAAAGGCCCA